>CADCTA010000107.1 GCA_902805675.1 uncultured Chthoniobacterales bacterium | reverse complement strand
TGGAGTTCGTCGAAGATTTGCTGCGCCGCATGCGGCTGCTCGAGATCTTTCGCGATCACGATCGGCTCGGTGCCCCCATCGAATTGCCTGAGCTGCTGCGCGACTTCCCGCAGCTCGGATTCCACCGGTGCAACGAGCACGACCGGGTGACCGTTGCGCGCGAATTCGTGCGCGAGATACATGCCGATGCCGCTCGAAGATCCGGTAATGAGTGCCGTTTCGTTATTCATCGGACGTGATCGCGCACAGCGTGGATTCTGGACGCGCTAATCGGCGCCGGCCGCGATAGGCGCTGAGCCTTTGCGCCGGCCAGACGAATCGCGTCGATGCGATCGCCGGCAGCTCAGCGCGAAACTTTGTTCACGCAATGCAGCAAACCGATTCGACGCCCGGCGGCGTTTTCATTTCGCACCAACGAAAGGATCACCCATGGAAACAATCGAACAATCAATCGAAGTCGAGGCGCCCATCGAGACGGTCTACAACCAGTGGACGCAGTTCGAGGAGTTCCCGCGCTTCATGTCGAACGTGAAAGAGGTGCGGCAGCTGGACGATAAGCGGCTGCATTGGCGGGCGAGTATCGCGGGCAAGGAGAAGGAGTGGGACGCCGAAATCTTCAAGCAGGAGCAGGACACGCGGATTGCCTGGCGGAGCACGTCTGGCGCACATAATGCCGGCGAGGTCCGCTTCGACAAAGGCTCCGACGGGAAGACGCGGGTGACGCTCGAGCTCTCATACGACCCGGAAGGCGTGGTCGAGAACGTTGGCGATGCGCTGGGTGTTGTCTCCGCGCAGGTCAAAGGTGATCTCGAGCGCTTCAAGGCGTTTATCGAGGAGCGTGGACGCGAAACCGGCGCGTGGCGCGGCGAGATCCAGGGCAGGCAGGTGCAAGGCGGCTAACCTGTAGCCGCGCGCCGTCGTCAGGCATCGTCGTTTATATGACCATTTCCCGCGCGATGTTGATCGGCGCGCTCGCGATCACACTTTTCGCTTGGCTCGATGCGCAGGAAAGAAGGGATAAGCGTGGAGAAGCGCCGCCAGCGACCAGGAGCGCCTCTCCGGTCCCGGAAGAGACCGTGCGCTAGCTCCGCCGAACGACTGACGCGAACTTGGCGGCGAGGTCGGCCTTCGCCTGTCCAGCACTCGATCTCTCGATTGACAGCGGGCACCGCTCGGCTCCGCAACGCGGAACATGGTCAACCCGACGGCTGTCCAGAAAAGCTGACCGCACAGGATCTCCCGCAAGCACCTAAGGCTAATTGCGAGCGCTGGCGCGTTTCCGTTGGTTAGGTGCCATAGCGCGGCATTCGTTAGTCCGGGAGGTTGCCGATGGCGTGTCGGCGTTAACACTCTGTTGCACGTGAAACGACTCACCGGCCGATCCGCTACCATCTTCGCGGCGGTGTTGCTGATCGCAGGTTGCGATCGTCTGCCGCGCGATTCGGCCGGCGCGCTGAAGAAGATCGAATCTGAACGACAGGTGCGCGTTGGCGTCGCGGAACATGAACCGTGGGTGCGGTGGGAAGGAGATCGCGCCACCGGGCTTGAGCCAGAGCTGATCGAGCAATGGGCGCAAACGCTCGGCGCGCGCATCGTCTGGCGCAGGGATTCGGTGGCTGAATTGGTGAAGGCGCTGCATCGGCGGGAAATCGATGTTTTGGCAGCTGGCCTGGAGGAGACGACGCCGTATGCACCCGAAGTAGCGGCAAGCCAGCCGTATCTGGAGGCGCCCGACCGGGAAGGGAAGAAGACCCCTCGCGTCATCGCGGCGACGCAGGGAGAGAGTGCGTTGCTCTTCTCGTTAGACCGCTTTCTCGGTCAGCAGGACGAGGCGAAGCTCAGCCAGCGCCTCCACGAGCTGAGCCAGCCTGCGCCATGAGACCGGTCCGCGAGTTCGATCTGCCGTCGGAGAAACAGGCGGTGCTGAAGAAAGCGCACCGGCTCGAGATCATCACCGTCATTTACATCTGCACGTCGGCCACGTTTCTCGGCCTCACGATGGGGAGCTCGCAGGCGATGCGAACAAGCTTCTTCGAGGATGTGCTCAGCATCATTCCGGCGATCACGTTCCTCATCTGCATCCGGATCGCGCGCTGGCCCGCGAGCAAGAATTACCCGTACGGATTCCATGGAGCGGTCTCGATTGGCTACCTGACGGCCTCGCTCGCGTTGATCGGGATGGGAACGTTTCTCCTCATCGAGGCGGTGATGAAATTCGCAGCGGGGGAGCGCACGACGATCGGCGGAATGGAGATCTTCGGGCACACGGTCTGGGCCGGCTGGCCGATGCTTTGCGCCGTCGTCTACACCGCCGTGCCGAGCGTTTTCCTTGGACGCGCGAAGCTAAAGCTGGCACCGCAAATCCACGACAAGGTGCTCTTCGCCGATGCGCAAATGATGAAGGCCGACTGGATGGCCGAGACAGCCACCGCGATCGGCGTGCTCGGCGTCGGGCTCGGCTTTTGGTGGATCGATCCGCTCGCGGCGTCGCTTGTCTCGCTCAGCATTCTGCACGACGGCTGGACGAACCTGAGCGCAGCCGTGGGCGACTTGATCGAGCGGCGGCCGATGAAGACAGACCGCTCCGGCCCCGAACCGCTGCCCGACCAATTGCGGAACGCGATGCAGGAACTGGATTGGGTGGAGGATGCGGCGGTGCGGCTCCGCGAAATCGGTCACGTCTTCTACGGCGAGGTGTTCATCCAGCCACGTGCCTCAGTGGAAGACCTGCCGCGGCGCATCGACGAAGCGGCCGGCAAAGCGCGCTCGCTGAACTGGCGCATACGCGACGTCACCGTCATGGCCGTCCCGAAGCTGGACGCCGAAAGTAACCCGCCCGATTGACAACTCTCCACCTCGCGGTCGACACAACGAGACCGCCAGGTGCCGCGAACGTCATATTACCGTTCGCAAGTCGCGCTGTTCGAAATAACTCCCGACCTACGGCCGGAGGTTTTTGATCAGCGGCACGGGCACTGCGCCGGTAGCATTCATTGGAATCGTCCTGCGAAGCTCCACCCGCGCAGCCTTTCTCATTTCACTGATGAAACGCAGGACGACGAAAGCAGATGTTCGAACGTGCGCCGACGGATCATTTCCCACACCACATCTTCAAAGCCGCCGATGAAGAAGGCGCGGCCGAAAGCGCGGACTTACTCGGCAAAGGCAAATGATCAAGAAGTCGTGGGGCTACTCAGGCGACCGGCGCTCGCGCAACTACAGCGAACACGACGAGCATAAAGTTAAACCACACGTTCTGCGCAATTATCCCAAGCACACGGCGGTGGTCGTCCACTGCGAACGTGACCACCGCAGAAAGTTGCTGCCGCCTATTGAGCCGAATGGCGAGGTTTATGATTGGTATCGCGGGGCTTGAGGCGTCACTCCGGTTACGAGGGTAGAGCGACCGGATTCACCGCGCACGACGTGTGACGCGCCTTCTAGCGTCAAAACCCTACGGCGCAGCTGCCTATCGCGCGCGATTCGGAAGCGATGCAACGACGCGATATCGCGGTGGTTGGCGCATCGACCGGCGGAGTCGAGGCATTGCGCCTGTTCGTGCAGAACCTGCCAGACGATTATCCTGGGACGATTTTCGTCGTGATGCACGTGGGCCCTGTGAGCCTGCTGCCGCAGATCCTCGCGCGCTCCGGCGCGATCCCGACGGTGACAGCCGAAGACGGGATGCGGTACGAGCCGAACCACATCTATGTCGCTCCGCCAAACCGCCATCTTCTGATTCGCGACGGCGAGATGAAGCTCTCCGCCGGCCCGCGCGAGAACAGTCAGCGACCCGCGATTGACGCACTCTTCCGCAGCGCCGCGCGTGAGTTGCGTTCACGCGTTGCCGGTGTCGTGCTCAGCGGCGCGCTCGATGACGGATCGGCGGGATTGTTCGCCGTGAAGTCGCGCAACGGCATCGCCATCGTGCAGGATCCAAAGCAAGCCGCCGCGCCGGACATGCCGCTCAACGCGATGAAGAATGTGTCCGTCGACTATGTTCTGCCGGTTGCAGAAATCCCGGCTTTGCTGACCCGGCTGGCGCGTGGTGAGGAAGGGGAAAAGGAAACTGGTATGGAGGCCGGTGAGATGAAGCTGGAGAGGGATGAACTCGTTCAGGATCCGCCGCCATCCGAGAAGCAGATCTCGATGGCGTGCCCTGAGTGCAACGGGCCTCTTTACGAGACTGCAGAAGGGCAGCTGGCGCATTTTCAATGCAACGTCGGCCACACGTTTTCGCCCCTCAGCCTGAGCGCTGCGCATAGCGAAGCGCTGGAACGCGCGCTCTGGGTGGCAGTGCGCACACTGAACGAGCGCATCACCCTCCATCGCCAGATGATGAAACGTGAGCGCAACTCCAGCCAGGAGGCGCTCTTCCGGCGACTCGAAGAATCGGTCAAAATTGCCGAGCAAGACGTCCAGCTGCTGCGCCAGATCATCGAGCGGATCTGACTTCCGCAGACCGGATAAGTGGCTACCAACCAGCCGCTGATAAAGCCGCCGCGATCGAGCACGCGCGTGAGCTTCGGCGCAAGAGACGCGAAGCCGGTAAGACGCGCAGCTCCCGATCAGCGTCTCCGGCGATGACGAAGAATTGATCGAGCAGATCCTGTAAGCGGCGCGGTGGCTCCGCGGTGTCGGCCGATGTTTACGACCGGCGCACGACGTCGTGCCACACGACGCGGCGCAGACCGCCGAAAGCACACCAGAGTTGAACGACGTCCACGCCGTCAGTTACGCGGCAGCCGCGAAGAGCCATTTCGGCACGGGTGGAAGGCTATTTGTCATGACCGCATCTCTCGCCTTGGCCGCGTCGATGTAGATCGGCATCACGTTGCCGAGCCCGACGGCCTCGAAGATCGTGCGCAGCGTAGGGCTCAAGCCGCCGATACAGAATCGAGTGCCCGAATCTGACGCAACGCGCAGGTACTCCAGGATCGCTGCGATCCCAACGGAATCGATGAAATCGACACCGCTCATGTCGAGCAACAGGACAGGGCACTTTTTCTTTGCCTCGGCTTGGAGAAGTGCGCGCAGGCCAGGCGCAAAGTGCATGTCGATCTCACCCGCCACGCGCAGGACATCGAGATCGCCTTCACTGTATTGGTCCACGAGTCGCATAGGTAAGTTCCAAGAGGTACTGATTGCCAGCGCGGGCAGCCGGTGGAGAGGCCGATTTCCCCCGTGTCCCCACACGATCAGCCGCTTCCGTGGCTGCCCGAGCTGGCGTGTGCAGCGAAGCTAGGTGAGGCGGCCACCCGCTCGCAATCAGTCGACCGGCAAATGCGCGGATCAGTCAAAAACGTACTGCTGCCGCGCGTCTCCCCTAGTGACCCTTACGCCGCGTCGGGCATAACCTCGACGCGCCGAAGCCTTCGTATCGCAAGGTTGTCGCTGCGTTAGCGATCAGAGCCGCAAATATGCCCGCCGAACGCCGCGTGGCTGCCTTCCTGTGATACGACGGCAGGTCGGCGACGATGGGCCTTCTAGCCGACAATGGCGTCTTTGATTTTCCCACCGGCCTGTCGGGCCATCGCGCCCGCGATCGTGGTGTGGTCAGGCTCATTCGTGTCACCTTGCGGGAGATCGAACATGAATCGTTCAGCGTGCGGCGCCGATCGGCTCATCGAGTACGCGGCCGCGGTCTCCGTGAGAAAGTCGCGAGCCTGCTCGGCGGTTCGAGCTCCAACGGCCGCGTTGTTCCTGTGTTTTCGCCCGTCGGCGACGTGGGCTCAGATGCTGCCTTTGCCGACTCCGAACGTGAACACGTCGGGGCGGCTGTAGTGGCCGGAGACGTCGAGCGTCATCTTCTCCTGATCGACGGCGTTTAGATCCAGCTCCGCGGTGACCATCGTCTCTTCGTCATAGACCGGCTCGACGACGTATTTGCCGTCGGGCCCGATAATCGCGCTGCGGCCGCGGAGCAGGAAAGCGTCAGGATTTTCAGCTACCTCAGTGCTCGCGTGCAATCCCGGCGGCAAATCTTTGACGCGCATCACGAGCCCTGCCGCCAGGACAAAACACCTCGGTTCGAACGCATAGTGCCGACTCGCGATCTGGTGCATCTCGTGCCCCGTCGGCCACACCGCCACGTGGATGTCTTCTCCTGCATTGTGCAAAGCCTGACGCGCCAGCGGCATCCAATGTTCCCAGCAAATCAACCCGCCCACGCGCCCGCTCGGGGTCGCGACTGATTCCAACCCCATGCGGATAGCGCGAGCGCTCATTCGCCTCCTTGCACCGTTCGTAGAAATGGCGGGAACCTGTAATCTCCTGCAGCGCTTTCGCCGCCGGAAAATGATTCAATGCGGTATCGATCATCAACGGAAGCCAGAGGAAGTGCGCGTGGTGAGAGCGCAGCAGATCGAGCGTCTGCTGACGTGCCGCCACCGCAGCGGTGGAAGTTCGATGATCTGCCTTGAGACTGGATTGCGGGAACATGCCCGCGAGATACCGAGCGTGATTTCACCGGCTGGCCGGACACCAGCTCTCGTGACCGAAGGCCGAGCGCTCGGCAGATGTGCGTGGGATCAGCCGCGCACGCAAACAACGATGTCGGCGATGGCTAGCGCCGTTAGCCGCTTGGCGGGTGCCAGTAAAAGGTCTGGCTCGCGCCCGACGAACGTGCTTGGCCATCGGAGTCGCGCCGAACCCATCCAGCCGCTGCCGAAGGGTTGCCCGGAACTCCTGCGCCATATGCGGTCGGATCCGCCGCGGTGCTGGGAGCACTACCCCAAATCCGAGTGATCTCCGACTTCAAAAATTCTGCGGCACCAAAGCCACTTCACGGTGGGCAAAGAGCCGCGCCCGACCATTCTGTAGACGGTCTGGACGTGAACGTTGTAAAGCTGGGCAATTGATTCGACATCCAGCACTAAACACGGGCCGTTCTCTTTCAATTCCCGCAGCAGATTAATGGGTGCGGCAGCACCCGTTGATATAAAGGCTTCGAGGCTGCCGTGCGGAATACGCACGGCTGCCACTCCCGGTGCTCGCGCGAGGTGCCGGCGATCGATCAGTCTTCGAACCGTCGCGGGGCTCTGATCGAGCATGCACGCCACTTCCGCGACGGTGTAAGTCGCGCGGGGGCGGATGACCGAAATCGGGCGCACCGCCAGTCTATGAGGACGAGCGGCTCGGAATCCAACCTGAACTTGCTCACGGCCCTACTTTTCTTGCCCGAAGCTCACGCGTGCGGCGGCGTCATGCCCGGCGCCGATGCGCGGAGTGACGTATTTTTTCATGCACAGCGCGCCTCCGTCACGGTGGCCGAGCCACAACGCAACGGTCGGAACTGGCACACCAGCCTCGATGCACTCCGTCGCGAAAAGGTCCCGCAAGTTATGATGCGTCATGCGCGTGATCTCTACTTCCTGCGCCGCCCGGTCCATGGACTTCTGACATTCTCGTACCCGACAGATCGGTTCGGCCGCTTTCGGTGACTCGAGCAGCTTGGCCTTCATGCGCAGCAAAAGCTTTCGCAGCGGCGCGACCATCGGGATAGTCCGATAGCTCCAGTTTTTTGTGCCGGTCACCGGGTCGCCAAGAATTGTCAGCTCATTCTTGCCGAAATTTACGTGGCCCCACGTCGCGCGTGCCGCTTCTTCCTTCCGACAGCCGCTGTATGAGAGGAACTCCGCGGGATCGGCGGCCTCGTCGGAGAAGCGACCACCTCCGCTTCGAATCGCTCGGACGAACTCTTGAAACTTGTCCGATGCTGGTAGCGTCAGAGGCTTGTCCACGATCCGCATCTTTGGCATGTTCATCGCCGCGTTGCGCGTGAAGTAGCCCTGATCGATGGCGATCTGGAGAACGCCGCGCAGCGTCCCTAACGTGTTGTTGTACCTACTTGCGCTATACGCAGCGGAGAAGGATTTCGACCATTCGCGGCAATCGTGTTCCGTGATCTTCCGCGTGTCCGTTTCCAGCAAACCCGGCCAGGAACGGATCAGTGCCACGATCGTCTGCTCGCGGTAGTCTTTCGAGGAGCCCTTCTTGTCGACGGCGGTCTCGACGATGTGGCGGTATTCCGCCAACGCGTCGCCGAACGTCAGAATCTTTTTCGTCGCGGCGGTTTGCTGAGAACCGCGGTGCAGGGCCTTCTGATCACGCACTCGTTGCACGGCAATTGAGCGAACGGTCGTTTCCAATCGTTTGCTGACGGGCTTGCCGTTCGCCTTGAAGTAGGCGTAATACTGGCCCGTCGGTTTGTAGACGCGCAGTCCAGGCACACTCGTTTTCTTCCACAGAGACGCCGCCTTTTTTGGCCGCGTGGGCGCCAAATCGGGTAGGAAAACAGTAGAACATGCGGTTCGGGTGTCTACTCTTCCCTCGTAAACGGGCCTATAGCTCAGCGGTTAGAGCAGGGGACTCATAATCCCTTGGTCCCTGGTTCGAATCCAGGTGGGCCCACCGCTCTGATGTCGCCTGCGGAGGTGCGGGATGAACCGCTCGGAGCGGGCAAAAAGTCTAGTGCGCCTTCTTCAGAAAACCCACAAAAATCCTCGATCTCACCCCGGAAGCCGTTGACAACGAGAGATGCGCTCACAATAATGCCGCGTGTTAAAGAAGTTCATCCCGCAAAAGCCCCTGTCGTCGATCGGAGAAGGATCGTTAAGCGCGGGCAACGATGACACAAACGGAGGCCTCGCACCCCGCGAGGAGCCTTCGCGAACATCACCACCAAACACCGATCAAAAAAATCCTATGGCTGACCATTCTGGCAAAGACATCCTCTCGAGCGACGTTGAAATCAAAGGCTCGATCAAGTTCCAAAAAGAGCTCCTCATCGACGGCAAAGTCGAAGGCGAAATCAACTCTGACGGTGTCTTGACGATCGGCGAAAACGCGGACATCCGCGGCGAAATCAAGACCAAGTCGATCACCGTGTTCGGCAAAGTGCAGGGCAACATCACCGTCGGCGAGCGCTGCGAACTGAAGTCGCGCTGCACACTCCAAGGTGACCTGAAGGCAGCCCGCCTCGTCATCGAGGAAGGCGCCACCTTCATCGGCAAGTCCGAAGTCACCACCAGCGGCGCCAAGGTCGGCGGCGCCAATTCGCGTCCTGAGATCGTCCGCGACGACGCTCCAGCCGCTCCCGCTAAAGCCGCTTTCGGCCGCTAATCACCGCCACCTTCGCCCCCCGCGCGACCAGTGGCTAAGACCGGTCCTGCTAAGCTCAGTGTGGAGTGTCCACACTGCGGCTTTAAGCAGATGGAGTATGCTGCCGCCAAGAGCACGATGTGCCGGCAGTGCGGCGGCGCCTTCTCACCTTCCGCGCCCAAGGCGGAGGTGAAGGCGGCGCAGCAGCAGGTGCGCGACCAGAATTCCGGGCCGTCTCTCGCCGAGGAGGGAGCGTCGCTGCTCCGGAAGTTCGACGGGCTGTGGAGCAAGCCGCGCAACTCTGTCGTCGAGTGCTTCGACTGCAAGGCAAAGACCGAGGTTAATTCTGCCGCTAGCTCGACGAATTGCCCGAAATGCAGCGCGCATCTCGATCTCCGCGATTACAAGATCAACACGCCATTTAGCCGGGCCATCCGCACGCACGGCGAGGTGCATGTTACCTCGAAGGGTGATCTCAGCAGCAGCAGCGTCATGTGCCGCTCGGCGCTGATCGAGGGGAAGGTGCGCGGCAATCTCCACTGCGCCGGCACCGCGACGGTCAACTACAGCGGCAAGATTCCGGGCCGCGTCACTGCGGATCACCTGCTCGTGGAACGCAAAGCGGAGGTGCAGTTTTTCCGCCGTGTCCGCGTCAAGAGCATCGAGATTCGCGGTCACATGACCGGTGAGGTCGTTGCCGAGACAGTCGTTGTGATTCATCGCAACGCCTCTCTCGACGGCGACGTCACGGCGAAATCCATCAGCGTCGAAAAAGGCGGCGTGTTCTCCGGTCAGCTCGTGATTGGCAGCAGCGGCCTCAAGCAAGCCGAACTTTTGCCGCAGCAGCAGCCGGCACCAGCCGCGGCGGCATCGAGTCGCACGGACGATGGGATGCTGCCGGGCATTGTCCCGCCGCTTCCCGCCACGTAAGCCTCCGGGCTGGATGCGCAAAAAGCAGGTTCCGCGAAGTCCCTACGAGAAACTCGGCGGGTATGTGCATCTCCCGCGTCTGATCGACAAGGCGAAGCTCCACCGCAAGGGGTTGCTTGACGGCTACAACTACAAGTCCGTCGGCTTCGACAAGCATCTGCTGGCGTTCCTCAAGATTGATCCCGACGAATTCGAGGCGGCGGCGAACCGGCTCGACGACGACGCCGCGATCCTCAGTTGGATCGAAGAGCACGCAGTGAAGCATTCACCCGAAGAGATCGAGGAGTGGAACCATGCGATGGTTTCACGGTATCCCGACTCAGCGGTGAAACGCGCCCGCTTCCTCCACGTGCTGAAGGAATCAGGAGGCGAGGGGCGCGACGATATCCGCACCTACTTCGACCTGATCGAGTTCGATGAGGGGCGGACGAAGTAGGGCAGCGCTGCGAGGTCAGCGGCGAAAATACGCGGCTCATCGCGAGACATCACGGGATGGAGATTGATGCCGCACGTGGCTGATCAGTGGCTGGTTGGGAGCCTCGCTGGTGCACTTGCGATCTGCATCGTGCTCGCCTTGGCGATGCGGCGGTACGCTGCCGGCGCGGGCAAGCGTGCCGCCGTTTTTCAGATCTTTATTTTAGCGGCGTCCGTGGTGCTGTTGCTCGCGTGGACGCTCCTGAAGCAACCGCGCACTGAACGCGGCGAAAAGGAGACTCGTCCCGAGTGGAAGCTGGTCGGCGAGAGCATTACCGAAGGCATCAGCGGGCTCGCGTGGACCGGCAATGCTGGAGGAGGCGCCGGCTTCCTCGCCGTGCACGACAACAAGCAACCCGGGCAGCGGCGACTCAGCCACATTCAGCGCGACGCCCGCGGCCAAATCGAAGTCCGGCCGCTGACGTGGAAGTCGGAACCTCTCCCGGTCGATCTCGAAGCGATCTGCAGAATCCCGGGACACACGTCAGCCTTTCTGGCGCTCACCAGCAAAGGTGCACTCTACCGATTCACTTTCGACGTCAGCACTTCAGAGATCACCGCCGATTCAGCCCCGCTCGGCGTGCCAAACGCCGCGGAGGAACGGCAATTCGAGAGCTTTGACGTGCAGCATGTCGGCGCCGCGACTGTTGCGTGTTGGGCTGAACGCGGAGACAAAGATGCAGCTGGAGTGATCTTCTGTTCGGCCGTCGACCTGGCGACGCTCACGTTTGGTGAACCGCAGCCGCTCGAAGTGCGCGCACCCTGGCCCACGGCTCACACCCGCCACGTTTCGGATCTGCGGTTGCTCACGAATGGAACGATCATCGCCGCATCCGCATCCGATCCCGGTGACGACGGTCCCTTCGCCGGTGCCGTATACGTTGCAGGATCTCTCCACACCGCGGGCGACAGCCTCCAGCTCGTTCCGGCGCTAACGCCGAGTCGCCTCTTCACAACGACCACGCGCAAAATCGAGGCGCTCGAGCTGGTGCCCGGCGCCGATGGCGGCATGCTCCTCGGCTCGGATGATGAAAACCGCGGCGCCGCAGTGTTGTTCACCTGGTAGAGATCGGCCGCGCGGGCACATTCTGACACGCCAAACCGGCTCGCGGTGCGATGAGATAAAGCACGGCGCTTACACAGCAGCGTCGCGCCTCGTTTTCATGCACCGCAATTCCACTACTCCGATCACTTTTCACCGCCCGGGCCGATTCGAAGTCGCGCCACGCGTCGGCAACCTTCACGAAGCCGCGCCCGACATTGCCAGCCTGCGTCAGGTGATGGTGAATGTCTTCTTCATCGGCGATCCAGGCGGCAGTGACTGGACGCTCGTCGACACTGGCCTCGCCGGTTCGGCCGGCCCGATCCTGCGAGAGGTCGCAAAACGCTTTGGGCCCGACGCACGGCCGCGGAACATCCTGCTCACGCATGGGCATTTCGATCACATCGGCGCAGTCCGCACGCTGGCGCGGCATTGGGGCGTCGATGTTTTCGCGCATCCTCTCGAGATGCCGTATCTCACCGGGCGCTCGAGTTATCCGCCACCGGATCCGACGGTGGGCGGTGGCGCGATGGCTTGGTCATCAATGTTGTACCCGAAGCGGCCGATCGATCTCGCGCAGTTCATCAAACCGCTGCCGAACGACGGCACGGTACCGGGTCTTCCGGAGTGGCGCTGGTTCCACACGCCGGGCCACGCGCCTGGGCACGTCGCGTTCTTCCGCGAGCGGGATCGCGCCTTGATCGCAGGCGATGCTTTCGTCACCACGCGCCAGGAATCGGCTCTCGCGGTCATGAATCAGGTGCCGGAACTTAATGGCCCGCCAGCCTACTTCACTCCGGACTGGAACGCGGCGCGCGAGTCAGTCAAACATCTGGCCTCGCTGAATCCCGAAGTCGTCGCGACTGGGCACGGCATTCCGTTGCGCGGTGAGCGGATGCGGCAGGAACTGCATGAACTCGCGAACAACTTCGACGCGATCGCGCGCCCGACGCGCGGCCGCTATGTGCAGGAGCCCGCGCTCACTGGCGTTCACGGCGTCTTCAGTGTGCCGCCACGGACGATGCTCGAGACTGGCATCATCGCGGCAGCGGGCGCATTGGTGCTCGCGGCGATCGTCGGTGCGGTATACTCGCGCGGCGGCAAGAACAGCTAGCGGCAGCATTGCCGCGGCTCGGTCGGAGGCGCCGGCAGAAATTTCCAAGTGGTGAAATCCTGCTCGTCTGGGATGATTGCGCGCGATGCTCTTCCGGCAGTATGTGCCCGGCGAGCCGCTCGCCGTTTACGCGGCTTGGTTCTGGTTTTACGAAGAGCTTGATGTGCCGCATCGGCGCGAACATGTGCTGCGGGACGGCACCTTCGAGCTGATCATCAATCTGCAGGACGAGCGGCGGCGGTTGCTCGCCCGCGTGAGGCGCGCTGCGACTCGGCATTCCAGCACGCATGGCCGTCCCTAGCTCACTCGCAGTACATCGTGGTCGATGCGCTTCCTGGCGCCTCCATGATCGGCGTGCATTTCAAACCGGCGGCGCAGCAGCGGTGCTCGGGCTGCCGGCTGATGAGTTGCGCCGCGAAGTAGTGCAGCTGGACGCGATCTGGGGGGCCGCGGCGAGCTACTTGCCGCTCCAAACCCGGACGCGAAGTTCGCTGTGCTCGAGCGTGCACTTGTTGACCGACTGAAGACACGCAGGCGGGACCACGCACACGCGCAGCGGCGTGTATTCTGGGCGCGGCGCAGCTCAGCGGACTTGCCGGATTCCGGCCGATAGGCAACGATCACGCGATCGCCAGCCGTCGCGGCAAAATCAATCGTGAACCTCTGGATCGGAACATCAGGATTTCAATACGCCGAATGGAAGGGGACCTTCTACCCGGCCGATCTCTCTGCCGCGAAGATGCTGCCGTACTACGCGGAGCGTTTCTCGAGCACGGAGATCAACTACACCTTCCACCGCATTCCGAGCGCTAAGACGATTGATGGCTGGTGCAAGGCGACGCCGGAAACTTTCAAGTTCAGCCTGAAAGCGCCGCAGAAGGTGACGCACTTTGCGAAGCTGCGGAACTGCGGCGACACACTGCGCTTCTTTCATCAGGTGGTGTGCGATCTCGAGAAGAAGCTGGGCGCGGTGTTGTTTCAATTGCCGCCCGGATTGAAAAAGGACGCCGCCCTGCTCAGCGAGTTCCTCAGCGACTTTCCCGCGGGAATGCGCGCCGCATTCGAGTTTCGACACGACTCCTGGTTCGACGACGAGGTCTTCGAGCTGCTCAAGAGCAAGAACATGGCGCTCTGCATTGCCGACAGCGAGAAGCTGACCACGCCAGTCATTGCAACAGCAGATTACGGCTACCTGCGTTTGCGCCGCGAAGACTATCACGACGCGGATGTCGCCCGGTGGACGGAAGCGATCCGCCAGAAGGCAAGCGGCTGGTCAGACGCGTTCGTCTACTTCAAGCACGAGGACAGTGGCATCGGACCAAAGCTCGCGATGCAGATGCTCGGCTTGTTCGCGCTGCCGCACGAAGACGGTCCCGCGCCCGAGCGCGCTGCGCTGGCTTAAGCGGCGACGCGCTGGCGCTTTTGCTTCACCAGAGTCGCGGTCGAGCGGCCGTTCCCATTGCCGTTGCCGTTTGTGGCACGCGCCGGTTTCGTGCTCGCGCGCTTCGGTTTCAACGACTGGTTCCGCGCCAGGCTTTCCTGCAGCACCTTCACCAAGTCCACGACGTTCGTGCTGCGCGGAGCCGCAGGCGCCTTGCCCGCGATCTCTTTGTTCTGCGCCTTCTGCTCGATGAGCTCGAGCACCGCGTCGCGGTATTCGTCCTTGTACTTCTCCGGCTCCCACGGCGCCGACATGCTCTCGATCAACGTCTGCGCCATCTTCAGCTCGCGGTCGTTGATTGCGCCGTTCGCGCCGTTGTTCAGCTCGTCAGGCTTCAGGATCTCCGTGGCGAAATGCATCAGCTCCAGCACGAGGAACAAGCCGTCCGGCTTCACCGAGGCGAGATGCTCCTTGTTGCTGATCACCACTTTGGCGATGCCGATCTTGCCGGTGCCGCTGAGGGCCTTGTGCAGAAGCGAGTACGCTTTCTCGCCACCTTTCTGCGGCTCGAGGAAGTACGGCTTGTAGAAAAACTTCGGATCCACCTGCCCGATATCGACGAAATCGGTGATGTCTATCGAGTGGGTGGATTCGATCTTCACCTTTGCGAAGTCCTCTTCGTTCATGATGACGAAGTGGCCGCGCTCGTACTCGTAGCCTTTCACGATCTCGGCAGCGGGGACTTCCTTCGCATCCGCCTCCGCGACCTTCTTGTATTTGATCGGGCTGAGATCCGTTTTCCGCAGCTGACGGAAGCTGATCTTCTCTTCGCGGGTGGCCGGGTAGACCGCGATGGGGATGTACACCAGCCCGAAGCTGATGCTGCCTTTCCAGATTGCACGCATACGCGGGAGTGGATTCTACGGACGTTTGCCTAACGATGTCAACTGCGCGTATGAGGCACCGCTTGGCAGCGTCACGCAATCCGATAAGCTGCCGCCGTACCAATGCCGAATCATCTTGTCATCAGCACGAGCGGAAATCCCGACAGCAATAGCCGCCGGCTGGGCCGCGAAGCGTTCAAGCATCTGCAGAAAGCGAATGTGCCATGCGACTGGCTCGACATCGCGGAGCTCGACGTGCCGCTGTGTGATGCGGACGAATGCTACGTCTCGCCCGGCGCGAAGCAGTTAAACGAGAAGATCCGCTGGGCTGATGGCATTCTCCTCGCGTCGCCCGTTTACAATTACGACGTCTCTGCCGCAGCCAAGAATATGATCGAGCTGACCGGCAAAGGCTGGGAGGAGAAGGTGGTCGGCTTCCTCTGCGCGGCCGGCGGGATGAGCAGCTACATGTCGGTGATGTCGTTCGCGAACAGCCTCATGCTCGACTTCCGGTCGGTGATCATCCCGCGCTTCGTCTATGCGACGGGCAAGGCGTTCGACGGCGACGAGCTCACGGACCCGCAGATCGCCGCGCGCGTCGAGCAACTCGCCGCGGACCTGATCCGCTTCACGCGCGCTCTGCGCGGCTGACGACTGTCACGCCAGATCGCGCCGCATCAGAAACTGGCTGATCGGTTCCACCTTGAACCCGAGGGGCTCGAAGAGGTGGGTCCCGAACTCTTCCGGGAAAATTGCAGGTGCAAAGAAATCGCGGTTTGGGAATTCGGCCATCACTCCGGCCAGCACACCGCACAACTCCTGCCACGCAAGAGCATGCGGCAGATCCACCATGATCGCGGCATGAATACGCACCGGGGTCGCTTCGGGGTCGCCGATGACAAGGCAGACATTCTCTGTGCGAAACGCGCGCCCGACCGGCACTTTCGCGAGTGCGTGCCGTGAAATCTGCCACGGAATTTCCGGGTAGTCGGCTGCGGCCGGAATCCGCAGCGCTTCGAGAATCGACACCTCCTCACCGCGGACGCGAGCCTGTTCCAGATCCGTCGCGCCGCTGTTTCCTCGCCAGCCCGTCAGCCGCCCCACCTCGCGAAATCTGTGCCGGCGATAAAGAGCATGCGCGCGCGGGTTTTGCTCGATGACCTCGAGCATCATCGCTTCGTCCCCGCGCTCTTCGGCTTCGGCAAATATCTGCTCGAGCAACGCGCGAGCCGCGCCCGTGCCGCGCGCTTCCGGAATGATGCCCATGCCGGACAGCCGCAGGATATTGCCCGTGCGAGTGATATAACCGAAGCCGACCAGCTCTCCGTCCATGCGAACGAAGCGGCTGTAGAACAAATCCGCGCCTTGCAGCGTGAGGAAGCGCGCCAGGGTGGCGGCATCAAGGTCAGTCCATCCGCCGACGTAGCCGGCGAAGGCTTTGTTCGCGACGAGCGCCTGCTCTCCGAGCGGCAGCTCGTGCGCCGGGACCACTGTGAACTGCATAGCGTCAGTGGCGAAGCCGCACCACGTCGCGCGGGGAGTTTCGATTCCAGATGAAGAGGTTGTCGTACTCATCGTCCGCGATGGTCACCGGTTTCTCCACGCCGAGGGCTTTGAGGATCTCAGGCAGGGTGTTCGAATGCCCGATGACGACGGCATTCCCTTGCACAGCTTTTAGTTTTTCGAGTAGCGCCGCCGTCTCTTTTGCCGGCACGATCGTGATCGCCGCGCCCGTGGCGCGACGCACCTCCTCGGCGGTCTGCTGCGTGCGGGTGAATTCAGTCGCAAAAATCGCAACAGCCCCGGCGTCTTTCAGCATGCGCGCGAGCGACTCGGCACGCGCGCGACCGGCAGCTGAAAGCTCCGGGTTCTTCGGATCAGCAGCCGCCTCCGCCTTTTCCGCGTGGCGCGCCAGGAAAATCGTCGGCTCGGCCGCTGCGAATTGCGCGGCTATCGCTAGCGCACCGACGGTGGCGACAAAGCGCAAGATCATGTCGCGAAGTGGATGCCGTGCTCGGCGCTGATAGCGATGATGTGGTCCATGCCTGGCTCGCCGCGCTTCGCGAACTCCTCGGCGCACCGGGTCAAGTATCTGTCGAACCCGCCGGGGACGGTTGTCAGTAGCATGCGACTCGTCGTCTGGCCTGCGTTCCGGAATCCGTGCACATGATTGCGCGGCATGAACAGGACCGCACCTGGCGCGAATGCCTTCCAGTTGCCGTCGCTGAAGAACTCGACGTTCCCTTCCTGCACGACGAACCATTCGTCTTCGTGTTCGTGATAATGCGGAGGCGGGCCGCCACCCGGCGGGGTCAGTTCGGTCCAGAGATTGAGCGTTCCGCCGGTGCTCTCGCTGTCGAGATGGATCATGATCTCTTCGCCGAACGCGTGCAGCACGCGACCGTTCGTCAGGTCTGCGAAGACGGGAGGCTGGCTTGCGTTCATTCCTGCGATCTTACGCGGTGCGCGCTGCCGGTGGCAATGGCCTGCGCGAATGAGTCGACGATCCTCGCGACGTCGGGTAACCAGAAGCCATGCAGCCAATCCGTGGACTACATCACGTCACCGCTATCTCCGGGCCCGCGCAGGAGAATCTCGATTTCTATGCCGGCGTCCTCGGCATGCGGCTGGTGAAGAAGAGCGTGAACCAGGATGATCCGGGTACGTATCACCTGTTCTACGCCGACGCGGAAGGCCACCCAGGCAGCGACCTGACGTTCTTCCCCTGGGCACAGCTGGCGCCGAGCCGCGATGGGCATGGGCTCAGCACGGAAGTCTCGCTCGCCGTCCCGCCGGGAAGTCTGGGGTTTTGGGCCGGCCGGTTGCAGCGTTATGGCGTCAGGGTTGGGAACGCGGAGGTGCGTTTCGGCGAGCACGTCCTGCCGATGATGGACCCGCATGGTTTGCGCGTTGCGCTCGTGGAAAGCGCGAGCTCGTTAGGCCGACCGTTCACGCCGTGGGAGAGCAGCCCGGTGCCGGTCGAGCAACAGATTCGCGGCTTGGAATCCGCCCGGATGAGCGAGGCGAAGCTGGATCAGACGACGACGTTTCTCGAAAGCGCGATGGGTTTCCGCCACATCGGCACTGAAAACGGCTGGCTGCGCTACGGGCTGGGCGAGGGGACTTCGGGCCAGTATGTCGACGTGCGCGAGCTGCCTGCCGCGCGACGCGGCGCGTGGGGCACCGGCAGCATTCATCACATCGCGTGGCGCGTGGATGACGATGCGCACGAGGCGGAGGTGCGGCAAAGCGTCGCGTCCGCGGGAGCGCATCCGACTGGTGTGATCGATCGCTTCTGGTTCAAGTCCGTCTACTTCCGCGAGCCGGGCGGCGTATTGTTCGAACTCGCTACCGACGGTCCCGGATTTGCCGTGGACGAAGATCCTGCGCATCTCGGCGAGACACTCGTGCTGCCGCCTTGGCTGGAGGCCGACCGAGCCGCGATCGAGGCGGCCGTGCCGAAGCTCACGGCGCCGGCGCATCTGTGAGCAGGGTAGGGACGCCGCGCGGCGCCGTCCGAGAGGCGTGGTCCGCGCGAGAGACATCCGGCGCCACACCGCTCGGACGCCGCGCCGTGTCCCTACCTGGCGGGCCGGTGGTCTGAGTACGTCAAAACGGACCGCACGCGTCCCTGCTTTCCAAGCAGCGAACCGTACGCGTTCGAGACGTGCTCGATCGGAACAGGCTTGCCGTTCGGCATCATGCGGTAGCGACTCGTGGCTTCGAACTTCTCGAGCTTTGCCACGACTTTGATGCGCAGCGGCTTCGTCAACGTGAAGCGCACCTCCTCGACGAATGGCACCGGTCCCGTGGTATCGACAATCGCTTCACATCGAGAATTCGGGGAGATATCCACGCCGGTCACGATCACCGTCTCAAGCGGCAACGTGTTGAAATGGAAGACCGTCCGTCCGCGCGCATCGGTAGTGGCGGAGGCTGGAGCGCCGAAGTAGGCGGAGATGCGCCCGTAGTGAGCGGTGCGGCGTTTCGGTCCGTCTTTCGCCAGCTTCTTTAGCTCTTCGGCATCCGGCGGCCGACCATCGACCGACATCAGCGTCCAGCGTTGCGGATGCGCGGGATCGAAGCGCTCGACGACCACACGCTCGGTCTTCTTGTCTCCTTCGATCTGCTCCGTGCGCGCAGTACGGGTGAAGGTGTAATCATCGACGGCAACCGTGCGCGCATGCTCGAGCACCTGTTGCTTCAGCGCCTCGGCGCTTGCCTCCGCGGCGTCCGCTGACGGAGCGGAGCCGAGCGCAAGCACGGCTGCGCAGATGATCGTTGCGCGCCCAAGAGTCCGCCGCATGTCCATCGCGTAGCATAAAGGTTCTGCGGCGCTACGTCGACACCGCCCGCCGTTTCAGGACCCTCGAACGTGCTGCCACTTCAGGTGCGTAGGCCGCAGTCGGGCGCGGCGCGACGTTGCGTCGACCGCTATCGGCACAGGAACTCCGACCGCATCTGCCCGTCACAGGCTCATCAGCTCGCGAAAGCGCTGGCCCTGGCGGCGCGACATCTCGATCTTCGCGCCTCCGCTTAGCTGCACCAGCAAGCCGCCGCTGAACCATGGCTCGATCTTTTCCACGCATCGCAGGTTGATGATGTGCTGGCGATTCGCGCGAAAAAAGATGTGCGGGTCGAGGCGCTCCTCAAGGGTGTTGAGCGAGCGGGGGAGCAGCGGCCGATTATCCGCGAAGAAGACGCGCGTGTAGTTGCCCTCCGATTCAAAGAGCCGGATGTCGCGCATCTTCACGAACCAGCAATTGTCGCCATCGCGCAGCAGAACCTGGTCGTCTTCGCCGAGCCGGCGCGTGGTATCCGGTGCGCGTGACGGTGCTTCCGCGGCGGATTCCTGCAGACGCTGCAACGCATGCGCGAGCCGCGGTGCCTCGATCGGCTTGAGCAGGTAATCGACTGCGCTGAACTCGAACGCGCGAAAGGCGTATTCGTCGTATGCAGTGGTGAAGATGACGCGCGGCGGCTTCTCAAGACTGGCGAGCAGCTCGAAGCCGTTTCGCCCCGGCATCTGAATGTCGAGAAACAGGAGATCGGGATGCGTGTCGCGGATGCGGCGTTCCGCCTCGTTGGCGTTGGCGGCTTCGCCGATGATCTCGACCTCAGGATGCGCTTTGAGCAGGCGGCGCAGCTCAGTGCGCGCGAGCCGTTCGTCATCAACGAGGAGCGCATTCATCGCGGCACCCGCAACGTCGCGACCACGTGGCCAGCCGGGTCTTCCGTCAGGCGCAGCGATGCGCGCTCGCCCCACAGCCGATGGATCCGCTCGGCGGCGTTGCGCAGGCCGACGCCGGTTCCGTCGCCGGTGCCTCCCAGCTTACCGGTGTTCTCGACCCTGATCTCAACGCTGTCGCCGCTCGGCTGCGCCGACAGCCGCACCTCGCCCACCTCGGGATGACGTGAGACGCCGTACTTGATTGCGTTCTCGACCAGCGTCTGGACGACCATGGGCGGCACGGAGGCGCCGAATGTCTCGGGCGCAATATTGCGGACCACTCGCAACCGATCTTCAAAGCGGATGCTCTCGAGCTCGAGGTAATCATCGACGGTCCGCAGTTCGTCTCCGAGCGGCACAGTCTCACGCATGTTCGCCTGCAACGAGTAGCGCAGAATACTCGCGAGTCGGGTGACGACATGTTGTGCCCGCGGTGCGTCTTCGATGATGAGGGCGCGCAGGCCATTCAGCGCGTTGAAAAGAAAATGCGGATTGAGCTGCGCCTTCAGCGCGGCGAGCTCGGCTGCGGACAGCGCGGCTTGCAGCTTCCATCGTTCAGCTTCGGAGTGCTGTTTCCGTTGTAGAAAATGGATGCCGTAGTAAAGCGCGCACCAGGTGCTGTAGAGCGCGATGATGTTTGCGTGCATCACGACGTGAGCTGCAAACTGCGAGTTGAGCTGCGCCTCCACCTGGTCCACCACCGGGTCTTTTTCAAAAACGCGATCGGTGACGTAGTCGAGCACCCACACCGAAGCGGAACTCGCGACCGCCATCGTCATGATGGCGAGCGCGACCCTCCCGAGGAGCTGCCATGGAGGCAGATCCAGCCAGTGCGCGGCGCGGCTTTTCGCGCGCACGATATGCGTAAGAGCGAGCCCGATCCCACTGATCGCGAAGGTGATGAAAACGTATTGCCATCGGAAGCGCGTGATCGTCATCGTGCCGAGGAGATTCAGCGCGAAGATGGTCGACCAACCCCCGATCTGGCAGGCCCAGTAAGCGCGCCCAGCTTTCCAAACCGAGAGCGACTCGGCAGGCGCGGCGTGTGGAAATACAAGGCCTGTCACGCTGTCGCACCGCGCAACCAGCGCCACGCATCACTCGGGGTGAGTTGCTTGCCGGTCATCATCATTCCGGCCGAAAAGATCTGGCCGGCCAGCCGACGCAAAACCCAGATGGCGGCGAGCAGCAGCGTGACCGCGAGCGGGAATTCCCACCACGCCACCTCGGACATGACGAGGCGGACGGGTAGAACCACATACGACGTCAGCGGTATGTAACTCATGATCTTCGAGACGGTCGTGTCCGGATTGCCGAGCACAGGGACTGCAATGAGCCAGACGGTGATGGGAAAGCTCATGAGTGTGCCACGCGAAGAGGAAGTCGGCTCGTTGATCATGGCTGCAATCGCGGCGAAGAAGCAATTCCACATCACGAGCGCGAGGATGGCGAGGGTGAGAAACATCACGATGCGGCCGGGATTCATGGCACCACCAACCATCGGTAATGGGACGCCAGCCGCACGGACGCCGATCGCGCTGATCGCGGCTAACGCGGCGTAGCAGAGCACCGTCGCGAGACCCGTTGCGGTGATGCCTGCGATTTTACCGTCCATCCAATCGTGCGGGTGAATTGCCGAGAGTATCACCTCCGTCACGCGGGCCTGCTTCTCGCCAGTAATCGCCTCGAAGTGAAACGAAAACGAGAGCACCAGCCCGAGGAACAGGAAACCGATGAAGAGCAGCGCGGCGTAGCGCTCGGCGACCGAGCTTGGGCTGCCGGACTCGTGGATGGACACGCGTAGCGGCAGCGGTTCGTTGATGTAGTGGACGTCGGCTTCAGAGAGGCCGGCGTCGCTTAATCTCATCTGCCGCCGCGCTGCTGTGACGGCTTGCTCCAGCTCCGCTCGCCATGGCGGCGACTTGCGGACCAGCAGCTCGGCATCGCGCGCGGAGTGGATGATGAGAAGCCCATCCAGTTGCTTGCGGCCGATCTCCTGCCGCAATGCATCTGCGCGATCACGCGTCTCGCTTTGTAGTTGGACGCGGCTTGCCGCCGCTGTCGCGACTGACAGGAGGTCGTGATGAATCACGGCGACGCGGACCGGCTTGGAACTGGCTGCGCGAACGTATCCTGCCGTGATGCCTCCGACTGCGACGCTGCCGAGCAGCGAAAGCGTCAGGATCGCGAGGTCGCGCAGCCGGAAAAAGCGGCGGAACTCCCAGGTGGCGATTCGCAGGACGTTAGATGGATTGTGCATGTTCCTCCGCGCCACGAATGGCTTGTAGATAGATAGAGTGGAGGCTCGGTTCTTCCGTGCGGAGCGACACAGGCGTCATCCGGGCCGCGAGATGCTGGAGCGCCGACGGCAGGCTATCGTCGCGCAGCGTCCATTCGATCTCACCATCGGCACCGCGCGCCCAGGCGCCGAGCGTCGCCAATTCATGCGCCGACGGCTCCGTCTCGAATCGGCAGGTGAGCTTTTGCTGCGCACCAACTTTGCGGCGGATGTCTCGCATCGTGCCGGAGAGCAACTCGCGACCGCGATGCAGGATGAGGACGCGATCGGCAAGTCGCTCGATCAGCGCCATCTGATGCCCGCTCAGCAGAATCGTCATGCCGCTGGCGCGCAGCTCTTCGATCAGCTCAATGAACAGCTCCTGGTTCAGCGGATCGAGTCCGGTGAACGGCTCATCCAGCACGACGAACTGCGGCTTATGCAGAATGGCCGAGATGAACTGCACCTTCTGCTGGTTGCCCTTCGAAAGCGTGTTCAGTTTTTGATCCTGGCGATCGCCGAGGCCGAGGCGCTTCAGCCATGCCGAGGCTGAGTTTGCAGCGTCAGCTGCCGACATGCCGCGCAACCCGGCGAGGAACACCAGCGTCCGCATGATCGGCATCTTGGGATAGAGCCCGCGCTCTTCGGGGAGGTAGCCGATCTCCTCATGTCTCGCAGCGGTGTGATCTTCGCGCAGCTGGTAACGGACTGTCCCGCGATCTGGCGGCATCAGCCCGATCAGCATCCGGATGGTGGTCGTCTTCCCGGCGCCGTTCGGTCCGAGGAAGGCGAAAATCTCGCCGCGGTTCACTGTGAAGCTCACTTCATCAACAGCGCGGACGCTGGTGTAAGTCTTGGAGACCGCATCGACTTCGACAACAGGCGAGTTCATGACGCGGGAGTCGTGCGGTGGATCACAACGGATTTTGCGAGCAGGTCGTGCCACGTCTGCTTTCGAGGATTGCCGAGCATCCAGAAGTAGCCGGCGAGTAGCGGGACGAACGAGACGATGTAGCCGATGTAGCGGAGCGCAGCCTGCGCAAACGTGAGCCGTTCGCCGGTCTCCGCGTTCACGACTTTGATGCCGACGGCGAGCTTGCCGGGAGTGGCGGCGAGCGTCAGCCAACAGCCGATGGTGATCGCAGCGGGCAACACCCAGTTGATAAGGAACGCACCTGGGCCGCCCGCGATATCGGGCGAGGTAAAGTAATCGGTGCCGTAAACCGCCAGCAGAAGCAGCAGCGTGACGAGAGTAAGGAAGATCGCGTCCAGCAACAGTGCGGCGAAGCGGCGGCCAAACGATGCGTAACCTGCGTGAGTTGTGTTCATGAGGGTGTGGGTGGTGGGTTTGATCAGTCGATTTCCAGTGCCGGCATCTCGACGACTCCCGGCGTGTCGCCGTAGATGCCGAGTTGTTTCGCGAGGCTAACGGCAGGACGGATCGCCTCCGCCACCTGCGCCAGGATGGTGGCGTGATCGCTGTTCTTCGGCTTGTGGAGCAGACGCTCGAGGGGCGATTTCTTCTTCGGGAAATCGACCAGCTTAACCGGCGCGTCCGGCTTCAACCCGGCCGCCTCGCGCGCGGCCGCGATGCTCGCATGCCAGCCGCCGACTTCGTCGATTAGCCCAAGCTCGAGCGCCTGTTCACCCGTCCAGACGCGGCCTTTGGCGATCTCCTGCACGCGCTCGAGCGGCAAACGCCGCGCGGCAGCCACTTTGGCGGTGAAGTCGGCGTAAACATGATCGAGCCAGCCGTCGAATTTCGCCTGCTGGTCCGGCGAGTAATCGGCGAGGCCGCTCCACATCGAGGCGTTCCGCGCTGTCTCCACCTCGCCGTAGGTGATGCCGAGTTTACTCCAGAGCTCGCGCGTCAAGAGTTTCACTCGGACCACGCCGATTGAGCCGGTGATGGTGCCGGGCTGCGCGAGCACGCGATCGGCGTCGAGCGCAACGTAGTAGCCGCCGGATGCGCCGAGATTGCCCATCGTCACGATGACCGGCTTGCCTTTCTTCCGCGCGCGGCCCGCTTCGCGAAGGATCGCGTCTGAAGCGACCACCGATCCGCCGGGGCAATCGACCCGGAAGATGATCGCTTTCACGCGGCCGTCATCCGCCGCGGCGCGGAACGCAGCCGTCACCGTATCGGAGCCCATGATGTTGTCGTTCAACATGAAGTTGAACTCGCTCTCGCCACGCTGCACCGCACCGCTGCCCGTGATCACCGCCACGTGCGCGCCGTTATCGAACCCGCCGCCTTCGCGTTTGCGATACTTCTGGAGATAGAGGAGCTCCGCACCTTCGCCGGCGAGCTCGCGGGCCTTTGCGTAGATCTGGT
This sequence comes from uncultured Chthoniobacterales bacterium, assembly GCA_902805675.1. Lineage (GTDB taxonomy): Bacteria > Verrucomicrobiota > Verrucomicrobiia > Chthoniobacterales > UBA10450 > JACCTI01. Next base: position 44,626 of record CADCTA010000107.1, on the reverse strand, counting down.
CGCGATAGAGAAGCCCATCTACGAAGCCCGCCTGGAGCGCCTCCTTCGCGAGATACGGCCCCTCATTGATCAGCGCGCGCAGCTGTTCCTCGGGAATGCGCCGCCGCTCCGAGATGCCGCGGACCATCTGCGAAAATTGCGAGCCAAGCAGTGATTCGAGCGACTCGCGGTGCGCCGGTGTCAGCTGCGTCTCCGTGTAGGCGTTGAGGGCGTTCTTGTATTCGTGGCGATGACCGCCGCGCGGCGTCACGCCAAGCTTGTCGAAGGTGCCGCGGACGAACTGGCTCTCGGCGCGCAGACCGGTCAGCCCAAGATCGCCGGTCGGTTGCAGGTAGATCTCGTCAAACGCGGTCGCGAGGTAATACCCGCCGTTCGAGGCTGCGACCTCACCGAACGTCTCCGCAAACGCGATCGCCTTCTTGCCCGATGCGCGGAACCGAATCACGGCATCGCGTAGCTCCTGGTTGCGCGCCAACCCTCCGACGCCGGTGTTGATGCGCGCGACGAGCACTTTGACCTGCCGGTCGCGAGACGCGCGTTCCAGTGTCTCGACCGCACTGCGCAGGGTGAGGGACTCAGACACGCCGAGACTTGCCATCAGCGAATTCGGCGTTTCGACGATCGGCTGTTCGAGATCGAGTTCGAGGATTACCGGCTTCCGGCCTGCGAGGCTGTGCCAGCTTCCGGTGAACGTCAGGTAGAGAGCGCCGAGCACGAGCAGGAGCGCGGCCGCGATGACGAAATTGCGCAAGATCGGCTTCTTCATGCCTCCATCGTGCGTCCGCGGTCGCCAATCCGACGCCGGAAAGTGATGAGCGGTTCTGGCGGGCGATGAGCGGCGTCGCGAGCGTATCGACCCCGGTACCTTCGCGAGCGCCGCGGCACTCGACGGCGGGCAGCCCGTCCGGTAGTTGTTGCTGCCGCCGCAGCATGTCAGCCGACCTCGCAGCTAAACCGCGACCTCTTTTCACCACGTCCGCATGGTGGAAGCAGCAGTTGCGCGAGATCGATTGGTCGATCGTGCTGATGATCCTCATCATCAAGGCGGTCGTCCTCGGGTTCGCTGTCGTCAGCGTGCAGACGCTCTTCGATCAGGAGCCGAGCTGGCACGAAATGTGGAGCCGCTGGGATGCGGTGCATTACCTTCGGCTCGCGCGGCAGGGCTATGTGCCGCCTGGCCAGGAGGGACATGTCTCGCTCGTCTTTTACCCGCTCTATCCTCTGCTCACGCGGATCGCATCGCTCATTACCCGCGATACGCTGGGCGGGGCGTTTCTCGTTTCCGGTATTGCCTCGCTCGCTGCCGGACTGCTCTTGCAACGCCTAACGGCGCTCGATTTCCCAGCCGCCGTGGCGCGAAACGCCGTCTGGTTCCTTTTCATTTTCCCGACCAGCTACTTCCTGCACATCAGCTATACCGAGAGCTTGTTCATCGCGCTCACTCTCGGGTGCGTGCTGGCCGCGCGGTCTGATCGCTGGCTCCTCGCGGGAGTGCTGGCCGCGTTCGCTTGCTTCACCCGTGTAAACGGACTGCTCCTCATGCCGGTGCTGGCTGTCGAGGTGCTCGACCGCTGGCGGGCAACGCGGCGGATCGATTGGCGATGGCTCTGCATCGGCATCGGAGTCTTCGGCTTCGCCGCATACCTGCTGCTCAACTACCGCCTGACCGGGGATCTCTTCGCCTTCTCGAAGATCATGGAGCAGCATTGGTTTAAGAAGCTGGAGCCGCCGTGGGTCGGCGTGAGGGACGTGTGGCTCCGCGTCTTCGGCGTGAACCTCGCGGAAGGCTTCCACGAGTTCTTCTATATCGTGCTTGGGTTCGTCTGCACCGTGTGGTGCTGGCTGCGGCTGCGACCTTCCTACGCACTCTGGATGACGCTCAATTGGCTGCTCATTTGCAGCACCTCTTTTGTGCTCAGCGTGCCGCGCTATACGCTGCCGCTCTTCCCCATCTTCATCCTCTTCGCGGAAGTGGCGACGAAGCGCGCATGGTTCTACACGCTGGTGACGGTGTGGTCGCTGCTTTCTCTCGCGATTTTCGTCACCCGCTTCGCGCAAGGGACGTGGGCGTTTTGAATCAGCCGCCGCTCATCTCCATTGTCGTGCCCTGCTTCAACGAGGCGGCTGTGATCCGCGAGACGCACCGGCGCCTGAGCGAACTCGCATTGCGGCTCGACGACGTGCGTTTCGAGTTCATCTACGTCGACGACGGCAGCCACGACGAAACGGCGACGCTGTTGCATGAGCTAAGCGTTTCCGATCAGCGGGTACGCGGCCTTAGATTGTCGCGCAACTTCGGCCACCAGGTTGCGACGACCGCCGGGGTCGAGAATGCAGCGGGGGACGCGGTCGTCATCATCGACGCCGATTTGCAGGACCCGCCCGAAACGATCGAGGCGATGGTGGCGCGTTGGCGGGAAGGCTATCAGGTCGCGTATGGACAGCGCAGCGAACGAGCCGGCGAGACGCGCGTGAAGCTCTGGACAGCTCGCACGTTCTATCGCTGGATGAATCGGCTGTCGCGCGTGCAGCACCCGGTCGACACCGGCGACTTCCGCTTGATGGATCGCGCTGTGGTAGAGGCGCTGCTGCGCATGCCGGAGCGCGACCGTTTCCTGCGCGGAATGGTGAGCTGGGTGGGTTTTCGTCAAGTCGCGGTGCCGTATCGCCGCGCGGCGCGCTACGCTGGCGAGAGCAAGTATCCCGTGGCGAAGATGCTTCGCTTTGCCTCGGATGCGGTTTTCTCCTTTTCGTTAGCGCCGCTGCGTCTGGCAGTCTGGAGCGGCTTCTTCGTCATGTTTCTCGCGCTGCTCGGAATTGGCTACGCGGTGGTCATTCGCGTCTTCTTCGATCCGACCAACTGGGAGCGCGGCTGGGCGTCGATCTTCGTCGCGATTCTCTTCATGGGCGGCGTGCAGTTGATCTCGTTAGGCATCATCGGCGAGTACGTCGGACGCATTTACGGCGAGGTGAAGCAGCGCCCGCTTTACTTCGTACGCGAGCGGTTCGGCTTCAGGGACGACGTGAAGGACCGATCGGCCGAAGCGACTACTGCATCGCAATGATCACCGCCTAAACGCTGCGGCCGGTGTGACGGCGGTGTTCGCCCGGCGGGAAGCAGGGGAGCGGCGAGCCACGGACACCGCGGCAACGCGCCGGTTCATTTCAGCGCCTTTTCGAGCAGGTCCGCGAGCCGCCAGCCGGCCTTGTGCAGATTGTCGCGTGTCACGCCCGCGGCCCATTCGTGATACGGCGTGCTGCCTGCCTGCGCTTTGTCTTCCGCTACACCGACCGCCAGCGTGCGCCCCTTCGCGTCCAGCTTCGGTTTAACGCCCCGGAACTCGAGCCGCGCGTGCGCCTCGATGGCCTGTGGCAGAATCTCGTTTGCCCAGAACTCGGCATACTGGGTCGGCCCGAGATTGCCCGGTGCACGCCAGGCTTTCGGCTCATTGCTCACCATTTCCGCGACGAGCTTCTTGCGCGCTTCATCCATGATCGCGCGGCGTTCCTCTTTCGGTGTCTCTTTCGGCACGCGCGGGAGGTTCAATGCGACGACCTGATTGTCCCAGAAGCCATGAAACTTCGCCTGCTTCTGCCCAGTCCGCTCGGCCGCGGCCGGCGAGAATCGAAAAGTGATTGTATTCCCGCCGTGGTGATCGTACGCCGGCTGCACCTTCTCCGGATCGACGGCGCGGCCTTGCTCGTCGAAAAACTCCGCGCCGACGTGCAGTGGCTGGTGAATATCGCCCACCATGTGCGCGAGCAGAATGACAGCGACCGCTTTGGTGATTTTGCGGGGATTCTCCTCCGGCTCTGCGCCTTGCAGCACGCGCACGCAATAGCTGATGAGCTGCACAACGTCCCAGCGCGAGCGGCCGATTTTCCCGTCGGCGTAGCGTTGGCCGCCCGTGACGGGCACGTCCGTGTAATGAAACCAATGGTGCGACGGCGCCTCCGAGGCCATGTCGTAGGTCGGCTGATTGGCGCGCCAGAAATCGGCCAGCTCGCCGTCGAGACGCGGGCGTGATCGATATCGAAAGATTGTCGGATCATCCACGCCCTTCTTGTCCCAGCCCTTGATCTCGTCGGGAATCGTTGCAGCCTTCTGGAGCGCATAGCCTTCGAGCAATGCGCGGATCTTGTTACCTGTCGGCGTATTCGCGAGCCGTTCATCCGCGATCGCGCCGACAATCTGATGGCCTGGAGGACCGTAGGCCTGCGCGTGGTCGGCGAACGGGGCGAGACACGCTCCAAACAGCAGCGCGGCGAGCGCGACGCGGGCGCGGTTCAGCGGTGGAGACATTACGCCCCAGTTTGCCGCCGAGACTGGCGCAGCGTCAATGGCACGATGACCAGCAGGGCAAGCAGCGTCACGCCCACACAGGCTTTGGCGAAGAGCTCGCCGTGCTCGACGTAGAAGGTGCGGCGCGGGTTGATTGGGACACGCACGATGTCTGTGAGCACGCCCTCCGTCCACTGCAGGCCGTCCGCATCGACGAGCTTTCGCGTCACGCGTCCGTATTCGTTGATGAAGCAGGTGACGCCGGTATTCGCCGACCGCACCATCGGCAGCCGCGTTTCCACGCAGCGGAAGACTGCATTCGCGAGATGCTGTTGCGAACCGGAGGACCTGAGGAACCAGCCGTCGTTCGTCACGTTGGCGAGCAGGTTCGCGCCGCCGAGCACGAATTGCCGCGTCAGCTCGCCGATCGTATCCTCGAAGCAGATCAAGGGCGCGAGCTGCACTTCCTTATCCGTCATCTTAAAGACGGTGTGCTCCCTGCCGAATCCGAAATCGTCCGGCACCTGATCTCCCACAATCCGCGCCAGGCCAGGAATGAAGTGCCGGCCCGGCACATACTCGCCGAACGGCACGAGATGCATCTTCCGATAGCGCTGCTCGCGCGTGCCGCCTTCCGTCACGAGCAAAGCGGCGTTATAGGCAGCATCTTCCTCCTGGTCGATAATGCCTAACAACAGGTCGACCTTGGTCGCCTGTGCGAACTCCTTTACGAACTGATAGCTGGCCGTTCCCTCCAGCACCGGATCCGGCATCGAGCTCTCCGGCCAAATAAGCAGGTCCGGCGCGTACGGCTGCATAGCGGAGCGGCTCAGCCGGGAAAACTGCTCGAAGGTCAGCTCGGCGAACTCCTGGTTAAACTTCTGCTCGCGGGGGACGTTTGGCTGGACCGCCGCCACGCGGATGTTTTTCGCTTCATCCTTAATCTGGATCGCGTGCATCCCGAACGCCGCCACGCCGACCAGCGCCACCATCGTGAGCGTCAGATCGAAGTGCGTACGCATTCTCTTCACCTGCGCCTCGAGCGCGAAGCGGCACACCATCGCCACCGCCATGACGTTGCAGAACGCGACCAGGAAGGAGAGGCCGGCCACACCTGTGATCTCTGCGATCTGGATGAGCGCCCACTGCGCGTGCAATGCCGTCCCGAGCATGTTCCAGCCCCAGCCGGAGAACAGAACTGAGCGGACGAATTCCAGCGCGACCCAGGCGCTCGCGAGCAGGAAGGCGAGCCGCAGGTTGTGCATCGAGCTGAGCCATGGCGAGTCGGCGAGTGCCGATTCTTCCGGCGGCGGGGTGGGGTTCCAGTTGCCCTCGCTGATCCTCTTCTCGGGCTCGCGCTTCTGCGTCGCAGCTTGGGGGGCGCGTGCCGGCTGGCTGTGGAGCAGCGTGCGATTCCGCGTTGGTCGCAGCACGCCGCACAGCCATGCCCAGAAGGCGAAGTAGAACGCCATGTAGACGCCGACCAGAAACCACCCGGGCACCGTAACGGTCGTCAGCCACGAGAAGACCGACCAGAAATAAGTCAGCCCGGCCACATAGCCGAGCATGACGTCGCGCAGGCGGCGACGCTTCGCATCGGCACCTGAGAACCAGACGGCGCACATCAAAGGCGTGAGCGCGATCCAGCAGAACCATGCCTGATCGAACGGCGCGAAACAGGCGCGATACATCGCGCCCGTCGCGACCGCGGCGAGCCACGGCCACAGCCGCAGCGCTCGTTTACCCCAGTTCACAAATGCAACTTACGCACCGAGCCGCGCAGAAGCATCCTGCTGCAGCCAACTCCAGAGTGAATCCAGATGCGTGGCGACCTCGATCTTCGCGCCTGCGAGTTCTGCTTCGGAGAGCTTGCCGTTTTCCGCGCGGCGCTGCGCAAACAGGTAATACTTGATCTTCGGCTCCGTGCCCGAGCCACGCACGGCGATGCGCGTGCGATCTTCCAGTTCGAAGATCAACATCTTCTCTTTCGGGATCGTGTCGCCTTCGACATCCTGGAACGTCTCCTTTTCGAAATCCTTCACCGCCGTGACCGGCGAGCCGAGCATCTCCGTCGGCGCTGCGGTGACATACGACTCCAGCAAGCGCCGGATCTTCGCCGCGCCTTCCGCGCCTTCATAAGTGAGTGCGCCGTTCTTCTCCTCGAAGTAGCCAAACGTCGCGTAGATCTCGTCGAGCAGCGCGTCGAGCGTCAGCCCGCGAGAGCGCGCGTAGGCAGCCACTTCGCAAAACATGATGACCGCGCCATTCCCATCCTTGTCGCGCACGAAATCGCCGCCGCTGTAGCCGTAGCTTTCCTCGCCGCCAAAAATGTAAAGCGACGACTGCTCCAGTCGCAGCCGGCGAGTTTCGTCTTCGGGCAGATCGCGATACTGCGCGCGAATCTCCTCCGGCAGCGTTCGCTCATATTTGCCGAGCTTCGCGCCGATGTATTTGAACCCGGTCAGTGTCTCCACGCAGCGGAGTCCAAAATGCTCCGCAATCGCCTTCTGCAGATCCGTCGTCACGAACGTCTTGATGATCACACCGCGCAAAGCGTTCTCCGCGGTCAGCACGCCCTGCGCAAACAACGTGCGCGCGCGATACCACGCCATGAGCGAGCCAATCTGGTTTCCGGTCAGCAGCTTCATTTCGCCGCGCGCCGTACGCACGGCCACTCCCATGCGATCGCAGTCCGGATCCGTCGCGATGACGACGTCCGCATTCTCCTTCACCGCCAGCTCGACGCCCAGCTTCAACGCCTCGGCGTTCTCCGGATTGGGCGACTTCACCGTCGGGAAGCGGCCGTCGAACTCGTCCTGCTCCGCAACCGTCAAGAATCCAAAGCCGAGCCGCTCAAGCATCGGCTTGATGATGATGCCGCCGGTCCCGTGAATCGGCGTAAAGACGATCCGCAGCGCCGCTGCCGCGCGCACGACATCGCGATCGAGCACGAGCGTCTCCAGTCGCCGCATGTATTCCTCATCAATCTCTGGCCCGAGCGTGATCACCTCACCAGCGCCGTCGCCGCTGAGCGTCTCGTAGTTCTCGCTCTGCACCAGGTTCACCTTGCTGATGATCCCGCCAGCATGCGGCTCGACCACCTGTGCCCCGTCGTTGAAGTAAACTTTGTAGCCGTTGTCGTGGGGCGGGTTGTGGCTCGCCGTGATCACGATCCCGGCGCTCGCGCGTAGCTGACGCACGGCAAACGACAGCTCCGGCGTGGAGCGCGGCCCATGGAAGACGTAAGCGTCGCAACCATTCTCCGCTGCCACCTGTGCGGCCAGCTGAGTGAACTCCTTCGAAAAATGCCGCGTGTCGTGCGCGATCACGATCCTGGGTCTGCCCGTGATCCGCTCATTCGCGAACCACGCGTGCAGGTACGCCACCAGTCCCTGCGTCGCGCGACTGATGTTGTAGAAATTCATCGCGTTCGTGCCGACGCACGGGAACTCCGGCCGGCCGAGCGCATCGGGCGTGCCGCGTTCCGCCGTCGTCACCACCTTGCCGATGGTGCGCCCGCGCAATCCGCCAGTGCCGAACGCGAGCGTCTTGTAGAAGCGGTCGTTGAGCTCATCCCACGCATCCCCCTCCACCAGCTCCGACACGACCTGCGCGTAAAGCGGCGAGGTCGCGCCCTCCAGCAGCAGCGCGATGTTCTGCCCGGCGGACTCGAGCAATCGCCGAGTGCTTACCGCCTGTTCAATCTTCTCGCCTAAGGTCCGCGCCATTGCCCGCCAACCATTCCGTCGCGCGCAGCCTTTGCAAGCCGCTTCGGCTTCTCGAATGCAGCGAAAAAGCGCGACGAGCGACAGCTCGCGCGTGTTGCCGCTTTGGCTTGCTCTGAAGTCGGCGACGTTAGACCCTGTGAGCGTAAATGCGGTACTTCCTCCAGTGACGACTGCCGTGCGCGGCATCGGCGATCATGGACCGCGAGACTGAAGCAGCCGCGGCGGCGGAGCTCGAGCAGATCGCTCGTTATCACATGCCGTTCGGCATGTTCGGCCCGAAGAACTACCCGCCAAAAGGCGTGCCGATCTATGACTTGCCGGCCGAGTATCTCGCGTGGTTCGCAGTCAACGGATTTCCAGCTGGCAAGCTTGGCCAGCTGCTGCGCGTGGTCTACCAAACCAAAGCCGACGGGTGCGACTTCGTGTTCGACGGGATCCGTCGCCGCGCCGGCGGCAGGTTTAAGCTGCGCGAGAAAGGGAAGCGAAACTGGCAGTTCGAGTGAAGGCACGCTGACGAATTCCCGATGCCGATACGCCGAGCATTGAACGCGGCACCGCGGCGATGCTATATTCGCCGCGCAATGTTTCTTCCGAATCAGAAAGTCGTCTGCGTCGACGGAAAATTTCCGCTCGGGATCGAGGAGCTTTACTCGGAGCTGCCCAAGGAAGGCGTCACCTACACGATTCGCGACATCGTGCCAGGCATTGGTCTCACTGGTGAGGAAGGCGAGACTGCTGTCTACCTGATCGAGATCACTGGTCCGCTGAATGCGCACGGCATCGAGCGCGGCTTTCGCGCGGATCGCTTCGCGCCACTGCAGACGATCGAAGACGAGGTAGAAGAGGAGATCTCGGTCGGGATGCCGGAGCTGGTGCCCGCCTGACAAGACGTCAGTCGGCGTTGTAGCGGGCGCTGTCCTCAGCGCAAATTTTGCGAGCTTACCACGCCCTGCGTCTTCGGCTGAGGATAGCGGCCCTACAACGGCACGGCTCCCGTGCCGGCTAAGCCAAGGCGCTCGGCATCTGCCTTGAGCGCCTCGATTACGCCGGCGATCAGCTCGTCGAGCGGCATCTGCAACTCCGCGGCGCCGCGCGTGATGTCTTCCCGATTCACCGCGCGCGCGAACGCTTTGTCTTTCATCTTCTTCTTAACGGAAGCCACGTCGACTTCGTGGATACTCTTGCTCGGCCGTACGCGTGCCACCGCAGTGACGAAGCCGCTCAGCTCGTCGACGGCGTAGAGCGTGCGCTCCAGCGGAGTTTCGCGGGTGACGCCGGAGTAATCCGCGTGGGACAGAATCGCCCGGCACACTTCTTCGCTCCAGCCTTGCTCACGCAGCCACGTCGCGCCGACGACGGGGTGCCCATCGCTCGCGCTTTGCTCCGGGTTCGGATAGCGCTCGTAATCCATGTCGTGCAGCAAGCCGACGGCTTCCCATAAATCAACATCGCCGCCGTTCTGCTGCGCGAAGTGGCGCATCGAATCCGACACCGCGTAGCAATGCTTCCGCAGGCTTTCGGCGTGCACCCACTCGTGCAGGATCGGCAGCGCTCGTTCCGTTAGAGTACCCATCTGCGCGCACGCTGGCGCACATCATCTCGCTTGTCGACCGCTGTGCTCGTGCGCGGTTCCATCCAACACGCGTCGCATTGCCAAACCGGCGGCACTGCTTCACCATTGGGCATGAGCAAATTTCTCTGCGCCACCGCGTTGTTAGCCTGCTGTGCATTTGCCGGGTGCGCCGGCGACAACGACCTGGTGGTGCAGGAGAGGGATTCAGCCGCACTGGCTATAGCGACCACGCCGAATCCGGCTAGTCGCATCCCGCAGACTCCGACGCATGACAGGAACGGCCGGTCGCCCGGCTTCTGAGCGTTAGTGGTACGCCGTTAAACGTCGATCGTTTCGCCAATTTGCGGCAGCAGCAGTGCTTTGCCGGCCGAGCTGGCGGCGCGTAGTGCGGCTTCGCGATCGAGCTTGATCGGCGGAAAGGTGTCGTAATGCACGCCGACGATCTTCGTCGCGCCGGCAAACTCAGCGGCGCGCAGCGCGTCATCGATTCCCATGGTGTAGAAGTCGCCGATCGGCAGAACGGCGAAGCGGAGCTGTGTTTCCTCGGCGATTAATTTCATGTCGAGCGTGAGCGCGGTATCGCCCGAGTAGTAGAAGTTGCCGTCCTCCGTTTCGATGACGAAACCGCACGGATTACCGCCGTAGCTCCCGTCCGGCATCGAACTGCTGTGGATCGCGGAGGTTAGTTTCACGCGGCCGAACTGCGTCTCCGCTGCGCCGCCGTGGTTCATCGCCTGCACGTTCTTGAGGCCCTTCTTCTCGAACCAGGCGCCAACTTCAAAGGGCGAAATGATCGTGGCGCCGGTGCGTCCAGCGACCTCCACCACATCGGCGACGTGATCCGCATGTCCATGCGAGACGAGGATGAAGTCGGCCTCGATTTGCGTGATGTCGATTCCGGAGGCGAGGGGATTTGGCGTGATGAACGGATCGAACAGGAGCGTCTTGCCGCCCGCGACGACGGAGAAACAAGCGTGGCCGTAGTAGGTGAATTTCATGTGTCTAGTGCTTCGCCGCGAAACGGTTTGTCGCGTGCGCCTGCCACATTAGACTACGCGCGGGCGAACCGAGCTACGTGCGGACTTTCCTCAGATATTGGCTGCCGGTGCTCGGGTGGATGCTGCTGATTTTCATTGCCTCCACCGACCTGATGTCGGCCCAGCATACGTCGCGCTTCATTGGACCATTTCTGCGCTGGCTCGTTCCCGATATTTCTCCCGAGGCGATCGGCGCGGTGCAGTTTGCGGTGCGCAAAGCAGCGCACGTGACGGAGTACGGGATTCTCGCTTTCCTGCTCGCGCGAGCGCTTCATGCTCGGACGCGCGTGTTTCTGTGGCGCAATGGTGTTATCGCGCTCGCGGTTGCCGCGAGTTACGCCGCGCTGGACGAATACCACCAGTCGTTTGTGGCTTCGCGCACGGGTTCGCCGCGCGACGTGTTGATTGACGCGTCGGGCGCGGCGCTCGGGGTTCTGATTTACAGATGGCTGTCGCGGCGCGGCCGAGGTGCGGTTGGCGCGCCCGTCGAACGGCAGGCATGATTCGCTCGCGCTATGAAGGTTGAGCTGCCGATCGATCATTTGGGGGAACTCTGGCCGGCGAAGCTGCGCGGCGCCCGGGTCGGCGCTTTGCTTCACCCAGCGTCCGTGTCGCGCACGCTGGTGCACAGCTCGCGTGTGCTCGAGCGGTGGAATGGTGACCTGTTCAAGCTGGCCGCGTTCTTCGGCCCGCAGCATGGCTTTCTCGGCCAGACGCAGGACAACATGATCGAGTGGCAGGGTTACGAGCATCCGCGGCTCGGGATTCCGATTTACAGCTTGTACGGCGAACATCGGGAGCCGCCGGCGGAGATGCTGAGCGGTCTCGACGTCCTGCTGGTTGATCTGCAAGACATCGGCACGCGGTACTACACGTTCATCTGGACGCTCTATCTGGTGATGAAAGCCTGTGAGCGCGCCGGCGTGCACGTCGTCGTCTGCGAGCGGCCGAATCCAATCAACGGCGTCACGACGGAGGGGCCCGTGCTGAATCCAGCGTATCGCTCGTTCGTGGGCTTGCATCCGCTGCCCGTGCGACACGCGCGCACGATCGGTGAATTGGCGCGACAGTTTCGGGAGGAGGCGTTTCCAGGCTGCGAGCTGACGGTGCTGCCGATGCGTGACTGGCATCGCGCGATGTGGCTCGACGATACCGGACTGCCGTGGGTGATGCCATCGCCGAACATGCCGACGCTCGCGACGGCGGCTGTTTACGCGGGCATGTGTTTGCTCGAAGGCACGAACATCTCGGAAGGGCGGGGGACCACGCGGCCCTTCGAGATCTTCGGCGCGTCGTTCATCGATGCCGAAGAGCTCGCGCGCGAACTCAACGCCACGGGATTGCCTGGTGTTTACTTCCGCGAGAACTACTTCCAGCCGACCTTCCACAAGTTCGCCCGCGATCTATGCGGCGGCGCTCAGCTGCACGTCACCGATCGCGCGGTGTTCCTCCCGTTCGAAACCGGCCTCACGATTATACGTCACATCCGCGCGCGCTATCCGAACTACTTCCAATGGAAGCCGCCGCCGTACGAATACGAGTATCACCGCCTGCCGATCGAGGTGCTACTCGGAGGACCGGTGGCGGACTTCTTTCCGGACTGACGGTGCGCTGCTGTGCGGTGCTTGCCGCTATCATCGTGAGCGGCGTTGCACGCGCGGAGCTGCCGGAGCGTGCGACCGACAGTATGTCGGACGATCAGCTGCGCGCGTATCGCAAGGAGCGGCTGGCGGAATTGCGCAGGCGCATGGAAGAGGCAACGCCGCGCGAGACTCCGAACGGAGTACTCTATCCGGGCATGTTTTTCTGCACGGTCTACTACACGCCGAAGGAATCGGGTTTCACGGCCGAACGCGGGTTCGACGCCGAGCCGACGACCGCACCGGGCTTGAAAGGGCGGACATACCCGCGCGACTTTCTAGCGGCGGTGAAGAAGGAGGGTTTCGGCCGCCTTGTCTCACCGGTGGATGGTCTAAACTACATCCGCTGGGTGGGGGACGGGAGTTATGCATACGCGAAGGTGCCGCTCGGCCGGCGTGGAGAGGTGCTCGAGCCGCGCCGCTCGTGTGCCATCTCAGGACGCAACAGCTTCCTTCGTCAGCACGATACCATCACGATCAAGTCGCCGGCATTGGATGCGGAGATGGGAAGCACGGAGTGGTTCGTCTGCGATACGGGTGGCGGTGTGCACCCGTTGCAGATCGATCTTTACTGGGGCGAAGATGAACCGCGGGGCGCCGTCGGGCGGCAGCGCGCACGTCCAGCCGGCACGTGGCTGGAATACGCGTTCGAGGTGGACGTGACCGCGAAACGGTAGGGCTATGGATTTACTGGTGCGACTCTACGGGTTGCCGGGCGATACGATCAATGACGCTGGCGCGGCGGAGTTCACGGTGCGACGCGCGTTCGCAGCGGAGAAGGGGATCGTGCGCACGTGGATCAGCCAACACTTCGGCGAGATGTGGGCGAGCGAGTCGGAGGCGGCCTTCGCGCGTCTTCCGATCTCCTGCTTCGTCGCCGTCGCCGACAACCAGGTCGCCGGGTTTGCTTGCTACGACGCGACCACCCGAGGGTTCTTCGGCCCGATCGGGGTTGCTGAAGGACAGAGACGTCGCGGTGTCGGTCGGGCAATGTTGCTCGCGACTCTGCGCGACATGGCAGGGCAGGGGTATGGCTACGCAATCATCGGGGCAGCGGGTTCGGCGGCGTTCTATCGGCGCGACCTCAACGTGGTGGAAATCCCTGACTCGGTGCCCGGTTTCTATCGCGGCTTGCTGAAAGGGTGAGGCCGAGCAGTGAGTTTGCCGTCAGCCTTCGATTTCACGGCGATCTCGCGTTCTTTCTGAAGAAGGCCAGCCTCGGCGCGGAGGTTGTTCGGCTGCTCGGCGAAAAAACTTCGGTCAAAGACGTGATCGAATCATGCGGAGTGCCGCATCCCGAGGTGGACCTCATCTTGTGCGATCACGTGCCGAGTGGGTTCGAGTTCCAGCTCACGCACCAGGCTGCAGTTGACGCTTACCCGGTCTCAGTGCCGCTGCATTTTCATCCGGCGCAGCGACTCCAGCGTCGGGACCTGCGGCGCTTCGTCCTGGACGGGCATCTCGGCAAGCTAGCTCGGGATCTGCGCCTCCTCGGCATCGACACGGCATACACGAACGATGCCGATGATCTTTTGCTCGTGCGTATCGCGTCCGAAGAAGACCGTGCGCTGCTGACGCGCGACCGTCGGTTGTTGATGCGAAGCGCGATCCGTGATGGCTACTGCCCTCGATCAGACGTTCCCGAAGAGCAGACCGTCGAGGTGATCCGTCGTTTTGATCTCGCATCCGCGATTCAGCCGTTTACGCGCTGTCTACGTTGCAACGGTTTGCTGGAGCACGTGGAGAAGGACGCAGTCAACTCGCGGCTCGAGCCACTCACAAAGATCTTTTACGCCGATTTCCGGCGCTGCGCCGGATGCAGTCACGTCTATTGGCCGGGGTCGCACTTTGCCAGGCTGGAAGCGCGGATCGCGCGGATCTACGCTGCGTCAACCTTGGAACCGCCGCTCGGCAGTTAAAAACAATGGGCCTGACTGGGCTCGAACCAGTGACCCTGCGCTTATCAAGCGCATGCTCTAACCAACTGAGCTACAGGCCCGCGGTGCGCGACAATGCGCAGACAGGGATTTTGGATTCGGAGTGGGGGAGGCGCAAGGTGGTTTTCTAGGATTTTGCGACTGCGCGCAATGGTAGCCGCTGGTGCTCGGTAGCCGCGCCGTCCGCGCGGGACCCGAACGACACCCTGCGACTGGCGAGCCGAACGGGGAGGCCGGGTCGCGATATGGAGGCAAGGGGGTTCGAACCCCTGACATCCAGCTTGCAAAGCTGGCGCTCTACCAACTGAGCTATGCCCCCGCAGTGAACGTCGACTCTAGGTTGCCGCTCCGAGATTGCAAACGCTCCGGGCACGTCAATTCACCCGCGGCGCGATGTTCACCCGCGAAAGGTTTTCGCGAACTTCGGCTCGCCGTTTCCGTAGTACACCAGTGGAAGGCACTGCACCTTGCACCCAGGAACATCGCCTACATGCAACGCTGCGCTTGTCTCCGCGTCCGGCTGCGTTGCTCGTGGACCGCGCCGGTTGGTTATTGCGGTGATCGTAGCCGCGCTGCTGGTGTTTACGCTGGTTCCTCCGGGCGCGGCCGCAGAGCCGGGCAGTCCAGCTGGAATCGTTTCTCGCATACGGCGACAGCCAGTGGAGTCACGTGCGCTGGCGGCTGTCGGCTACAGCAGGCGCCTGCGCGCGTTGGAAGTAGAGTTTAAGCGCGGTGGGACCTACCGGTACTTCGACGTGCCGGCGGCGGTTCATCGCGATCTGCTGGCCGCGGAATCTAAAGCCGGATTCTACAACCGGTTCGTAAAGGGAAAATACAAGTCGGTCTTTGTGCGACCTCGGCGGAAACGATGAGCAGC
This sequence comes from uncultured Chthoniobacterales bacterium, assembly GCA_902805675.1. GTDB lineage: Bacteria > Verrucomicrobiota > Verrucomicrobiia > Chthoniobacterales > UBA10450 > JACCTI01. The sequence goes on along the minus strand of CADCTA010000107.1, from coordinate 29,552 downwards.
GGCCGAAAGCTGTCGCGGCGACAAGTATTCGTGCTCACGCCCGAAGAAAAGCGTGCAGCAGCGTGTGTAATCGGGGCGTTCGTCCTGGGACTTTGCACCATGTTTTACCGTGCCAAACATCCGCGTCCCGCACCGCCGCCGACGGTGAAGCAACAGCAGGAGGCGAAGCGGAGCGCCACGCGCGCGCGATCCGCGCGATCGTCGCCGGGGGCGGCACGATCGCCCGCTGGAACGGCGCCCGGTCGAGGTGCAACGAACCAGACGGATGAAGACGAGCAGTAAGTCCACTGAATTTTGTGGTGCTCGGCGCGAGCCGCATCGCGCACGGCGTCTCGCGCGCCGCCGCTTCAGGTGCGCGAGAAATGGAGCGGCGCGAGCTGGCATGATGGAAGATCAAATCTCGGGGATGCAGCAGCGCGACTCGCGCATCGGTAGAGGTGCGTGGGCATCTTCTGCAAACTCCGGTGGCGACTTGCGGGCAGGCAAGTAGGCCCGGGGCGTTTGGCGCCTGCTAACCGCGACGTCCGGAGCGTTGAGCGATCGGTACAACAAAAATGCCGGACAGCATCAGCCGTCCGGCATTTTTTAAACTTGTCAGCAAATAAACGAAAACTGAATTGTGCGCTACCGTTTCGTGTCTCTTCGGCCTCGACTTCTTTCGTTGTCGAGGTCTTCACGGCATGTCATCGCTCTCGAAAGAGCGAAGGGTTAGCCGTCGACCTATTCAAACCACTGATTCCTTTTCCTCAGAGCCGAAGCTCATCGGGCAGGGAAGGTGATTGAATTTCTCCTTAGAAAGGAGGTGATCCAGCCGCAGGTTCCCCTACGGCTACCTTGTTACGACTTCATCCCAGTTACCGCTCATAGCGTAGGACGCTGCCCCCATTGCTGGTTAGCGCGCGTACTTCGGCTACAAGTGACTTCCATGATGTGACGGGCGGTGTGTACAAGGCCCGGGAACGTATTCACGCCGTCGTAGCTGATACGGCATTACTAGCGATTCCGGCTTCATGGAGGCGAGTTGCAGCCTCCAATCCGAACTGGGCTCAGTTTTTGAGATTTCCTCCACCTCGCGGTCTCGGATCATTCTGTGCTGAGCATTGTAGTACGTGTGCAGCCCTGGCCGTAAGGGCCATACTGACTTGACGTCGTCCCCACCTTCCTCCCCGTTTCACAGGGCAGTCTGAACAGAGTGCTCTCCAATAAAGGAGGTGGCAACAGTTCACAGGGGTTGCGCTCGTTGCGGGACTTAACCCAACATCTCACGACACGAGCTGACGACAGCCATGCAGCACCTGTGCAAATTGTCCCTTTCGGGACTCGCTGGCTTTCACCAACTTAGAGATGCATGTCAAGGCCAGGTAAGGTTCTTCGCGTTGCATCGAATTAAGCCACATACTCCACCGCTTGTGCGGGCCCCCGTCAATTTCTTTGAGTTTTAATCTTGCGACCGTACTCCCCAGGCGGCACGTTTAACGCGTTAGCTCCGGCGCAGAAGGGGTCGAATCCTCCCACACCAAACGTGCACCGTTTACTGCTAGGACTACCGGGGTATCTAATCCCGTTTGCTCCCCTAGCCTTCGTGCCTCAGTGTCAGGAACTGTCCAGAGATCCGCCTTCGCCACTGGTCTTCCTCACGATATCTACGCATTTCACTGCTACACCGTGAATTCCAATCTCCTCTCCAGTCCTCAAGCAAGGCAGTATCAAATGCAGTTTCGGAGTTAAGCTCCGAAATTTCACACCTGACTTACCCCGCCACCTACGCACCCTTTACGCCCAATGAATCCGAACAACGCTTGAGACCTCTGTATTACCGCGGCTGCTGGCACAGAGTTAGCCGTCTCTTCCTCTTCTGGTACTATCAATGCATCGACAGTTAATCGATGCACCTTGTTCCCAAATGACAGGAGTTTACAACCCGAAAGCCTTCATCCTCCACGCGGCGTCGCTCCATCAGGGTTGCCCCCATTGTGAAAAATTCTCGACTGCTGCCACCCGTAGGTGTCTGGACCGTGTCTCAGTTCCAGTGTGGCTGGTCGTCCTCTCAGACCAGCTACCCGTCAATGCCTTGGTGAGCCGTTACCTCACCAACTAGCTGATAGGCCGCGGGGTCATCAAAAAGCGCCAGGTTGCCCCGGCTTTGGTGTCGAGAGGATGTCCTCCCTGACCATATGCGGTATTAATTCGCCTTTCGGCGAGCTATCCCCCACTTCTCGGCAGATTCCCCACGTGTTACGCACCCGTTCGCCACTAAATAACACCTGTATTGCTACAGATGTTATCCCGTTCGACTTGCATGTCTTATCCACGCCGCCAGCGTTCGTTCTGAGCCAGAATCAAACTCTCCGTTAAAATTTGGAGCCGGTGGGTGATTGCTCACCTCCGGACAAAGTTTGTGTCAGTGCTCGCTAAAGCACCGACGTGAATCTGACCATTCTAAACCGCTCAGCTACTGTCGCCGCAGCTATTGCTGCAGTTCCACGTTCGCTTCGCGGTGTTCGTCCGATCTTTTTCAAATTAAATTACCGATCGTGAGACCGGCAAAGTTTTAGTGTCAAAGAAACTCGACGTATAACGCACAATTCAATCTTCGCTGACTATCTACTTCCACCTTCTGATTTCGTTCGTCTTGTGTCGTGTGACGAAATCCAGAATTGCACTGTCAAAGATCAACCGTTCCGCTCCATCTTCCGCACATGTACAAACCAACCGTTGAAGTTTTCAAACGATCGGCTCGCCAGTGAGCCAGAAGGGAAGAACATCCGACTTGCTGTCGGATCCCGTGGTGCGGGACGAGCATCTTAGCGCGTCTCGCAAGGCCGTCAACCAACAATCTTCAACTTTTTGAAGATTCTTTGCTGACCGCCGGCTCGTCACGAGCCAGGGAGAACAACCCGCTTATTAGCAGGTCCGCTGTGTCGCGGGACGAACAACATAGTGTGCCTCCCTCAGTGGTCAACACTACATCTTCAACTTTTTGAAGATTTTCGGTGGTGCAACCTGCGCGTTTCAGCGGAGCCCTATATTTACACGAGTTGCGTGTCTGTCAAACGCCGGACGCGCAAAGTTGCAGTAACACTTTGATCGAACACTTTCGGCCGCCGGCAGAAGTGCCAAAAGGCGTCACTGCCCTGCGGAATCGAGCGCCGTCCGTCGATCTGCGTTGTTCATCTCGCTTCAAGCAACTGCCGTAGTCACCGCGCCTAACGAGGGCAATTCACCCGCGCTCGCAGCGGCGGGATCGCGAGATCCGCGAAGCCGGGAGCGAACGCGGCTCAGAGCCCAAGCGGCGTGTTCGGCGATGAGCGGCTCGGGATCTAAGGCGGCACGTTCCAACGCGGCAAGATCCTCGCCGGTGCCGACATTCCCCAGAGCGACGCAGACATTGCGCAGCAACCCGCGACGTTTGATGCGCTTGATTGGCGACCTATGAAACAGCGTGCGAAATTCTTCCTCCGAAAGCGCGAGGTAATCCCGCAGCTGCATACTCCTCGCAGGCTCGCGGGCTGCAAAAGCAGCTTCGCGCGATACAGAGGCGAAGCGATTCCAAGGGCAAACGTCGAGGCATGTATCGCAGCCATAAATCCGATCGCCGATCAAGGGACGGAATTCGAGTGGAATGGAGCCTTTCAGCTCGATGGTGAGATAGGAGATGCATCGACGCGCATCGAGCCGGTGCGCATCGGTAATCGCGCCGGTCGGACACGCCGTTATACACCTGGTGCAACTCCCACAGCGCGCCGGCTGCGGCGCATCCGGCGCGAGATCGAGTGTGGTGAGGATCTCACCGAGGAAGAACCACGTCCCGAGCTTCGGGTCGAGCAGCATCGTGCTTTTGCCCTGCCAGCCGACACCCGCCTCGGCCGCGAAGTTGCGTTCGAGGATCGGGCCGGTGTCGACATAGCACTTCTGTGTGCCGCCGTGTTCGATGAGCAAAGCGTCGAGGCTGCGGAGCCTTTCGAGCATGAGGTCGTGGTAATCGTCGCCCCAGGCGTATCGCGCGATTCGCCCCCTTGTTGTACCAGGCTCGGCTTCCCTCGTGCCTTGCCAATAGTTCATCGCGACGACGATCACGGAGCGCGCGCCAGGAAGCACAAGCGCAGGGTCGCAGCGCTTTTCCTCGCCGCGATGCAGCCACTCCATCGTGCCGGCGGCGCCATCGCGCAGCCACTCGCGGAACTCGTAGGCGTGGCGTGGGGTTTCGGCACGCGCGACGCGGCAGGATGCAAACCCAAGCTCCGTCGCGCGCTGCACGATCTCTGCCTTCAGCTTTTCGTGAGGGCGGACGGAACCCAACGACGTCTTGTCGTCGAGCGCGAGCGGCGGGCTTGGAGCTGTAATCCTAGCGGACATACGCGTTGCTCGAATTTAACCGACTGAGAATCGCCTGCGCCACCTCGTCGCGCGTGAGGGAGGCAGTGTCTATCTCGAAGTCAGCCGCGGCAGTGTAGAGCCGTGTTCGCGCGCCGAGGAGTTCTGACAGAGTACGCCGCGGATCGTCGCTTCTCAGCAGGGGCCGGGTTTCCCGCCGCGCCACGCGCTGGAACAGCGTCTCTTCGTCCGCCGTCAAGTTCACGATCGTTCCTAGCCGTCGCAGCGTGGCGATATTCTCGTCGCGCAGTACCACTCCGCCACCAGTCACAATAATCGACGCCTCGTTAGGCAATGCGGCGACAATCTGCGTCTCACGTCTGCGGAATTCTTCCTCGCCATACTTGTCGAAGATCGCGGTGATTGGCATTCCCGCGCTGGAGGCAATCAGCTCGTCCGTGTCGCGCCGTGGTAATCCAGTCAGCTGCTCGAGCAGCGCGCCCGCAGACGATTTGCCGCTTCCCATAAACCCGATCAGCACGATGGATTCGCCGCGTTCCGTCACGCCGATCAACTTGCTGGTCGTGGCGGAGAGTTGCAATGGCCGGAGCACGCGGACATCATCAGCGCCATGCCCGACGATCAGCCAGTTCCTTCGCTCGTCGCCGTTGTCATGGGGAGTGCGTCGGATTGGGAGACGATGCGTCACGCTGTTGAGATGCTGGAGCAGCTCGGAGTGGCAAGCGAACATCGAATTGTCTCCGCTCATCGCACGCCGGATCTGATGGCGCAGTTTGCGCGCGACGCCGCCGCGCGCGGCATCAGAGTCATCATCGCTGGGGCAGGGGGCGCGGCGCACTTGCCGGGGATGATTGCAGCGCAGACGTGGCTGCCAGTGCTGGGCGTGCCGGTACAGTCAAAGGCGCTGAGCGGAATGGATTCGCTGCTTTCAATCGTGCAGATGCCCGCCGGCGTCGCAGTCGGAACGCTGGCGATTGGTGTGGCGGGAGCGAAGAACGCGGGCTTGCTCGCCGCGAGCATCATCGGCCTGAATGACGCTGATGTTCGCGCGAAGGTAGAAGCATTCCGCCGGCAGCAGACTGATGCTGTCCTGGCGCAGCAGCTCGAATGACGCGCACGTATCCTCCCGGTTCCACGATCGGTGTGATGGGCGGCGGCCAGCTCGGCCGGATGTTCGCGATCGCTGCGCGTCGCATGGGCTACCGGGTGCAAATCTTCACGCCCGAAGAAGAGAGCCCTGCGGGACAATTCGCTGACCTGACGCGCATCGCGGACTACAACAACGAAGCCGCGGTGCGACGCTTCGCGCGTGATGTGGATGTCATCACGTTCGAATTTGAAAATATCCCCGCGCAGACCGTCGCCTGGTGCACTGAAGACTGTGAGGTGCGCCCGGCGGGATCGATCCTGCACATCGCGCAGAATCGCCTGCGGGAGAAGAATTTTCTGGCTGGCGCCGACATTCCGGTCGCGCCGTTTCGCGCGGTGCGGAACGCACGCGAGCTCGCCAGCGCGATCGATCAGATCGGCCGTCCTGCGATCCTGAAGACGGCAGCTTTCGGCTATGACGGCAAAGGCCAGCAGACGATCACCGCGCGCGATGATTTCGATGAGATTTGGAGCGCGAGCTCCGCGGACGAATTGATCCTCGAGGGCGCTATCGACTTCGACAAGGAGGTGTCGGTGATCGTGGCGCGGACTGCAGATGGGACAATGGCAACGTTCCCGCTTTGCGAAAACATTCATCGCAATCACATCCTCGACATCACGGTGGTGCCGGCGCGCGTTGCGGACGGAGTCGAGCACGAAGCGGCGCAGCTCGCACGCGCCATTGCGGAGAAGGTGGGCCTCGTCGGTCTGCTTGCGGTTGAGATGTTTCTGAAACGCGACGGCCAGTTGATCGTCAATGAACTAGCGCCAAGGCCGCACAACTCGGGGCACTGGACGATCGAGGCGTGCGTGACGAGTCAATTCGAGCAGCAGGTGCGTGCGGTCTGCGGACTCCCGCTCGGCGCGACCGACATCCTGCGCCCGGCTGCCATGGCAAACCTGCTCGGCGATGTATGGCAGCGCGGCGTTCCGGATTGGGCTCGGGCACTGGCGGGCGAGGGGGTTCACCTTCACCTCTATGGGAAGAGCGAGCCGCGGCCGCGGCGGAAGATGGGCCATCTGACTGCCTTCGGCGCCAATCCAGACGAGGCGATCGCGCGTGTGACCCACGCTCGCTCCGCTCTCACACCTTCACATTGAGGGCGCGCGTCCTCGCTGCGCTCGCGCCGCAGGAACGTGCGACGGCCGTCACCGAGGCCGTGAAGCTCCTTCGAGAGGGAGCCGTTGTCGCGCTGCCCACTGAGACGGTTTACGGACTCGCCGCCGACGCGCTGAATGCCGAAGCAGCTCTCAAGATTTTCGCGGCCAAGGAACGGCCGCGCTTTGATCCGCTGATTGTCCACTTGCCGGATGGGAGTTGGCTGGCGCGCATCGCGGACATGCCAGATGGATCTCGTGAGTTGGTGCAGAGACTAACGGAGCAATTCTGGCCCGGTCCGCTGACGCTCGTTCTCCCACGCCGACCGATTGTGCCCGATGTCGTAACGTCCGGGCTCGAGACAGTTGCGGTGCGGCTTAGTGCTCACCCGGTGTTTCGCGAAGTCGTGACAGCGTTCGGAAACCCTTTAGCCGCGCCCAGCGCAAACCGCTTCGGCAGGATCAGTCCGACCGCGGCGGCACATGTGCAGGCGGAACTTGGGGAGCGGATACCGCTGATCATCGACGGCGGTGCGACAGCGCATGGCATCGAGTCGTCGATCGTAGCTGTCCGTGGCGAGCGCCTAGTCCTTCTTCGCCACGGGCCTGTGACCTCCGAGCAGCTCGCGAAGTTTGCGGAAGTCACCGTCGGCGCGGCCAGCGCGCGACCGGAAGCACCAGGTCAGCTTGAGTCTCATTATGCACCGCAGACCCGTCTGGTGCTGACGCCTGACATCCGCTCGTTCGTGTTGCAACAAGGTGTCCGCGCGGGAGCACTCAGCTGGACGAATGAAGCGCCTCCCGGCTTTGCTGCAGTGCGTGTTTTAAGTCGCACGGGAGACATGCGCGAGGCAGCGGCCAATCTGTTTCGGTCGCTACGCGAACTCGACGCAGCCGGTCTCGAACTGATTGTCGCCGAAGAGGTGCCGGACACCGGTCTCGGAACTGCGATCAACGATCGATTGAGGCGCGCCGCTGCTCGCTAGTCGGCTCTGGAGGAGGGCATCCCTCCTCCTTGGCTGACTCAGGGTAGACCCGGAACTGCAGCGCCTGCGTGAGGTCCTTCGCCGTCTGCGCGGCTCAGGATGACACCGTTCCTGCAACCGGCGCCGCGGCGGTCAGCTTTGGTGCGCGAGACAGGCCTGGACGAAGCCTTTGAAGAGCGGGTGCGGCTTGTTGGGCTTGCTTTGGAATTCAGGGTGGTACTGGCAGGCGAGGAAATACGGGTGATCGCGCAGTTCGATCAGCTCTGCGAGCGCGCCATCGGGTGAAGTGCCTGAGATTGTAAAGCCCTTCTCCCGCATCCGATCGCGATACTTCATGTTGAACTCGTAGCGGTGACGATGCCGCTCGAGTGCTTCGTTGCTGCCGTAGACGCTCTCGGCTTTTGAGCCCTGCTCAATCTTTGTCGGCCAGGTGCCGAGACGCATGCTCGCGCCTTTGTTCACCACGTCGCGCTGTTCTTCCAAGAGCGAGATGACGGGGTCGGTGGCGTCCCTGTCGAATTCGGTGCTGTTCGCGTTCGCGAGACCGACCACGTTGCGCGCGAACTCGATCGTGGCGACCTGCATGCCAAGGCAGAGGCCGAGATACGGCACGTTGTTTTCGCGCGCGAACCTGGCGGCGTTGATTTTACCCTCCACGCCGCGTTCTCCGAAACCACCCGGGATTAGCACGCCGGCTACGTCCTTCAGGTGCCCGTCGACGCCGTCCTGCAGAGTCTCGGCGTCGATCAGCTTGAGATCGATGCCGCAGTCCTGACTCGCGGCCGCATGGGTGAGCGATTCGTAGATGCTCTTGTAGGCGTCCTGCAGGTCGATGTATTTGCCGACCACCGCGATCTTGACCTGCTTTTTCGGGCTGACGATGCGGTTGACGAACTTGCGCCAGTTCGTCAGATCCGGCGCTGGGGTCTCCAGGTGCAATAACTGGCACACCTGCTCGTCCATGCGCTCGTCGTGCAGCAGCAGCGGTACTTCGTAGATCGTGTTCTGGACGTCGCGAGCCTCTATCACCGCCTGTGGCGTGACGTTGCAGAACATGGACAACTTCTGCCGGGTCTCAGCGTCGAGCGGCAACTCGGTCCGGCACATCAGCACCTGTGGCTGAATACCGATCTCGCGCAGCTTTGCGATGCTCTGCTGGGTCGGCTTGGTCTTCAGTTCGCCAGCCGCCTTGATGAACGGCACGAGCGTAACGTGAATGTTGACCACGTTCTGCGGCCCCACTTCGAGGATGAACTGACGGATGGCCTCGAGAAATGGCAGCCCCTCGATGTCGCCGGTTGTTCCGCCGATTTCCGTGATGACGATGTCGTATTTCGATTCGTCGGAAATCTCGCGGATGCGGTTCTTGATCTCGTCCGTGACATGCGGAATGACCTGCACGGTCTTGCCGAGGTAATCGCCGCGACGCTCCTTCATGATGACGCGCTCGTAGACCTGGCCGCTGGTGAGATTGTTGTTCCGCGAGAGAACGCAATTCGTGAATCGCTCGTAGTGGCCGAGGTCGAGATCCGTCTCGGCTCCGTCGTTCAGCACGTACACTTCGCCGTGCTGGAACGGGTTCATCGTCCCGGGATCGACGTTCAGGTAGGGATCAAACTTCTGGAACACGACGCGCAGCCCGCGTAGCTCAAGCAACGTGCCGAGAGCCGCCGCGGCGAGCCCCTTGCCTAACGAGCTAACGACGCCGCCGGTGACGAAAATGTATCTCATGCCCGGCGCTCCTTGCGTGCGGCACGAACGAGCATCTGCTCGAGCGCGGCGGCATCTTCTGGCGTGTCGATGCCGGGTGATCCTGTGTTTGTGACGAGCACGTGAATTCTTACTCCATTCTCCAGCGCGCGCAATTGCTCGAGCGACTCCGCGCGCTCCAAAGGCGTTGGTTTCCACGCCACGAAACGCATCAGCAGATCGCGCGTGTAGCCGTAGATGCCTTGATGCCGCAGGTGGGCGAATTTCGCCGTCCCGTCGCGGGCGAATGGGATCGCGCTGCGGGAGAAATAGAGCGCCTTCTTGTCCGCACCGAGGACGACTTTCACCTGATGCGGCGAAGCCACATCCGCGGCGTCCTCAAAGCGGTGTGCTGCGGTGATCATCTCCAAACTCCGGTCGCGCTCGAATTCGCAGACCATCTTGTCGAGTACCTTCGGGTCGGTGAGCGGCTCGTCGCCCTGGATGTTCAGCAGATGCGTGAACTGTGGCGCCTTGGCTGCGACCTCTGCGATGCGGTCGGTGCCGCTACGATGCCGCTTCGATGTGAGTGCGACCTCCGCACCCCACGCAAAGGCCGCTTCCGCGATCCGCATGTCGTCCGTGGCGACAATTACCGTCTCCAACGCCTTCGCCCGCAGGCAACGCTCCCACACGCGCTGCAGCAGTGGTGTTCCGGCGATGGAGTGGAGTGGCTTTCCGGGAAACCGCGTGGAACCCCACCGCGCCGGGATCACTCCGGCTGCTTTAACTCGCATGACGCAAGATGATCTCGGCCGCTGCAGTGAGATCGCGCGCCTTCCAGTCCGCACCATGGTCGACGTCGGCGTGTGTCTCACACCCGCTCTCTACCAGGATGGTGCGCACGCCAGCGTTACGCCCGCATTGCGCGTCGATGCGTTTGTCGCCCACGAAAAACGAACGCGATAGATCCAGGTCGTGATCGCGCTGCGCCTCGAAAACCATGCCCGGCGCTGGCTTACGCCGCGCAGATGCCGCATCAGGAGCATCTGCGCAGAAATACGTCGCATCGATTAATTCGGTGCCAATTTGGCTATTCACCTCTTGCTCGACCGCGCGGTAATCCGCCTCCGTGAAATACCCACGACCAATGCCGCTTTGGTTCGTGATCACGAACACCTTGAACCCGGCCTGCTTCAGCCGCCCCAGCGCGTCGCGCGTGTCGTTAAACAGACGGACCTTAGCTGGATCGCTGCAATACATCACGTCGTGCATGATGGTGCCGTCGCGATCGAGAAACACGGCGGGGTGTGTGCCACTACGAGCTTCCATCTTCGCGGAAGCTGTCGATCAGTTCATCGCGCGACACCGTTGCCGTGCCGAGCTTGCCAACGACGACGGCGCTGGCGTGATTCGCGATCTCCGCTGCTTCGAGCGCTGATGCTTCGCAACAGAGCGCGAGGGTGAATAGCGCGATCGCGGTATCCCCCGCGCCGGAGACGTCGAACACCTGACGCGCCTTCGTCGGTATGTGATGCGATTCGCCGCCGTCGAAGAGCATCATGCCTTGTTCACCCAGAGTGATGAGCAGGTATTTGGAATCCCATTTCTCCCTGAGTGTCGCGCCCACCTTTAGCAAAGCAGCGTCGGCGACTGGATCATCTGCGGGATCTTCGAGCGGAATGCCCGCGGCCAGAAACGCCTCACTGCGATTCGGCTTCACGGCCGTGATGTTGCGCCAGGCGATCGGGTGCCGTGGGTTCGGATCTGCGGTCACGACTTTACCGCGCTCAGCTGCCGCACGGGACACCTCTTGCACGAGCGCGGCATCGAGAAACCCTTTCCCGTAGTCTTCGAAGATCACCGCGTCGAAGTCCGAGAGCACTTCGCCAATTGCTCCGACAACGCGCTGCACCTGGTCGGAACTCGGCGGCCGAATCTGCTCGCGATCAACTCGGACGACCTGCTGTTGCCGCGCAATGATGCGGGTCTTCACGATCGTCTGGTAAGATGGGTCTTCGATAATTTGGGCAGTATCGATCCCGCCATCGTCGAGCAATTGGCGCAGCTGACGTCCGCCGCGGTCCTCGCCGATCAATCCGACCACGGCAGCTGATTGGACAAAATCGCGCAGGTTACGGGCAACGTTCGCCGCGCCGCCCGGATAGAAGCTCTCGCCCGTGACTTCCACCACCGGCACAGGTGCCTCAGGCGAAATGCGGCCGACCTTTCCCCAGACGAACTCGTCGAGCATCAGGTCCCCGATGACCAGCACGCGCTTCGAAGAGGCCTGGCCGAGGATGCGTTCAAGCCGAGCAGGCGTCATGGATTCGTCGCCTTGGGCCGCCGAAGAAACGTCCGGTGATGCCGCCACCTCGTGGGGTTAATGCGATTCAGGGGTGTCAAAATGGTGGCGGACGTTTGTGCCCGAGGGAGTTCTGTTTAGAATCTAACCCTTAAATCCTGAATAGAACGCCAAATCAACAGTCGAAGCCACGGATGATCCCTTTCGCTAATTTAATCAGATTGAGCTGCGCCGTTTCGCTGGCGCTCACATTTTCCGCGAGCGCCGCAGACGCGCCGCCGCAGCGCATCGACGTCGGCAAGCTGTCGACCAAAGTCGACGACGTCGTCGTGCCGCTGCCGAATGAAGTCTTCGGCGCACTGAACAAGCTGGGCCCGGTGAATTGGAAAGAGTTCGTCCGGAACGAGAAGGCGAGCAATTTCAAGGAGCGTCCGCGCATCGCGCTGATGCTCGGCACGGTCATCGCGGATGGTTTCATCGCCGTGCAGGCGCAGGACGCGCCGGCTGTGAAGGACATCGGCCAGCGCGTGCTCGGGCTCGCTCGTGGTATTGGGGTCGGCAACTCGATCACGCCGCATGCAAAGGCGATCACGGAAGCGGCGGACAAGAAAAACTGGTCCGGCGTTCGCCAGGAGCTGGATCGGACGCAGAACAGCGTGCAGCAGGCGATGAACGAGATGCAGGACGAGAAGCTCTCGCACCTCGTCAGCCTCGGCGGTTGGCTGCGCGGCACAGAAGTTCTCACCTCTGTAGTAAATCGGCAGTTCTCGCCAGATGGCGCCGAGCTGCTTAATCAGCCGGAGTTGCTCGCCTACTTCCAGGAGCGGCTCTCGGGCATGCCGGAATTCAATTCGAAGCTGTTGCAGGAGATTCAGACCGCGCTTGTCGAGGTCCGTCCGCTGATTGATGTCGGCGGCACACCGATCACCGCGGACTCAGTGAAGAAGATAAACGAGATTACGACACGGCTGGACCAGTCGATCGTGACGAAAGGTCAATAGCAGGGTTTACATGGACGCGATTATGAAACGCATTTGGTGCGCGGTGGTTCTCACCGCAGTGATGGCGGCCAGCGCGCCGGTTTCGTTCGCTTCGGTTGACGATGCTCAGTCCTTCGCGCTTCAGGCCGCCGAGCCGTACGTGAAGGAAGGCTTTCAGGTTCGCGAGGATTTCTGGGGCGGTGACCTGGCCGCAGGCGAGAAGAAGGCGGTGCGTCAGCAGCTCTTTAAAGGCAACGAATACTGGTTTTGGCTCGGCACCGATGTCGAGAAGGCCTCGATTTCCGTCCACGTCTACGATGGCGAGGGCAAACTGGTCGAGCAGCCGGATAGCTGGCAAAAAGGGCAGTTCGCGGCGGCGCGCGTGATTCCGGGAGCGACCGGCACGTATTACATCATCGTCAGCGTCGAGCAGTCGCCGGAAGAACGCACGCATTGGGCGCTCGTCTACGGTTTCCGCTAACTGCGATGCACAGATCGGCCCGCGTCCGGTCATCGACTGACGATCCAGACAGCAGGGAAATGCGCGCTGTACCGGTGCGCCACTGATGCCTGAATCACGCACCCTGCAGTTTGAGAGCGCCCGCGCATTGCAGACGCTCTACGCGAACGATCTTAAGCTGCTCAAGACGCTCGAGGACGCCTTAGGCGTCCGAGTGACGACACGCGAAGGGTGGGTGAAGCTCGAAGGCGAGGTCGAGCAGATCGAGCGTGCGCAGCGCGTCTTCGAGCAGCTGGAGCAGGCGCGCCAGAAAGGCGTCGACATTCACAAACATGAATTCAGCTACGCGCTCAACTCCGTGACCGAATCGCGCTCCGACAATCTCAGTGACGCGGTCGACGTGAAGATTGCCACGTCGACGCGTAAACCGGCCATCGTCACACGCACGCAGGGCCAGCGGAACTACGTCGAGGCAATCCAGAAGCACGACGTCGTATTCGGAATCGGACCCGCCGGGACGGGTAAGACGTATCTCGCCGTAGCCATGGCAGTTGCTGCGCTGAAGAAGGAGCAAGTAAGCCGAATCGTGCTGACGCGACCGGCGGTTGAGGCCGGTGAGGCGCTCGGCTTTCTCCCGGGCGATCTGCAGGAGAAGATCACGCCTTACCTGCGCCCGCTTTACGACTCGCTGCGCGACATGCTCGAACCGGAAGAAATCGAGCGGCTCGTCGCGCGCCAGACCATCGAAGTCGCGCCGCTCGCTTACATGCGCGGCCGCACGCTCGCGAACGCCGCAGTCATTCTCGATGAGGCGCAGAACACCACGACCGAGCAGATGTTCATGCTGCTTACTCGCATCGGGCAGAACTCAAAGCTCGTAGTCACCGGCGACGTCACGCAAATCGACTTGCCTTCCAACAAGCGCTCCGGTCTGGTGGAGGCCCTCCAGGCGCTCAAGACGGTGCCCGGAATCTCGATGGTTTACTTCAACGAACGCGACGTCGTGCGCCACGAACTGGTGCGCGCGATCATCAACGCCTACCAGCAGCATCGTTCCCCCGCGAACGTGGCCGGCGGCGGCGGGCGCAAGTAGTGTTGCATGTTCGAGTTCCTTAAGCGGAATCAGCTCATCAAGCGCGGGCTCGCCTCGGGCAAGACGCGGCGGCGCCACCTGCCTAACGAGATGGCGCAGCAGCTCGAGTACGCGAAGTATGTGAAGGTGCTGATCTTTGCCGCGTTCGTCGCGGGATTGGCTGCGCTGATCTTTTCGGGGGACCAGCCGGAGCCGACGAAGAATTTCGTCGTCGCACTGCTGTTCTTCGGCGCCGCGGTGATTCAGCTTTGGATCAACCAGCCGCGCACGTTCGTCCGTAGTTCACGCGTGCTGCTGGTGTTCGGCGTCATCTTCGTCCAGCTCGCCGCGACCAAGGCCGTTCTCGCGGTTGCCGCAAGCGGCACGATCGCTTTTCTCACTCCAACGAGCGCGGCTGTCGTCGCGCCGTACGCATTCGCCCCACTAGTGCTCAGCGTGCTGCTCGGCCGGAACCATGGCCTGTATGCCGCGATCTTCATCGGCCTCTGGACGCGGCTTCTCTTCGGCGACTTCGACGGGCCGCTGCTCGCCATGGCCGTGATCAGCGGCTTCGTCGCAGTGTATCTCACGCTGCAGGTGCGGAAGCGCAGCCGCTTAATCCGGGCCGGTTTCGGCGTCGGCCTCACGGTGTGGGTGCTGTCGCTCGCCTTCGGCCTGATCGGGCCGATCGACTTGTTCACGCCGGGAGATAACGACTGGCGCCTGCTCGCGGTGCAGAGCGCCCTCGCCTTCGGAAATGGAATCCTAACCGCGACGATCGTTGGCGGCATTCTGCCGATGATCGAGCACCCCTTCCGCATCACGACGGACATTTCCTGGCTGGAGCTGTCCGATCTGAACCACCCATTGCTCCGCCGGATGACGATCGAAGCGCCGGGGACTTATCATCACAGCCTCGTGGTTGCCAACCTCGCGGAAGCCGCCGCGGAATCGATCGGTGCCAACGGAACGCTCTGTCGCGTCTGCGCCTATTTCCACGACGTCGGCAAGCTGGTGAAGCCGGACTACTTCACCGAGAACATGAACTACGAGCGCAACCCGCACGATGATCTCGCGCCCTCGATGAGCGCGCTCATCATTCTCGCGCACGTAAAGGAAGGCGTCGATCTCGCGCTGAAGCACGACCTAAACAGGCGCATCATCGACATCATCCAGGAGCACCACGGCACGTCCCTGGTCTACTACTTCTACAAGCGCGCGCTTCAGCAGCAGGAAGACGCACGCGCGGGCGGCAAGATCATGAACATGCGCGAGGAGGACGTGCCGGAAGTGAAGGAGGAGAGCTTCCGTTACGCCGGGCCGAAGCCGCAGACGAAAGAGAGCGCCATTATCAGCCTCGCGGACATGGTCGAGAGCGCCTCCCGCAGTCTCGAGAAACCGACCCCGCAGAAGATCGAACAGCTCGTCACCGACCTGATCGCGCAGCGTGTCGCCGACAAGCAGCTCGACGAATGCGACCTCACGCTCGCCGAGCTGAACACGATCGCGGAGCGGTTCCGATTCACGTTGATGACGATGCTGCACACCCGCATCGCGTATCCGAAACACGACACAAAGACTGTCGGCACGCGCGACCCGAGCATGCGCCCGGACGTGATGGCCGTGACCAGAAAGCCCGAAACCGCCCCGCCGGTCTCGGCCGCGTAGACGCAGTGAGCAAAGCGGACCCGCGCGCGCGCTTGCAGAGCTGGGGCGCGGACCTCGCCATTGTGCTGGGCTCAGGGCTTGGCTCGCTGGCGGAGGAGGTTGGATCTGGCGAGCGCGTGCCGTATTCGGAGTTCCCTGAACTGCCGCCACCACGTGTGCCGGGTCACGGCGGCCAGTTTGGTCTCGGCTGGATCGGTGGAACAAAAGCCATCTTTGCCCAAGGTCGTGTGCACCTTTACGAAGGCCATTCAGCACACGCTGCGACTGCTGGCATTCGGATTCTTGCTGAGTGCGGAGTGAAGCGCGTCATCCTCACGAACGCGGCGGGCACCACGAACCCGGCATACGCACCCGGCTCCTGGATGATGATCAGCGATCACCTGAATCTCACGGGCACCACACCGTTGCTGGGCGCGCCCGCCTTCATCGATATGACGGCGACTTACTCGCGAGAGTGGCGCACGCAGTTGGCAGAGGCCGGGAACGCACTCGGAATTCCGTTACACGAGGGAGTGTACGCCGGGTTGTTAGGCCCGCAGTACGAGACTCCCGCCGAGGTGCGCATGCTGCGGCACCTCGGCGCGGACGCGATTGGGATGTCGACAGTACTGGAAGCAATTCAGGCGCGCGCGCTCGGCCTGGAAGTCGCCGGATTCTCCTGCCTGACGAACTGGGCCGCGGGAGTGAGCGATCAGCACCTCAGCCACGAGGAAGTGCTCACAACCGGTAAGGCGGCCGCAGGTGACCTCGCGCGGCTGCTTGGGGCAGCGTTCCGGAACGCCTAATCGCTGTCTGCGGGCCGCCGGGCGCGCGGCTCGCGGTCTTTCACTGTCTTGGTGCTCGGCACCGTCACAAATGGTCCGCCTTCGAGCGGAGCTGCTGACGTGAACGCTACGTCCGGCATGTTGCTCGGCAGACCCTCGACCGGGAACTCCTTTCGCAGCGGGAAGTAAGGATAGCCTTCCCACATCAGGATGCGGCGCAGATCGGGGTGGTTGTTGAACCGGATCCCCATCATGTCGTAGATCTCACGCTCGTGCCAATCAGCCGCCGGCCAGATATCCGACACGGTGTCGACCGTGGGATCGTCTTCCGGCGTCTGCACCTTCAGCCGCACATGCACGTTCATGCTCAATGAATACAGCAGGTAGGCCACTTGGAACCGCGGCTCTTCGCCGTAGTTGTCGACACTCGAGATATCGAGCAGGTAGTCGAAGCCAAGTTCGTCGCGACAGAATCTGGCGACGTCGCGCACGTGTTCGCGCTCGAGGGTGAAAGTCGTCTCGCCGCGGAACTCGGTTTTATCCGCGATTTTGGCCGCGCAGATTTTCCCGAGCGAAGCGACGAGTTCCTGACCGGTCACGCCATCACTCCGTCGAGGTTCTTGATCAGCTCGCGCTTCTGCGCCGTGAACGATTTCTCACCGGAGATTTTCTCCTGCAGCTTCATTAAGCCTTCGAGCAACGCTTCCGGCCGCGGCGGGCAACCGGAAACATAAACGTCGACGGGGAGCAGCTGGTCGATGCCTTGCAGCGTCGAATACGAGCGATACATGCCGCCGGTGGAGGCGCATGCACCCATGGCGATGACCCACTTGGGCTCGGGCATCTGCTCGTAGATCCGTTTCACCGCGAGAGCCATCTTGTAGGTGACGGTGCCGGCGACAATCATCACATCGCACTGCCGGGGCGAGAAGCGCATCACTTCGGCGCCGAAGCGGGAGATATCGAATCGCGATGCGCCTGTTGCCATCAGCTCAATCGCGCAGCAGGCCAGACCCATCGGCATCGGCCAGAGTGAGTTCTTGCGCATCCAGTTCATCGCAGCATCGATCTGCGTGATGATGACGTTACCCTCGATCTTGGAATCGTAGGCAGCTGGGACCGTTTCTGGCATGCGCGAGAGTAGCGCGACGGCGCGCTCCGGACAACCGCGAATGCCCCGGCGCGTGAGGGCAAGTGGCATGGTTTGCAGAGCCAGAAGCGCGAGGCTATAGAGCGGCTTCGTCTCGCGAATGGCCACGCCCCGCACTCATCTCGATTACCTCGAGAGCCAAAGCATCTACATCATTCGCGAGGCGTATCGCGTCTTCAAAAACATCGCGATGCCGTGGTCGATGGGGAAGGACTCGAACGTCCTGATCTGGCTCTCGCTCAAGTCGTTCTTCGGCAAGATCCCATATCCGCTATTGCATATCGACACGACCTACGAGTTCCCCGAGATGCTCGAGTTCCGCGATTGGGCGACGAAGCACTACAAGCTCAACCTGATCGTTAAGATCAACGAAGAGGCGAGGGGACGTGGGATTGGCTACGAAACGCACGACCCGGTCACCGTCACGCACGAGCTGAAAACCGTGGCGCTGCAGCAGGCGCTCGCGCAGTACAAGTGGGACGCGCTGATCACGGGCATCCGCCGCGATGAAGATCCGACGCGCGCGAAGGAGCGCTATTTCTCGCCGCGCAATGCCCAGTTCGAGTGGAGCTACAAGGATCAGCCGCCGGAGTTCTGGGGCCAGTTCGCCAGCACGACAGCGGCGGGAGAACACGTGCGCGTGCAACCCCTGCTCGAGTGGACCGAAGCCGACGTGTGGCGGTACATTCAACGCGAGAAGATCCCGATCCCGCAAATGTACTTCGCTCGCAACGGCGAGCGTTTTCGCTCGTTAGGCTGCAAGCCGATCACGAAGCCTATCTCGAGTAGCGCCGCGACGATCGAAGAAATTATCTGCGAACTCGATGCGACGCGCACGAGTGAGCGCGCGGGCCGCGCGCAGGATCACCACGAGCGCAACGCCATGCAAAAGCTCCGGGCGAAGGGATTCATGTGAGCGACGAGCAGCGGCTCAAGGTCGTGTTCGTCGGACATGTCGATCACGGAAAGTCGACGCTGATCGGCAGGATTCTCCATGACACGGGCTCGCTGCCGGAAGGTAAAGTCGCTGCTATCCAGCAGGCGTGCGCAGCCGAAGGGATGGAGTTCGAGTACGCGTTCCTGCTCGACGCGCTGCTCGAGGAGCAGGCGCAAAACATCACGATCGATACGACGCAGATTCCGTTTCGAACCGACAAGCGGCGCTACGTCATTATCGATGCACCGGGTCACAAGGAGTTCCTGAAGAACATGATCACGGGCGCCGCGAGTGCCGACGCGGCTGTGCTCGTCATCGCAGCGAACGAAGGTGTGCGCGAGCAAAGCCGCCGTCACGCCTATCTGCTTAGCCTGCTCGGCATCCGGCAGATCGTCGTCGTGGTGAACAAGATGGATACCGCGGGATACGCCGAGCAGCTGTTCCGCGACATCGAGCGGGAGTACAAGACATTCCTCGCGTCCCTCGGGTTAGAGGCAGTCCGCTTTATCCCAGCGGCAGGTCGCGCGGGCGTGAACGTCGCGACTCGCGGTCAGCCGGCGCAGGATTGGTACAGCGGCCCCACGCTCCTCGAAGCACTTGATGATCTCGCAGTGGTGACGGCGCCAACCGGTCAGCCGTTGCGGCTCTGTGTGCAGGATGTTTATCGCTTCGACGAGCGGCGGATCATCGCAGGGCGCATTGAAAGCGGCACGCTGCGGGTAGGGGATGAACTCGTGTTCTCACCGGCAAATCGGGCGGCCGCCGTCGCAACGATCGAAGCGTGGAGCGCGGATCCCCCGTCCGAAGCAGTCGCAGGCGACTCCGTCGGCATCACTTTGCGCGAGCAGATATTCGTCGAGCGCGGCTACGTCGCTTCGCACCTGACGGAGACGCCGATCCAGGCGAATCGCTTCCACGCCGACATCTTCTGGCTGGCGGAAGCGCCCTTCCGCAAGGAGCGGCAGTACGCGTTGCGCCTGGCGACGCAGGAGGTGAAATGCCAGCTCTCCGCGGTCGAGCAGATAATGGATTCATCCACGCTTGCGATCGCGAGAGGGGAGATCGAGCAGGTTGCGCGCAACGAGGTCGGGCGCGTGACGTTGCAAACGCGCACGCCGCTCGTGTTCGACAATCACGATCGCGTGCCGAGCCTCGGGCGCTTCGTGGTGATTGATGACGGGCGCATCTGCGGCGGGGGCATCGTTTTTGGCGGCGAGTACACCAGCCGCACAGAAGTTAAGAGTAAGAACATCTCCTGGACGGAAGGGAAGGTCACTGCGCAACGACGAACTCGCCAGAACGGACATCGCGGCGCGGTCGTGTGGCTGACCGGTTTGTCCGGGGCGGGGAAGTCGACGATCGCTCAAGCGCTCGAGGCCGAGCTCTTCGCGCGCGGCCTGCACACCTACGTGCTCGACGGCGACAACGTGCGGCACGGGTTGAATTCAAACCTCGGCTTCTCGCCGGAGGATCGGGTCGAGAATATTCGGCGCGTCAGCGAAGTGGCCAAGCTGATGGCGGACGCGGGGACAGTGGCGATCACTGCGTTCATCTCGCCGTATCGAAACGATCGCCAGCGGGCGCGGGAGATCGCGCTGGAGGCTAACGCGGAGTTTGTGGAGGTGTTCGTGGATGCGCCGCTGCAGGTCTGCGAGCAACGCGATCCGAAGCAGCTCTACAGGAAAGCGCGCGCGGGCGAGATCCGTGAATTCACCGGGATCGACGCGCCGTATGAAGCGCCGGAAGACCCGGACATCAGCGTGCGTACAGCACAGCAGACGGTGGATGAATCTGTGGCCGTGATCCTCGAGCAGCTGTTGCCGCGCTTGCGCTCGGACGAGGTGTAGTTGCTGGCGGCTACTCTATAGCGTCTGCCGAAAGAACCTGCCGCTTAACAAGCGTGTCATTCCGAGCGCAGTCGAGGAATCCCGTCGCCGTATTGCTGGTGGGGCGACGGGATTCCTCCACTCCGCTGCGCTCCGGTCGGAATGACAGCCTACTCAGCCGGAAAGTTCCTTTGCGAACCGCTCTAGTTACGCCACGCGAGAGGCGAGGCGACCGCCTTCGAATTCCGACGCAATGTTGATGTGCGCGGACTCGATGACTTCGTGGACGATCTTGCCGAGCTCGGCGGCTTCGTAAGGCTTGGCGATGACGCCGCGGAACCCGAAGTCCTGGTAGCGGCTCATCGTCGCGTCCATGGCGTAGCCGCTGGAGACGATGGCGTTGACGGTCGGATCGATCTCGATCAGGCGTTTCAGTGCTTCCTTGCCGCCCATGCCGCCGGGCAGCGTCAGGTCGAGGATGACGAGGTCGAAACGCTGGCCGGCTTCGAGTCGCTCGCGGTAGAGGTTCACACCGTCGAGTGCTGTCTCCGCCTCACTGACCTGGTAGCCGAGATGGCTGAGCGTGTATTCCACGAGCGCACGGATTGCTTCCTCGTCGTCTACGATCAGCACGCTGCCGGTTCCCGCGACCACAGGGTTGATCGTGAGTGGCGCCTCCACCGGCAACTCGATGTGACGCGCCGCCGGTAGGTAGATGGTGAAGGTGGACCCACGATGCAGCTCTGACTCGACGGTGATGAGGCCGTTGTGGTTCTTGATGATCGAGTAGGTGGTCGCGAGGCCGAGGCCGGTACCCTTTTCCTTGGTCGTGAAATACGGGTCAAAGATCCGCTTCATGTAGCTATCCGGAATGCCGACGCCTTCGTCGCGAATCTTCACGCGGATGTAATCGCCCGGTGCGAGGTCCGGAATCGCGGGCGCGGTGTTGGAGTTGTAGATGAAGTTGTCGCAGGTGACGCGTAGCGTGCCGCCATTCGGCATCGCCTGATCGGCGTTGACGACGAGGTTGGCGACGACCTGGCTGATCTGGCCCGGATCGATCTCGGCCGCCCAGAGATCGGCGCCGAATGTGAATTCGCTCCGGCTGTGTGTGCCGCGGAGTGAGAAGCTGACGGTGTCCTGGATGAGACGGCCGATAGAAGCTGTCTTTTTAATCGGAGCGCCGCCGCGAGCGAAGGTGAGGAGCTGCTGGGCGAGATCACGTGCGCGCATCGAGGCGTTCTTCGCATCGTTCAAGCGCGTCCCCATCTCGTCATTCGGCGGCAGGAGCAGCGAGGCGAGTGAGATGTTGCCGATGATGGCGGTGAGCAGGTTGTTGAAATCGTGCGCAATGCCGCCGGCCAGCAGGCCGAGCTGTTCCAGAGTCTCGGCCTTGCGGCGTTCGGCTTCATTGCGCTGACGTTCGGTGATGTCGCGGAAGACGAGCACGACACCGGCGACTTCGTTTTTGCTGTCGCGAATCGGGGAGGCGACCTGCTCGATCACGTGCTCGCTGCCGTCGCGGCCGACGAGCGTGGCGTTCTCCGGCAGCGTGAGGAGGATGGACTGCGCTTCGTTGCGGTAGCCACTGCGCTGCGCCTTCGCCTGGGCGGCGAGATCAATGGCGACGTTGAAGACGGCCTTGAGCGGCTGACCGATCGCTTCAGCGGATGGCCATCCTGTCAGGCCTTCAGCCGCATTGTTGATCATGATGATCTTGCCTTGGACGTCGGTGGTGATCACGCCGTCGCCGATGGACCGGAGAGTGACCGCGAGGCTTTCCTTCTCCTTGTCGATCTGCTGCTCGAAGCGCTTCCGCTCCGTGACGTCGCGAACCATCGCGACATAAAGCTTCTGGCCGTCGACCAGCATCTCGCTAAGCGAAATCTCGATCGGGAAGGTAGCGTGCCGGCGGGTGCGACCGACGGCCATCGTCGTGCTGCCCGTGCTGCGGGCGAGATCTTCCCAGGCGATCGCGATCTGCTTCAGCTCCGGCTCCGGCCCGAACGTTTTCGGCACCAGCTTGGTAAAGTTGTGGCCCACCATCTCATTGTTGATGCAACCGAACATCTTCTCAGCCGACGGGTTCATCGAGCAGATGACTCCCTGCGCGTCGACGGTGATCATGCCGTCGAGAATGTTCTCGATGATGGATTTGATGCGCGTCTCCACGCCATCCAGCTTCGCAAGCTGGCGACGAACGAGGACGAAGCTGTAGCTGTTCGACACGATGAGCAGGCCGACGGCGAAAAGGCAGAGAACTGACAGCGCGGTGGTCTTGATGATGCGCTGGCGGCTCGCGGTGGCGGAGCGGCTCTCGTAAAGGCCGAGCTCGTTCGTTTGGAAGCGGCCGATCTTCTGGCGGATCTCGCTCATTAACGCCTCGCCATTGGCGGTAGTGGCGAAGGCGGCTTCGTCGCGGCCGGCGCGCTTGGCTTCGATGCCTGGGACAGCTGAGGTGGTAATCCAGCGCTCGAGATCTCCGCGGATTTCTGTGAGAAGCGCGGACTGTTCGGGGGAGTTGGCGACGAGGATCGAGAGGTAGCCTTGATAATTATAGAAGGCAGCCGTGGCGCGCTTGTATGCCTCCACGAAGCTGGCGTCGCCGGTGAGCAGGTAACCGCGCTTCTCTTTCTCCATCTCTACGACGGAGCGCTCCAGTTTCGGGAGGAAGCTGAGGATCTGTGTTGATTGCGCGGCCCACTCTTGGTCGCGCATGCGCTCATTGAGAACAATCTGCTCGTCGTTCTGCATCGCGCGGAGGATTTCGCGCGCTTGGTCAAGAATCGAGCTGCCGAGCGCCGCAGCGGGCGCGGCTCCAGGAGGGGCGCCGGCCTTCGCCTGGCGAGCCGTCATTTCCGGGATCGCGACGGTGGTCAGCCATTTGTCGACCACGCTCTGCATCTTCATCACCCGTTTGCGCTGCTGGGAACTCTCCAGGATGAGGCCAGTCAGGGCGTCGATGCGGTCGCGGATCGCGTCGCGGCGGCGTTGGAAGACGTCCGTGTAGCTGGCGTTTCCGGTGAGAAGAAATCCGCGATGCCCGGTTTCCAAGGCGGCGATATCGTTCTCAAGCACGCTACTGAGCCGCATCACTTCGATGGTGTGGTTCCGTAATGCCTCCTGGTGGTGGTTACGGTAAGTGACGAGCAGGAAGATGCCGGCGAGGAAAATGATGACGATGACGCCCGCGGCCGTTCCAGAGAGCAGCTTTACGTGGAAATGCTTCTGGCTGAACAACCACGACGCACTTTTACGTAAAAACGCGAAGGGCCCCTTTCTTACGGGGGCAGGAGCTCTGTTTGGCTCGTCGCTGTGCGTCATTATAATTACCAGAAAGCAGGTCCCCTGCCATCGGCGAATTCCGCATCAAAACAAAGCAATCTTAGTACCGGACGCGGAGTAGAAATAATCCTTCAGCCGGTGCGACGAAGCGCGGCTGCTGGCGTCCCTCCGCCGGAGCGTTCAGCCGGTGCGAAATGTCGGCGGGCGACATCTTGCCTAATCCGACGCGCACCAGCGCAGCGACCATGATGCGGACCATCTTGTAGAGGAAGCCGCCGCCCGAGAACCGCACCGTGATCACGCTTCCCAACTTCCGTAACCGCACATACTCGATCGTCCGGACGGTGCTGGACTCCGGCTGGCCGCGATTCGCTGAGAATGCAGCGAAATCATGGGTGCCGACGAATGCTGCCGCCGCAGCCCGCATGGCGGCGAGGTCTAATTCAGCCGGAACGTGCATGGCACGTCCGGTTTCCAGCGGCGACAGCACACGGGCATTCCAGATTCGGTAGTGGTAGATCTTGCCGCGAGCCGAGTAGCGGGCGTGGAACGCCGGGCCGACGAAGCGGGCACGAACCACGCGGATTGTCGGCGGAAGGGAGGCGTTGAGAGCCGCGGGCCAGCGATCCGGCGGTAGCTTCGGCTCTGGCAAATCAACATGTGCTGCCTGGCCGACCGCATGAACTCCAGCGTCCGTTCTCCCAGCTCCGTGCACACGGACAGCCACTCCAGAGACGGCGGCGAAGGCCCGCTCCAGGTGGTCCTGGACCGCGTGACCGTTCGATTGGCTCTGCCAGCCGGCGAAAGGGCTGCCGTCGTAGGAGACGATCAGCTTTAGCCGCCTGGACATCTACTCCTGCGGAATGTCGCCAAACAGCGGAGCGCCACCGCTCGAAGCCTGTCGGCTGTCGAGGTAGCCTTGCAGAATCATCTGCGCCGCGACCTGATCGACAACACCACGCGTTGAGCGGGTCTTCTTTCCCGCATCCCGGAGCGCACGATGTGCCGCTGTCGTCGTAAGCCGCTCATCCCACATCACCACCGGGCAGCGGAGCAGCGGGCGCAACTTCGCGGCAAATGCCTCCACTTCTGCCGCCGCTGCACCGGCGACGCCGCTCATGTGCCGTGGTAGCCCAACGATCACCGACTCCACGTCCCGCTCCCGTGCGAGTTGCGCGATCCGCTTCGTGGCAGCATCGAGCGGATTGGCGGTCACCGTTTCCAGCGGGTGCGCCAGCATGCCGAGCTCATCGGAGATCGCGAGGCCGATGCGGGCCTGGCCGAAATCGACCCCGAGGACCCGCTTCATCAACGCGAAGCCGCTCATTGCAGCTCGCGCGGCAGGGTGGCGACCAGATTCTTGATCTTCTCTGCCTGATGTCGATGGCAGACCAGCAGCGCGTCGCCAGTTCGGACCACGATCAGGTTGTGCACACCGAGCAGCGCGATCTTTATGCCGCCCTGGTCGAACACGATGTTGTTCGAAGAGTCGATCGCAGTGAAGTCACAGTTCGTCGCGTTCGAGTGCTCGTCGTTTTTGAAATACGAGGCGACCGCTTGCCAGCTACCGACGTCGTCCCAATCGAAGGCTGCCTCGACGACCAGCACGCGATCGGCTTTCTCCATGATCGCATAGTCGAACGAGATCTTCGGCAGCTCGGCAAACCGGTCGCGCAGCGCGTGCTCGAATTGGTTCGGCATCGACACCTGCGAGATGAAATGCGCCAGCTCGGGAGTGTGGCGGTTGAATTCGCTCAGCACCGTCGGCACGGCCCAGACGAACATGCCGGCGTTCCACTTAAAGTTGCCCGCGCGGATGAAAGACTCCGCGAGCTCGGTGTTCGGCTTCTCGCGGAACCGCTCGGCCCGGTGCACGGCCACGCCCAGCTCCGTCGAGGTGCGGAACTGAACAGGCGGGCCCTGCTCGATGTAGCCGAACCCAGGCGACGCCCACGTTGGCTTGATCCCGATGGTGACGAGCGCGCCGGTCTCCTGTGCTGCGAACGCCGCAGCGAGCAACGTTTTCTGAAACGCAGCCGTATCCTTGATCACGTGATCGGCCGGCAGCACGACCATCGTCGCCATGTGATCGCGGGCCGCGACCCAGCCGGCGCCCAGCGCCACAGCCGCGGCGGTGTCGCGCTTCGCGGGCTCGGCCACGATATTAGCCGCTGGAAAATCCGGAAGCAGCTCACGCACGGAGGCTTCCTGCTCCACGTTCGTCAGAATGAGGATGCGCTCGCGCGGGACGAGCCCATCGAGCCGCAGCACGGTTTCCTCCAGTAGCGTGCGCTCCGAGACGAGCCGTAGCAGTTGCTTGGGGCGGGTTTTGCGGCTGAGCGGCCAGAAGCGTTCACCGCTTCCGCCGGCCAGGATGAGGGCATAAATAGATTGCGGCATTGCAACGTAAAACGAACGCCCGCAGTCGTTCGCGCGGGTTGCGAATTTCCCGTTTCTTTTTCCGAAACGGCACGTATACAACTATGCGATGTCGCCCGGGTTATCCATTCCTAAAACCGCTGAGCAGATTCCGTTGGACAGTTTGCTGGTGCTGACACGCACCGCTTTCGGGCTCGGATTAGGAATGCTGGTGGCCGACAAGATCAAGCACCCGGTGCGGCAGGCGACAGCCATCGCGCTCGTCTCCGTCGGCGTGCTCGCCGCGATCCCGTTGTTCGTCCGCATCGCTCTCGAGCGGATCAATAGCCCCACGTCCGAGCGCGGCAGCCGCAATCGCCTCCGCTCGATCCGCGGCGACTCTGGCTACCAGTCGGACTCGGACGCGTACTAAGCGCCCTCGGTCCCCACTGCGCGCGCTTGCTTCGCGCGCGTCGGCAGCTTAACCGTCTCTCGCCATGTCCCGACTTCCTGCTGCTGGTACTGAAACATTGCGCGATCGCTGCGCGGCAATCGCCAAGGAAGAGGCTGTCCTCCGCGAAGGCGGCGGCAAATCCGGCCTCGAACGGCAGCGAAAGCTCGGACGTCTCCCGGCGCGCGAGCGGATTGCGCTGCTGCTCGACGAAGGCACGCCATTCTTCGAGGTGGGGCTCTGGGCGGCCTACAAAATGTATCCCCAGTGGGGGAACATCGCCGCCGCCGGCACCGTCGCAGGTATCGGCAACGTGCACGGCGTGCCGTGCATGATCGTAGCGAACGACGCGAGCGTGAAAGCCGGCGCGTTCTTTCCACAGACGGCGAAGAAGCTGATCCGCGCACAACGCATGGCTTTCGAGTCCGCGCTGCCGATCATCTATCTGGTCGATTCTGCGGGCGTGTTCCTGCCCATGCAGGACGAGATTTTTCCCGACGAAGACGATTTCGGCCGGATCTTTCGCAACAACTCCGTCATCTCCGCAGCCGGCATCCCGCAAATCGCCGCGATCATGGGCAACTGCGTAGCCGGTGGCGCCTATCTGCCGGTCCTCTGCGACAAGATCCTCATGACGGAAGGCAGCGGCCTCTATCTCGCCGGTCCGTCACTCGTCAAAGCCGCCATCGGCGAGGTCGTCGAACAGGAAGAACTGGGCGGCGCCACGATGCACGCTGAGATCAGTGGCACGGTCGACTTCCACGAGAAAGACGACGTCGCTTGCATCAAGCGCATCCGCTCGTTAGTCGGACACTTCCCGGAAGCAGAAGCGGCCAAGGAGTCTGGCACAAACGGCAGCATCCCGGCGGCGGCGAAACCCGCCGACGCCGTCTACGACATCATCAGCGTCGAAGGCCATAAGCCGTACGACGCACGCGACCTGCTCGCCTCGATCATCGATGCGGATTCGCTGGACGAATACAAAGCCGACTACGGCAAGACACTCGTCACCGCCTACGCGCGCATCGGCGGACGGAGCGTGGGTATCGTCGCGAGCCAGCGGCTGCAGGCCCGCACCAAGAAGGCAGGGATTCAGATGGGCGGCGTGATCTACGCCGACAGTGCCGACAAAGCGGCGCGCTTCATCTTCGACTGCAACCAAACCGGCATTCCGATCATCTTCTTCCAGGACGTGACCGGCTTCATGGTGGGTCGCGATGCCGAGCAAAGCGGCATCATCCGCAGCGGTGCCAAGCTCGTGAACGCGGTCAGCAACTCGACCGTGCCAAAAATCACCGTTGTGGTCGGTGGATCATTCGGAGCGGGTAACTACGCGCTCTGCGGTAAGGCCTACGATCCACGCTTCATCCTAGCATGGCCGCACTCACGCTACGCCGTCATGGGTGCCGCGCAGGCATCGGACACCGTCTTCAGCGTGCTCGCACGTGCGCGTGATCGCGGCGACAAGAAGTCCACCCCGGAAGAGCTCGAGGAGCTCCGCGCCACGGTGAAGAAGAGCTACGAAGAGCAAACGGACATCCGCTACGGCGCGGCGCGCGGTTGGGTGGACGCAGTTATTCAGCCACATGAGACACGCGACGTTCTCGTGCGCCTGCTGCAATACGTCTCCCGCCCAACACCGAAGGCCCGCTTCCACACCGGCGTCGTGCAGGTCTGATGGTAGGGACATCGCGCTGCGATGTCCGGAGCGCCTCGCCAGCCGAATCGACTTACACGTTCCCTAGCGTGAGCCACGCGTCTCGGACGCCGCAGCGCGGCGTCCCTACCCGGCGAACTCGCCGGCGATTCCCTGGTTCATGTGCATGACCGATGTGAGTGCCCGCTGGACCGGCAACTCGACGCCGCGCTGCTCCAAGGCGCTCAGCACCTCCTCAGTCGGTATGTTCCCAATCAGATCATCCTGCGCGAACGGGCATCCGCCGAGCCCACCGATGGCCGCATCGAACCGGCGGCAACCCGCATCGTAAGCGGCGAGCACCTTCGCAGGCGCGCCCGCTCGCGTGCTGTGCATATGCACGCCGATCTCGCAGCCAACCCGATCGGACACGACCGCGCTTACGACGCGATGAATCATCTTCGGCTCGGCTGTTCCTACGGTGTCGGCGAGCGAGATCGCGTCTACGCCGAGATTCGAGATGATCCGCACCGCCTGTGCGACGGCTTCGTCGCTCCACGTATCGCCATACGGATTTCCGAAAGCCATCGAGATGTAAGCGACTACCGATAAACCGGCACCTTTAGCGCGCTGCGTCATGCTCTTCAGCACAGCGCGATTCTCTTCCGGCGACTGGTTCTGGTTCCTCCGCAGGAACGTCTCCGAAATGGAGTAGGGGAACCCGAGAGTCGTCACAGCTCCTGTGCCGATCGCGCGCTCTGCGCCTTTCTCGTTCACCACGATGCCGATGATCTCCGCACCATCGACACGACCGAGCTGCGCGAGCACCTGTTCGCTGTCCGCCATCTGCGGCACTGCCTTCGGCGAAACGAAGCTGACTGCGTCAATGTGGCGGAACCCCGCATCGATCAGCGCGCGCAGGTATTCGACTTTTCGCTCGGTGGGAATCTGCGCCGGCAGCCCCTGCCAGGCGTCGCGTGGACATTCGATGAGCTTGACGGATTCCATGTTCCTGACGAACAACCTACCCATGCCGGTCGTCCTCGTCGAAAGACAATCCACCCACACGACAATCCTGACGCTCAACCGTCCCGAGCGTCGCAACTCGCTCACGATCGAGCTGATGAAGGACATTGTCGCCGCCATCGAAGCGGCCGCGGCCGATGATCAACAGCGCGTCATCATTTTCCGCGGCGCGGGAGCGAGTTTCTGCACCGGCATGGATCTAAACGAAGTCGCCGATCCAGCCAAGGCGCACGAGTCGGGCGGCATGGTCGCGAAGACGCTGCTGGCGATCAGCCAGACGCGCTTGATCACAATCGCCGCGGTGCACGGAGCAGCGGTCGCAGGCGGGGCGGGAATCATGTCAGCCTGCGACTTCGTGGTCGCTGCGGAAGGAACGA
>CADCTA010000106.1 GCA_902805675.1 uncultured Chthoniobacterales bacterium | reverse complement strand
GTCCTGTCGGCAGTGCAATGAACCGACTACGCCAAGGACCCTGCGTGAGGTCCTTGGTTCGCTCGCTCCCGCAAGCTCTCCGCTGCGCGGCTGCGCCCATCTCGCACCGCTTCCCGCGGGCTCGATTCGCCGTCTGCGCGGCTCAGGATGACCGCGCGTGTATCCATGAGCGAACCGGACGCCGATCATCCCGCTGTTTCGCCGCTCAGCCCACGCTTGGCGCCATCCGTCACAATGGCGTGTCGCTACAGCCCGAAAGCCAGAGATTCTCACGGGCCCTCCCCCAGAACCCATGCTGCAAAACATCCTGCAATTCGAGTTCTTCAAGACCCGCGAGGAATACGGCACCGTGTTCCTCCGCCTGCTGATCGGCGTCTTCATCATTTGGGGCGTCGCGGACAACATCCTGAGCTGGGCGCATATGCTGGAATTCGAGAAATTCCTCGGTGCCCGCGGGGTACCTTACCCGTTGTTCGCGGCGCACCTGTCGGTCTACGCGCAGGTCATCTGCGGGCTTTCGATTCTCTTCGGCGCCTTCATTCGGCTGACGTCGATCGTCTTCATCATCAACTTCATCGCCGCGATCGCGATCGCGCACCGCGGGCACTCGTTTCAGCAGATGTTCCCGGCGTTGATGATGATCGCAGCCGGTCTGTTCTTCCTCTTTCATGGCGCTGGTCCGCTCTCGGTGGACGCGTGGCTGCAGAAGCGGAAAGTGACGCATGCATGAGCGGCTCGAGACCGATCGCCTCGTGCTGCGAATGTTCGGCAACGATGACCTCGACGCCTACTACGCGATCTGCTCGGACGTGGAGGTGATGGAATTCATCGGGCAGGGTAAGGGGATGTCGCGCCTCGACACGTGGCGGCAGATTGCGGTGATGCTCGGACACTGGCAGCTGCGCGGCTATGGCTCGTGGGTGATTGAGGAGAAACAGTCCGGCAAGCTCGTCGGCCGCGTCGGATTCATTAACCCGGAGGGCTGGCCTGGGCTGGAGATCGGCTGGGCGCTGTCACGCTCGTGGTGGGGTTTCGGCTATGCGACGGAAGCTGCGCGCGCGGCGCTTCAGTATGGATTTCACACCTTCGGCTTCTCGCGTGTCATCAGCCTCATTCATCCAGAGAACACGCGATCCATCCGCGTGTCAGAACGCCTCGGCGGCGTGGAAGACGGAGAGACTGAGCTACTCGGCATGCGGGTTCTGATTTACGCCTACTCCGGCCTCCGGTAGACAAGAACTTCCCCCGAACAACCAACACACCACCATGCACCTACGCATCCCCACCTTGCTCATCGGCAGCGCGCTCCTTGCGCTGACCGCCACCGCTCAGGAAAAGCCGGTAAAGCCGACCGAGAACGTCGAAACCCTCACGGCCAAGAACCTCCAGGCGAAAGGCGGCGCGCAGGCGCTCCAGGCGATGCAGTCGCTCCAGCTCAAAGGGAAGCTGCTCGTGAACAACGGGCAGATGGAGCTCGCCTATGCGCAGACGAAGAAGCGGCCGGAGAACGTCCGCAGCGAGCTGACGCTGCAAGGCATGACGATGGTGCAGGCCTACGACGGCAAGGAAGGCTGGAAGATCTCGCCATTCCAAGGGCGCAAGGATCCGGAGAAGATGTCCGCTGACGATACGAAGTCGCTCATCGAGGAGGCGGAGATCGACGGGCCGCTCGTGAATTGGAAAGAGAAAGGGAGCACGGTCGACTATCTCGGCACCGAAGACATCGACGGCACGATGGCGCACAAGCTGAAGGTGCTGCGCAAGAACGGCGACGTGAATTACGTCTACCTCGACCCGGATCACTTCCTCGAGATCCGCGTCGTCACGCAGCGCACGGTGCAAGGCGCGCAAGTCGAGACGGAGACCGAGCTCGGCGACTACGAAAAGATCGGTGGCGTTTTCATCCCGTTCTCGATCGAAGCCGGGATGAAAGGCTCATCCGACAAACAGAAGCTCATCATCGAGAAAGCCGACCTGAACGTGCCCGTCGAGGACGCGTCGTTCCACTTCCCGGTTGCCGGGAAATGATAAGCCGTCACAAACTCGTGTCATTCCGACCGGAGCGAAGCGGAGTGGAGGAACCCCGTGGAGCTACCGACAAGGTTCGCCACGGGATTGTAGCCCCCTGCCCCACTACCCGAAAGTCCGGTCTTCGACTGCGCTCCGCTCAGAATGACGATCCTTTATAGCCAACTCACTGATTAGCCGACAACCCACCCAGCCCATGCGCATTTTTTATCTCACCCTCGGACTTACAACTCTCCTCACCAGCGCCGCCTATGCGCAGGACCAGGCTCCATACACCTCTGGCACGATCTCCGGCCTCGGCGCGCGCAACATCGGTTCCGCCGCGATGAGCGGCCGCGTTTCGGCACTGGCCGCGCACAAACAGGAGAACGGAAAGACCACGCTCTTCGTCGGCGCCGCCAGCGGCGGCGTTTGGAAATCGGAAGATGGCGGCACGCGTTACAAGCCCGTCTTCGATGAACAGCCGGTGCAATCGATCGGCGCCATCGCGCTCGATCCGAAGAACCCGAAGAACGTCTGGGTTGGAACGGGCGAGTCGTGGACGCGCAACAGTGTCTCGATCGGCGACGGCATCTATCGCTCGACGGACGGCGGCGACACATGGAACCACGTCGGCTTGAAGAACTCCGAGCGCGTGGCGTTTATGATGGTCAGCCCCAAGGCTGGCGACACGGTCTTCGCAGCAGTGCCGGGCCCGCTGTGGAGCGACTCGGAGGAGCGCGGTCTCTTCAAAACCACGGACGGCGGCAAGACGTGGAACAACGTGCTCAAGGGGCCGAACCTCTCGACCGGTGCGTCGGACATCGCGATGGATCCAACGAATCCCGACGTCATGTTCGCGAGCTTGTGGGATTTCCGTCGGCAGGGCTGGACCTTTCGTTCGGGCGGCAATGGGCCCGATGCACCTTCAGGCAGCGGATTGTTCCGCACGGCAGACGGCGGCGCGACCTGGACCGAGCTGACGCCTGAGGCGAACAAGGGTTTCCCGAAGAAGCCCTACGGCCGCATCGCAGTGGCGATCGCGCCGTCGAATGCCAAGCGCGTCTACGCCTTCGTCGAAGGCACCGACAGCGCGCTCTTCGTCTCCGATGACGGCGGCGCCACGTGGGACAAGCGCGACAAGAGCACCTGGATGGTGTGGCGGCCGTTCTACTTCGCCAAGCTCGTCGTCGATCCGAAGAACGCCGACAAGGTCTTCAAGATGAATGGCGCCATGATCGTCAGCGAAGACGCTGGCAAAAGCTTCTCGGTCGTGGGCGGATTCACCGGCATGCACGGCGACGTGCACGATCTCTGGGTTGACCCGGCCAACACGCAAACCGTCATCGCCGGCGATGACGGCGGCATGTGGTACTCCTACAACGGTGGGAGCAAATGGTGGAAAGGCGAGAACCTGCCGCTCTCGCAGTTCTACCATGTGAGCGTGGACGACGCGGATCCTTATCGCGTCTACGGCGGCCTGCAGGACAACAGCTCGTGGGTGGGCGATTCGCAGTATCCCGGCGGCATCACGAACTCGCGCTGGGAGAACATGTATGGCGGCGACGGCTTCTGGATGTTCTCCGATCCGGCCGACCCGGATTACCTCTACGCGGAGTATCAGGGCGGCTTCATCGCGCGCGTCAATCGGCACACCAAAGAGGGCCGCAGCATTCAGCCGAAGCCGAACTATAAGGAGAAGCTGCGCTGGAACTGGAACACGCCGATCCATCTTTCGCCTAACGAGAAGGGGACGATCTATGTCGGCGCGCAGTTCCTCTTCCGCTCGCGCAATCAGGGCCAAAGCTGGGACCGCATCTCGCCGGACCTGACCACGAACGATCCCGAGAAGCAGCAGCAGGAAAAATCCGGCGGCATCACAGTCGACAATTCCGCGGCCGAGATGCACACGACGATCTACTCCATCAGCGAGTCGCCGAAGGACAAGAACACGATCTGGGTCGGCACAGACGACGGCAACCTCCAGGTCACGCGCGACGGCGGGAAGACCTGGACGAACGTGGTCGGCAACATCACCGGCCTGCCGAAGAACTCATGGGTGAGCTGGGTGCAGGCGGGCAACTTCGAGCCGGGCACTGCGTACGCGACATTCGACCGCCACACGTTCGGCGACATGGCGCCGTATGCTTACCGCACGGACGACTTCGGCAAGACATGGACGCCGCTCACCACGCCGCAGGATGCGAAGAGCGTTCGCGGCTACGCGCACGTCATCAAAGAAGACATGGCGCAGAAGAACCTGCTCTTCCTCGGCACGGAGTTCGGCCTCTTCGTGTCTGTCGACGCCGGCAAGAGCTGGGCGCAGTTCAAGGGCAAGCGCTTCCCGAACGTGGCGGTGCGTGATCTCGCGATTCACCCGCGCGAAAACGATCTCATCCTCGGCACGCACGGCCGCGGCATTTGGATCGTGGACGACATCACACCGCTCCGCGGGCTCACGGCCGATTTGTTGAAACAGGAAGCAAGCTTCGTCTCCGCGCGACCAGTGCAGCAGCGGCTCGAGGGTCAAGGCGGCTGGGCAAATGGCGATGCGGTTTTCGTGGGCGAGAATCCGCCTGACGCCGCGGTCATCACCTACTACCAGCGCTCGCGGCACCTCTTCGGCAAGCTCAAGATTGAGGTGCTCGACGCGACCGGCCGAGTCGTCGACGAAATCCCAGCGAGCAAGCGCTCCGGCCTCAACCGCGTCACCTGGAGCATGCGCGAGAAGCCGCCTCGGGTTCCACCCGCCGCGCAGCTGGCGTTCTCCGGCACGCGCGGACCGCGCCTTTTGCCCGGCACCTACACCGTGCGCATGACAAAAGCCGGCAAGATCTCCGAAGCGAAGCTAACGGTCGGGCTGGATCCCCGCGCCAAGTTCAACGCAGCGGATCGCAAAGCGCAGTATGACGCTGCGATGAAGGTGCACGCGCTGTTCGGGCAGGAAAGCGCGCTGATGGATCGCATCGTGGGACTGCGCGCAGCTACGGCGAAGAACCTGGCCGCCGCGCCGGAAGGCGACGCGCTACGCAAAACGCTTACCGATTTCGACGCCAAGGTGGACGCGGTGCGCAAGCAGATCGCCGCGACGACTGAAGGCGGCGCGATCACCGGTGAGGAGCGGCTGCGCGAACACACTGATCAGCTCTACGGCTCAATCCTGAGCTACGAAGGCAAACCCGGCGATTACCTGATCGCGAACATCGAATCGCTCACCCGCACGCTCGGTGACGTGACAACGGAGTTCGAGCAGGTGACGACGAAGGATCTGCCAGCGGTGAACGACGCGCTCAAAGCGCAAGGCAAGGAGCCGCTCGTCGTGCCGCCGCCGAAAGTCGCGGATGAGCGTACAGGCTCCGGCTCCCGCGCGACGGCCGCATCACTTCCAGCAAACTTCCGCCTGCTTCACTGACGTATGCTTTGGAGCGACCCTCTACTTTGTCTGTCATTCCGAGCGGAGCAAAGCGCAGTCGAGGAATCTCGTTGCGCCACCGCAGGGTTCGGCCACGGGATGTCTCGACTTCGCTCGACATGACAGGCTTGCGTCGGGCTGTAAACTGATCCGGTCGTTTTCCTCCCCTAAACCCTCTATGAACCGACGCAAATTCATCAAATACACCGGCCTGACGACCGGACTGCTGCTGGTCCCGCCATGGGCACGCTCCTTCAACGCCATTGGCCAGACGGCGGCGGTCCCAGCCTCTGAGAAAAAGAAGCTGGCCGACGCCGCACTGAACGCCGCGACGAAGAAAGGCGCCAAGTATGTGGACGTCCGCATCGGCCGCTACTTGAACCAGTCGATCTTCACGCGTGAGGATAAAGTGGAGAACATAGTGAGCGGCGAGAGCTACGGCGTGGGTGTGCGCGTGATCGCGGACGGCGCGTGGGGCTTCTACGCCACGGATATCGTAACGCCGGAGTCGATCGCCAAAGCCGCAGAGCAGGCGGTCGCGATTGCCAAGGCGAACGCAAAGCTTCAGGACACGCCGGTGCAGCTCGCGCCGCAGAAAGGTGTCGGCGAAGTGGCGTGGCGCACGCCGATTGTGAAGAACGCCTTTGAGGTGCCGGTCGCCGAAAAGGTCGCGCTCCTCATGGACGTGAACAAAGCCGCACTTGCCGGTGGCGCGAACTTCATCAACTCGAGCCTCTTCCAGGTGAACGAGCAGAAGTACTTCGCGAGCACCGACGGCTCTTACATCGACCAGGACGTGCATCGCATCTGGCCGGTGTTCAACGTCACCGGCATCGACCCGAAGGGCGGGCGCTTCCAGACGCGGCAATCACTCGGCAGCCCTTGCGGCCGCGGCTGGGAATACATGTCGGGCGGCGAAGGCGGCAAGCGCGGCGGCATCGTCACGCGTTATACCGATTCGTACGACATGATCGCGGACGCCACTGACGCCGCGAAGCAGGTGAAGGAGAAGATCGCGGCCAAGTCGGTGGAGCCTGGCCAATACACGCTCGTGCTCGACCCGTCGCACATGTATCTGACCATCCACGAGTCGATCGGCCATCCCACCGAGCTCGATCGCGTGCTCGGCTACGAAGCGAACTACGCCGGCACCTCGTTCGCGACGATCGACAAAGCGAAGAGCAAGGAATTCAAGTACGGCAGTCCGAAGGTGACGGTGCTCGCGGATAAGACGGAAGTCGGCTCGTTAGGCGCAGTCGGCTACGACGACGAAGGCGTTCCGACCAAGCAATGGGAGATCATCAAGGACGGCATCCTCGTCAACTACCAGAAGACGCGCGACCAGGCTCACGTGATGGGCCAGAAGGAGAGCGATGGTTGCTCCTACGCCGACCACTGGAGCAGCGTGCAATTCCAGCGCATGCCGAACGTCTCCGTCCAACCGGGCAAAGATCCACTCACACCGGAGCAGATGATCAAGGACGTCGAGCGCGGCATCTACATCGTGGGCGCCGGGTCGTTCTCGATCGATCAACAGCGCTACAACTTCCAGTTCGGCGGGCAGCTCTTCTACGAGATCGAGAAGGGCGAGATTAAAGGCATGCTCCGCGACGTCGCCTACCAGGCGAACACGCAGGAATTCTGGAACTCGTGCGTGGCCATTTGCGACAAGAGCGATTACCGGCTCGGCGGCTCTTTCTTCGACGGCAAAGGGCAGCCTTCGCAGGTTAGCGCCGTGTCGCACGGCTCCGCCACGATGCGGTTCGACAAGATCAACGTCATCAACACCGCGCGGAAGATCGGCTGAAGCGCTTCAGTAAGCAGAGAAAGAATTTAGCCACGGATGAACACGGATTTACACCGATGGGAGGAGCAGCAGATGCCTTCATCCGTGTTTCATCGGTGTTAATCCGTGGCTCACAACACTATGGCTCAATTTACCGAATCCGAATCGCAGGCCATCCTGGCGAAAGTGCTCGGCTACTCCAAAGCCGATGAATGCGAAGCAACGTTAACCGGCGGGAAGTCGGGCAACCTGCGCTTCGCTGGCAATGCCGTTTCCACCAGCGGCGCGCGCGAAGTCAGCAGCCTCGAAGTTCAATCGAGCTTCGGCAAGAAGACTGGCACCGCGACGGTGAACGAGTTCGACGACGCCTCGCTCGAGAAGGCGGTGCGCCGCGCCGAAGAACTCGCGCAGCTTGCGCCGGAGAATGAGGAATACGTCGAGTTTCTAGGCGCACAGGAATACCTGAACCCGACAGCGTACTTCGACAGCACCGCGAACATCGACCCGGCGTTCCGGGCGGAGAAGGCCGGCACCAGCATCAAGCTCTGCAAAGAGAAGAAGCTCGAGGCCGCTGGGTTTCTTCAGCACGACGCCGGCTTCACGGCTGTCGCGAACACACGCGGACTGAAGGGCTATCAGCGGACGTCCGGCGTCGATTTCTCGGTTACCGTCCGCACGCCAGACGGCAAAGGTTCCGGCTACGGCATCTGTGATTTCAACGACGCCAAGAAGCTCGACACGGGCAGCGTCTCGGCCGTCGCGGCGGAGAAAGCAGCGCGCTCACGCGAGACCCGCGCGATCGAGCCCGGCAAGTACACGGTCATCCTCGAGCCGTCCGCATCCGTTGATCTGATTAGCCACATGGTGAACGCGCTCGACGCGCGCCAAGCCGACGAAGGCCGCAGCTTCATGAGCAAGGCCGGCGGCGGCACCCGCCTGGGCGAGAAGCTCGTCGATGAGCGCGTGCACATCTATTCCGACCCGATGAACCCGGACGCGCCCGGCGCCCGCTGGTCTCCTGACGGACGCCCGCGCCGCCCCGTCGACTGGGTGAAAAGCGGCGAAGTCGTGAACCTCGGCTACTCGCGTTTCTGGGCGCAAAAGAAGGGCATCGAGCCCGACAAGGCGCCACCTCCAGTAGGCGGGGGATTCGGCGGGGGCAACCGCTCCATCGCTGCCTTCGAAGGAAGTTCCGGCATCCTGATGGATGGCGGTAATGCCAGTCTCGAGGAGCTGATCAAAGGCGTGAAGCGCGGCGTGCTCGTCACGCGGCTCTGGTACATCCGACCGGTCGATCCGCAGACGCTGCTCTACACCGGCCTGACGCGCGACGGCACATTCTTCGTCGAGAACGGCGAGGTGAAATACGCGATCAAGAACTTCCGCTTCAACGAGAGCCCCGTCATTTTCCTGAACAACCTCGAAGCGCTCGGCAAACCGGTGCGCGTGAACGGCAACATGATCCCGCCAATGGTCGTGCGGGACTTCACGTTCTCGAGCTTGTCGGACGCGGTGTGATATGGCGAAGGGCGCACGAGGATGACGCAGAAGCCAACCGCGCTCGCTGCTCGCGAGAAGCTGAGGGGAATGCTAGCTGACGGGATTGCGGACTCCATGACTTTCCTCGCCGCCGTGCAGAAGCGTTTTGCGGAGCTCGATCGAGGCGGAGGTATCCCTCACGGCGAGATCAAAAAGCAGTTCGGCCAATGGCTTGTAAGCTGATCTGGCTTCCCGGCTGGCATGATGATGGCGTCGACGATATAGCGCCTAGCGCCGCCCAAAGCCGCTCGTGCGCAGAGGCGTTTCGTCGTCGAATGAGCCACACCGGACGCGGCAGCACGCGGGCCAGGCCTGGCGCCGCAAGCGGCGGAATACCACCGCACTCCAAAACGCCAGCGGCGGCAAGCGCGCGTGGCAGGCGCGGCAGCGTCTTGGAGTGCGCCAGTATTCTGGCGCTTTCGCCGTGCGCGCGGCTCCGCTCCGCAAAGCTCTTTCGCTAAGTGCCGTCGCTATGCCGGACTTTGTCTTCACCCGGCTGCAATATGAATCGGGTGATTGGGACATCGTGGATCAACGCATGCCGTCGAACCTGATCGACTCGCTCGTCGCTTACACAACGCTCTCGGTTGCCGAGCGCGAGTCAGTGGTGCCGCTGGCGAGCAAGGAAGTCTTCGGCGCGTCGTTCTGCTACCTCAGCGGACACAAGCTGGTGCAGTTCACGGATCGCGAGCGTGAGAACTTCGAGGCCTACGTGAAGCGCGGCGGGTTCGTTTTCGTGGATGACTGCAATCACGACGTGGACGGCTTGTTCGCGAAGTCGTTTGAGGCGCAGATGCAGCAGATTTTTGGAGCTGACGCGTTGAAGAAGATTCCAAACGACCACGCGATCTACGATGCGTTCTTCCCGTTCAAGAAAGGGCCGCCGACCACGTCGTTCGAGTTGAACGGCTGGGGCGACGATCTCGTGCACGACTACCTCAAGGCGGTGGAGATCGATGGACGGATCGGAGTTCTCTACAGCAACAAAGATTACGGCTGCGAGTGGGACTACGACTTCAGGAACAAGCGTTTCCTCGCAGAGGACAACACCAAGTTCGGAGTGAACATCGTGATGTACGCGATGACCGCATGAGCGCGATGACCGACGTTCCGGCAGTCGAAACGCAAGCGGATGTTCAGCGGCTGCTGGAGAAGCTGCCGCTCCTGCGCCGAGAGATCGGCAAAGCGGTCATTGGTCAGCAGCGGGTCGTCGAAGAACTGCTCACCGCGTTCCTAGCTGGCGGCCATTGCCTCATCGAAGGCTTGCCCGGCCTCGGCAAAACGCTGCTCATCCGCACGCTCGCGCAGGCGGTGCATGTGACGTTTCACCGCATTCAGTTCACGCCGGATCTGATGCCGTCCGACATCATCGGGACCGAGGTGCTCGAGGAAGATCACGCGACCGGGAAGCGCTTCTTCCAGTTCAACCGCGGCCCCATCTTCGGCCAAATCATCCTCGCCGATGAGATCAACCGCACGCCACCGAAGACGCAGGCGGCGCTGCTCGAGGCGATGCAGGAAGGCTCTGTCACCTACGGCGGCAAGACCTACATGCTTGAGCGCCCATTCTTCGTCCTCGCGACGCAGAACCCGATCGAGCAATCCGGCACCTACCCGCTGCCGGAAGCGCAGCTCGACCGTTTTCTCCTCTACCTCAACATCGGCTACCCCAATGAAGCCGATGAGTTGTCGATGCTCGCGAGCACGACAGGCAGCAAGGCGGCTGCAGTCGAACCGGTGCTCACCGTCACCGAGATCCTGCAACTGCAGGCGCTTGCACGTGAAGTGGCGATCAGCGACGACCTGCTCGGCTACGTGAACCGACTCGTTAGGGCGACGCGCGATCATTCGCTGCCTTACATCGAGAAATGGGTCCGCTGGGGCGCGGGACCGCGCGCAGGCCAGGCGCTGATTCTTTCCTCAAAAGCGCGCGCGCTGCTCGCGGGCCGCTTCGCCGTCACGATCGACGATCTCCGCGCGCTCGCCGCGCCCGTCTTGCGCCACCGCATCCTCCTGAACTTCGAAGCGGAAACGGAGCGCATCTCCACCGACGACGTCGCACGCGAGCTGTTCCGGTTGGTTCCCGAACCGAAGAGCCCGCTCACGCGATGACGGCAACCAGTGCCGTGCTCGATCCGCGCGTACTCTCCGCGACGCGCGGTTTGCGGCTCGCAGCCATGCAGGTCGTCGCCGGTGTGCTGCCGGGGATGCAGACCAGCCGACAACCTGGTTTGTCGCAGGAGTTCAGCCAATACCGCGCCTACATGCCCGGCGACGAGCCTCAGCATATCGACTGGAAGCTCTTCGCGCGCTCAGACCGCTACTACATCCGCGAGAGCGAGATCGAAACAGCGGTCACCATTCGCATCATCCTCGATGCGACGGAATCGATGCGGCACGAAGACAGCACCGGCTCGGCGGCCGGCGTGCGCAAGTTCGACGTCGCGCGCGTGCTCGCGGCGGCATTCGCCTACCTCGCACAGTCGCAAGGCGATCCAGCCGGCCTTCATGTCGTCTCGGCCGGCGCCGTCGCCTCTGTTCAGCCCGGCCAACGACGCCAGCCATTCGAGCGAATCGTGCACGCGCTCGAGAACGCCCAGCCAGTCGGCCGCTGGCCCGAAAACGCGCGCGAGCTTACGGCCGCGATCGCGTCGCGGACCGCGTCCGTCCCGAGCCCCGGCGGCACCACGCGAGAGCTGAGCGTCGTATTGACGGACGGCTTCGAGCACGGCGCAGAAATCCGCGACGCGCTTGCCGCCTTGCGATCGCGGCAGCACGAGATCCTGTTCATCCACCTGCTTGGCCGCGACGAGATCGAGTTTCCGTTCAGCGGGCCTGTTCGCTTCGAGGATTGGGAGACCGGTGACGTCTTCGAGACGGATGCTTCCACCGCGCGCGCGATGTGGCTGGAGAATCTCGAGCGCGCGCTCGCCGACTGGCGCAGCGGCTGGGACGCCAAGCGCTTCGACTACGTGCAGATCCGGACGGACGAGCCGCTCGACCGCGCCCTGCGCTCATATCTGCTGCGGCGGATGAAGCGCTAACGGGAGCTCAATTCGCGTGCTGCAACTGCTGTCGCCTCTCGCGCTGCTCGCACTCGCCGCGCTTGCGCTGCCCGCGATTCTCCATCTGTGGCGCCCGCCGCCGACCACAGTTCGAGTCGGCACGCTACGCTTCTTCACCGGTCCTGCCGTCCGCCGCCTGACCAAGCTGCGCTGGCGCGAGCGTCTGCTGCTCGCCGTGCGGCTGTTGTTGCTCGCGTTGTTGGCGCTCCTACTGGCGCAGCCGATCTGGAAAAAAGAGCCGCCAACGAAGCCGCAGCGCTGGGCATTACTCGAACCCGGCATCGTGCTGCAGGGCGACGCGCTGAAGCGGTGGCGTGAGCTGGATGCGGAGGGCTTCGAAACCCGGGCACTCGAGCGCGGCTTCCGGATTGTTTCGCCGACGGACGAGCGCGCGAGCGAAGCGGGCGGGTCGGATGTCTGGTCGTTGTTGCGAGAGCTTGATGCGCGGTTGCCGAGAGGCTCGCGTGTGGCGGTGTTTGCCTCCGATCGTGTCGTGTCGCTGCGCGGTGAACGGCCAGCGATGCAGCATTCCCAGATCGAATGGGTCTCGAGCGAAACGGCGCCGCGATCGAGCCCCTGGATTGAAACGGTGACCCAGATCGCCGAGGGCGCGGAGAGCAAGCTGCGTGTCGTCGTCGCGAGCAGCAACGCCGCACACACACAACGAGTCACACTGCTCGTTCCATCGTCGAGCGGAAGGACGCAGCTCGCAGCTCCGCTGGAGCGGTTTGCTGTCGAAATCGCCGACCGTGACGGCGGCGTTCTGTCAGCTCGCCTCATCAGTGATGACGCGGACGCACCCACGAGCGAGTGGGTCCCAGCAGCGACGCCCAAGCCGCTCCACATCGCCGTTCTTCACGCCACCGATCGCGCGGACGATGCGCGCTACGTTCGAGCGGCACTGCGTGCCGCTGCAGAGGCGGTCAACCGCGACCTGCTGATAGACGAAGACGTCGCGCGCGCTGAATGGATTGTGTGGTTGAACGACGAGCCGGTGCCGACAGCGGTCGTGGACCAGGTGAAAACGCGTGGTGCGCTGCTGTTGTCCGACGCCGAGAACAGTCGGGACGCGGCGGTTTCAGTAATCACCTCGGTGCAGGCCGAGAGCTTGCACGAGCACACAGCTTTGTTTCGGCGCGTGCCGCCGACATCACCAGGCGGCGTTGCCGTGTGGACGGACGGCTTCGGCACGCCATTACTGTCATCGACTGCGCAAGGCGCGGGTCGCCACTACCTGTTCTACAGCCGTTTTCATCCCGAATGGAATGATCTGACTCGGAGCAGCGCCCTCGCCGCTGCTTTCCGTCCGCTGATTGCAGCCGACCAACGGGATCATCGCGCCTCCGCTGAAGACCTGCGTCGCGTGGGCGCCGACCAGGCGCGACCAGCCGACGCTCCGGCCAGCGGCGAGCGCGGTGAACTGCGACTGACGCCCCGCGCGGAGATCGTGGACCTGCATCCAATGCTGTGGCTGCTGTGCATCGCGCTGTTCGCGATCGAGCGGACGCTGAGCCATCTCAACCGCACGCGCCCACCGGAGTCGCCCGCGTCGGTGCCTAAGCGCGAACCTGAGTTCGCGGAGCTTGCCTGAGATGACCCGCGCAGAGCTCGAGAGATTTGCCCGCGAGTGGCGCGTCCGCGTCACTGCGCGCGAGGCGCTCTTCGTCGCGGCGGCAGTTTGCGCTGCTGCCGCGCTTGCTGCCTTTTGGCTGAGCGCCGGCGCGCTCGCCGTGGTAGCGCTGGGCTTGTTCGCCGTCAGTCTCGCGGTGCGACTCGCGTTCGCCCGGCCATGGAGGCTCAATGCGGCGCACGTGGCGCGACATCTCGATCGCGAGTTCCCGCAGCTGGAGGAGAGCAGTGCGTTGTGGCTGCGCCCGGTGGAAAGCCTCACTTTTATCGAGCAACTGCAGAGGCGGCGCGCGGATGAAGCTGCACGCAGCTTGAGCAACGCGCACGCACGATCGTTCGCGGCGCCACCCACTCATTTGCTTCGGCAACCCTTCATCTGGCTGGCCGTCGCACTCGCGCTGCTGGTCGCGGTGAGCACGTGGAGAGTGATGAATCAGCCAAGAGCGGCAGCTGATCTAAGCACAACAGCGGCAGCCCCGGCGAAACCCAGCAGCGATGCGGGCGGCGCTCCGCAAACGGAGTGGCCGCAGATCGAGCGCGCGGAGATGGTCGTCGTGCCGCCAGCGTATACTGGTCGCGCGGAGCGGCGCGTCTCCGGGTTCACCGCGGAGCTCGAGGAAGGCGCGCTGGTCACGTGGTCGGTGACGCTCGACCGGCCGGTGAAAGATGCGGGGCTGCGTTTCGGAGCCGGCGGTGATGACGTGGTGCAGCTGCGCGCAGAAGGTGACCGCACACTGCGCGCCGAGAGGCGCATAACGGAGAGCGAACTCTACGGCCTTGCCGCCGTGATGTCGGACGATGCAGTCTGGCGTCCACACGAGCTGCACTCGTTGAAGGTGATCAAGGACCGCGCCCCGGCCGTGAAGATCATGCAACCCGAGGCGGTGCGCACCATCGTGGCGCCGTCTTCGTCGACACAGGCGACCGTCGAAGTGCTCGTCAGCGATGACTACGCGGTCGCGGATGCGCATCTCATCGCCACCGTCGCGAAAGGAACCGGCGAGGCGGTAAAATTCCGCGAGCAGAAGATTGTGTTCGACGTCAACGAGCCGGCCGAAGGTCCGGCGAATGCACGCCGCTTGCGGAAGACGTTCGATCTTCTCGCGCTCGGCCTCGAGCCC
Source organism: uncultured Chthoniobacterales bacterium (assembly GCA_902805675.1). GTDB lineage: Bacteria > Verrucomicrobiota > Verrucomicrobiia > Chthoniobacterales > UBA10450 > JACCTI01. The sequence goes on along the minus strand of CADCTA010000106.1, from coordinate 1,146 downwards.
GGCGACGAGCTCTATTTCCACGTCGAGGCGGCGGATAACCGCGAGCCGTCGAGCAATCGGGCGCGCTCCGAGACGCGCTTCATCATTCTCAAAGGTGCAGACGCGGAGCTGAGCACACCGGGCACTGGTGTCGCGGGCGTGAATCTGATCCCGCAATACTTTCGCAGTCAGCGCCAGATTATCATCGATACGGAGAAGCTGATCGCCGATCAGGCGGCGCTGGCGGAGTCAGAGTTCCGCAGCCGCGCGAACAATCTCGCCATCGATCAACAACTGCTGCGGCAACGCTACGGCGAATTCCTTGGTGAAGAGGCGGATCACGCTGCCGAGCCTGCCGAAGCATCGGCGGAACAGGAGCACGAGGAGCACTCGCCAGATGATGGGCACGATCACGGCCCGGCGGCGGCGGGCGGAGCGCCGCGAACGCAGCAGGAGATCATGGAGGAATATGGTCACCAGCACGACTCGCAGGACGAGGCGACGCTGTTCGATCGCGAGACGAAAGGGACCATGCGCCAGGCGCTTGCCGCGATGTGGGAAGCGGAGCGTTTTCTGCGGGTGGCGCAGCCGCGCGAAGCACTTGGCCCGGAGAATCGCGCGCTCGAGATCATCAAGGCGCTGCAGCAAGCTGATCGCGCCTACGTGCAGCGGGTGGGTTTTGAAGCGGCGCCGGTCGACTTCGCGGCACGCCGATTGCGCGGTGACGTGGAGGATGTGCCGGAGCGAATCGTAGGCGACGCGGCCGCGGCTCCGGATTCGCGGATGGAAGCGGACGTCCGGGAGCTATTGCGACTCGCGCCGTGGAGGCGAACAGCGCAGCCACTTACTGACGTGGAAATCGAGACGCTACGCCGCATCGAGCCGGCGCTGAGAAACGCCGCGAGCGACAATCCCGGAGTGTCGTTAGGCGCGCTCGAGGAACTCCGCCGGCTGGCAGCGGGCGAAGCGCTCCTGCCATCGAAACAGTCGACGCTGGAAGCTGCGCTGCTGCGGATGCTTCCCGCGGCCGAGCGGCGGCCGCACCGAACAGGTGAAGCCTCGAGACTCGCCGAGTCGTACTTCCGCAATCTGGAGAGTGCGCGATGAACGAGGCGGCGATCTCTCCCGCCCTCCTCATCGCGATTACCATCGTCGGCATCGCTGCTT
>CADCTA010000105.1 GCA_902805675.1 uncultured Chthoniobacterales bacterium | reverse complement strand
CACCTGCTCTTCCTCTTCGGATTGCTCATCGTCTGCCGGACAGCGCGCGACGGCATCGTGCTGATTACCTGCTTCACTGTCGCGCATTCACTGACGCTCGTGCTCTCGACTCTCGGCCTTGTCGATCTGCCGGGCTTGTTTGTCGAAGCGACGATCGCTGCTTCCATCCTCTACGTCGGGATCGAGAATCTTTTCCGCAAGGAGGGAGCACTCGGCTGGCGCTGGGTGCTGACGTTCGCCTTCGGTCTGATTCACGGCCTCGGTTTCGCGGGCGTGCTGCATGAGATGGGAATTGCGGAGACCGGCAGCGCGGCCGTGCTGCCCTTGTTCGCCTTTAACCTCGGCGTGGAAGCAGGCCAGCTCGCAATCGCCGCAGTCGTGCTGCCGATCCTTTGGAAGCTCCGCGACAATCCAGCGTTCCTCCGGATCGGCGTCCCAGCCTGCTCGGTGCTGGTGGCTGCTGCCGGCGGCTACTGGCTGATCGAGCGCACGCTGCTCGCCTAGTTCGTCCGCTGCCGGTGCTCAACGAGCAAGCGCGGCAGCGCCGTAACGAGCGTGTCGGCTAGCGCGCGCGGCGATATAGCCACGCGAAGATCTTCTTTGCCCGCGGCGTGAGACGCGTCTTGTTGTATTTGTCGCCGGCTTTGCGGGCGAGCTCGGCGAGTGTCGGATAGGCGTGGATCATTCCGGCGATTTTGCCGAGACCGATCTTTGCGTTCATCGCCACGACAAACTCGTGCAGCAAATCGCCCGCACGCGGTCCGACGATCGTCGCGCCAAGGATTTGATCGGAGCCTTTGCGGGTCAGGATTTTCGCGAAACCTGCAGCGTCTTCGCTTTCGACGACCGCGCGATCGAGCTCGCTCAGCGGCACCACGAAGAGGTCGTATTCGACCGCCTCGTTCGACGCCTGCTTCTCGCCGAGCCCGACGTGTGCCACCTCCGGATCGGTGTAGGTGCACCACGGCACGACGGCGTCGCTCGTTTTCTGCCGCAGAAGCTGGAGCGGCATGAGGATGTTGCGAACGACCACTCGCGCGGTGAAGTCGGCCGTGTGTGTGAACTTGAGGCGGTTCGCGATGTCGCCCGCGGCGTAGATGTGCGGCTGCGAGGTTTGCATGTAGTCGTTCACTTCCACGCCGTGCTCGTTGTGCTTCACGCCGGCGGCATCGAGGTTTAAGCCGTCCAAATTCGGCGTGCGGCCCGCGGCGATGAGGAGGACGTCGGCTGAGACTTCGCCGTCGCGCGTTTGTGCGATGACGCCTGGGAACGGCGGTATAATACCGCCGCTCCGTTCACGCACGCGCACGGATTGCGTCGTCGCGTTTAACCGCACGTCGATTCCTTCGGCTGCGAAGCGCTTCTGCATGAACTCCGCCACATCGGCGTCCTCTGGCAGCAGGAGCTGCGGCATGTTCTGCAAGATCGTGATCTTCACGCCGAGACGGCTGAAAGCCTGACCGAGTTCGCAGCCGATCGGGCCGCCGCCGAGCACGATCATGCTGTCGGGTTTGTCGCGCAGTTCGTCGAAGACCGTCTCGTTCGTAAAATACGGAACGGCATCGATGCCGTCGATCTTCGGAACGGCGGCGCGGCTTCCCGTAGCTATAACAAAATTCCGCGCGCGCAGCCGAATAGGATGGGCGGTATTATACCGCCCTTCCGAGTCGCTCACCTCCAGCTCGTGCGGCGAAACGAATCGCGCTTCGCCTCGAAAGACATCCACGCCTAGCGACTCGAAACGCTCCTGCGAATCGTTCGGCGCGATCTTGGCGCGCCGCTCACGCATTCGCTCCATCACGTCGCGGAAATCGAACTGCGGCTCCTGCATTCGCAGGCCCCATTTCTCAGCCTCGCGGATCTGCTGAATCAATCGCGCTGAGGAGATGAGTGCCTTGCTCGGCACGCAGCCGAAGTTCAGGCAATCGCCGCCCATCTTGTTGCGCTCGATCAGCGCCACGCGCCCGCCGAGGCCGGCCGTGCCCGCCGCCGTGACGAGCCCGGCTGTCCCTGCGCCGATCACTACCACGTTGTAAATGTCGTCGCGCTTAGCCATTCACGACATACGACCTTGGAGTGACAACATATACGATGTGCTGCGCGAACCCCGCGGCCAGACTCGCTCCGACACTATCATACCGCTGCACCAGTACACGAAAACTGCGGGGCAACACGGCCCCGCAGTTTCGCAGTTCTCATCAGCTGACGCCTTATCGCCCGTTGTTGTCAGAACCCCGGCGACGCCGACGCTTGGAGTCGTCGTTTCCGTTTTCCTCGGACTGAGCGTCTGCGTTCACGCTGTTTGTAGTCCGCGCTGTCGTGCGATTCGTGCCGCGGACGGAGTTGTTGTTCGTGTTTGCGTCAACCGTTCCGTTCACGCCGGCGTTGACGTTCGCATCCGTGGCCGCACGGCTCGCACGTCGCGAGGTGCGAGTGCCGGTCGTCGCATTGCCGCGGACATTCGCGTTGTTGTTCGCTGCGGCAGTGCCATTGCGGCCGGTCTGGCCGTTCAGGTTCGCGTTGGCATTCACATCGACATCAGCGCTGGTCGCGCTCCGTGTGTTGCCGCTCGCTCGCACGTCGGTCCGCGCGTCGCTATTCTGATTGGCCGCCGCTCTCCGGCTTCTGCGGCGCGTATTCGTGGTCGCGTTCGTGTCCGTCGCGACGTCGGTGGTGGCGTTGACTCCAGTGCTCGATTGCGTGCTGCGCAGATCGCCCGCTGGTGCGGTGGTAGTGCTGCCAACTCCGACGCCGGTCCTTCCGCTGACGGCACCCGCGGCGCCGCCGCCGCCGGTCACTCCGCCTAATCCCTGAGCCGACACAAAAGCCGGCAACGCGAGACAACCGGCTGCACCGATCGCTAATAGTAAGTTCTTTCTGATCATCTGTTTTCCCCTTTGTTCCCTGTGCGCCTCGCCGCCCTCAACCGCATGAGTGCGGTGGGCTCCGAAACGACGCGCTTCTATCAGTTATTCGCCGGCGACCGCTCCGTGGGATGCGAGTTTTTTCGGATTGCGTGTAAATACGAACACGCGGTCGCCGATCAGTCCGCTCCTGACGTCACGGCGCTGGCGCCGCCGGTTTCGCCACGACGATGGTGACACGCCGGTTGAGCGCGCGACCGGCGGGATTGTCGCTTCCGTCAGGGTTCTCGTTAGGCGCGATCGGATTCTCTTCGCCGCGGCCGGCCGCGGTGATGTTGGCCGCATTGACGCCGCCGTTCTTCACCAGCCATTCGCTGACCGTGCTGGCGCGCTCACGGGAGAGCGGCAGGTTCACCGCCTTGCCGCCTTTTGCGTCGGTGTAGCCTTCGACGGTGACTTTGCTTTCCGGAAACTGCGACAGGACCACCGCGACTTTCTTGAGCGCTTCTTCGGCCGCTGGCTTCAGTGTTGCCTTCTCGTAATCGAAGAGCAGATCGCCGGAGAGATTCATGCTGAGCGATTGCCCGCTCTCACGCGCCTGCAGTTCCTGCCGCATCTTCTCCAGCTCGAGTTCTCGCCGCTGCAAATCGAGCGCCTTCTTCTCGAGGTCGAGCCGCTGGCGCTCCAGCTCGGTTTGTTTCTTCTGCAGGTCCTGGGATTCTTGCGCCCGCGCGGTGGTGGCTGCGCTGCAAAGAAGCGCGACGGAGAAGAGGGAGGCGAGGAACAGTTTCATCATCAGCAATACGGGTGTCGCCGAACCATTGGGCGCTGCGTTCTCGGAGCGGCGGTATAATACCGCCGTTCCACGCGCTAACGTTGCGACTCTCGCGAGGGCTCAATTGTCCCGGCGCACTTCGCACCGGCGGAGCGATGCGACATTCCTCGCGAATGCAGCGCGGTTTCGTTCCTCCTTCTCTTCATCGCCGCCTCAGCGCCGGCCCAGCTGGAGAAAGCATTCGAAGCGCATGGGGGGGCGCAAAATGGCGAAGCTATGGCAGCGTGGAATTCGACCTCGCGTGGAGCATGCGCGGGAAGGTCAAGAAGGACCACCACCTCTTCGATCTTCGCAGCCGCGAGGGCTTGATTACGAGCGACGAATACACGCTCGGCGCAAAGGGCGGCGAGGTCTGGATCAAGCCAGCGATCGATGCGCTCGGCGGCACTCCGCCACGCTTCTACATCTGGACGCCATTCTACTTCTTCGCCATGCCGTTCGTCTTTGCAGATCCGGGTGTGGTGCTGGAGCCGCTCGGCAAGAAGATGTTTCAAGAGAAGGAATACGACGCCGTGAAGATCACCTACAAAAAAGGCACCGGTGATTCGCCCGATGACTACTACATCGCGTATCTCGAGCCCGCTTCGGGTCAGATGAAGCTCGTCATTTATGTCGTGACGTATGCCCCGCTGCGGAAAGACAAACCGATGGATCAGCTCGAACCGCATGCGCTCGTCTTCGAGGAATGGCAGGAGGCCGGCGGCTTGCGCATGCCGAAGCGCGGAACGTTTTACAATTGGGTGAACGACAACATCGAAGGCGAATCGCTCGGCGTGATGGAGTTCTCGAATGTGAGGTTCGGCGAGAAAACGCCGGAGCCCGCGAAGTTCGCCAAGCCCGCTGACGCTGTCGTGGCGCCGTTGTAGCGGCGGTTAAGACGGCTCGCGCCCGAACATTTCGCGCAAGGCAAAACGCGCCGCATGGTAGCCGCACATGCCGTGCACGCCTCCGCCGGGCGGCGTGGATGATGAGCAGAGATAAACGCCGCGAAGCGGAGTGCGATAAGGTACCCGACTGAGGACGGGCCGCGCGATCAGCTGCCAGAGATTCGCCGCGCCACCGTTGATGTCGCCGCCGATCAAGTTCGCGTTGCCTCTTTCCAGCTCAGCCGAGCCCCGCGCGGCGCGCGCAATTACGCAATCACGAAAACCAGGCGCAAAGCGCTCGATCTGCCGCTCGATCTGCTCTGTCATGTCGACTCGAGAGCCGTGCGGCACGTGGCAGTAGGCCCAGAGCGTGTGCTGACCAGCGGGCGCGCGCGTTTCATCGAAGAGACTCTGCTGCGCGACGAGCACGAATGGCCGCTCGGGATGTTCTCCGCGCGCGATCATCCGCTCGCCGGCCGCGATTTCCGGCAGCGTTCCGCCGAGGTGAACGGTGCCTGCGCGGCGGCATTCTGCTGCGCGCCAGGGCACAGGCGCGGAGAGGGCGTAATCGAGCTTGAAGACGCCGGGTGCGTGGCGGAAACGCGCGAGCTGCCGACGATAACGGCTCGGCAGCCGCTCGCCGGCGATGCGTGCAAACTGCCATGCCGTCACGTCGAGCAGATGCGCGCGTGCGGGCGGCAGCTCATCGAGTCGTTCGATCCGTCGGCCCGGTTCGATGGTGCCGCCGAGTTCCTTCAGGTAGGCGGCAAGCGCGTTGGCGATCGCCTGCGAACCACCGCGCGGCAGCGGCCAACCGACTACATGTCCGGCCGCACCGAGCACGAGGCCAAACGCCGCCGATGCGACTGCTTCCAGCGGGAGAAATGAATGCGCAGCCAGACCTGCGAAAAGCGCGCGTGCCGGCTCTTCGCGAAAGCAGCTCCTCGCGAGCAACGCCGCTGGACACAGCGCCGGAACGCCGAAGCGGGCGAGCACGAGCGGGTGGCGCGGCCAATGCAGTAGCGGTTGCAAAAAGGCGTCCGCGAGTTTCGGCCAGTGCCTGACGAGCGGTTCAAGAAGGCGACAGTAGATCCGTCGGTCGCGGCCGAGCGTGGCGATCGTCTCATCCATGTCGCGGTAAAGCGCAGCAGCGTTTCCACAATCGAGCGGGTGTGCGACTGCGATTTCGGGATCGATCCATTCAAGCCCGAAGCGCTCCAGCGGCAGCGAGTTGAAGAACGGTGACCCGGCGCCAAGCGGATGGATCGCCGAGCAGACATCGTGGATGAAACCGGGCCGCGTCAGCTCCGCCGAGCGCACCCCGCCGCCGATTGCGTCGTTCGCTTCCAGCACAAGCACCGAAAGCCCGGCGCGCGCACACGTGATCGCCGCCGCCAGCCCGTTCGGCCCGGAGCCGACTACCACGACATCGTACTCAGTGCGCATGCATCATGAAGCTAGCCTGAGGAACACAAGTTGTAGCCAACTGGGCTGCGATGATCCCGAATTGTGAGCGCGAGGCTTCACGATTATTCCAGCGCCACGCCTCCGCGGGAATAAATCGCGCGCGTTTGTGCTCGCACGTTTCGTGAACGCTGTTGCACCCGGTCGTGACTATCCGCGTGGCTGGAAGGCCGCGGGGCTTGGGCTTCTCGCCGGCGCGGTCGCGGCGGTCGTGATGACGACGGTGATGCTGCTCTTGCGCACGCTCTTCGGTTTGCCGACGCCAATGTCGCTGATCGGCGATCGCATTTCGGCACTCCTGCCGGTCGAGCCGTTTCTCGCGTTGATGGGGAGGGTGGGCGGCTACAACCAAATGAAGCAGCTCGGTGTGAGCTCGGTCCTCGCGGGGCAGCTTGTGGTGGGGGCAATCGGCGGGTGGATCTATGCCGTCGCCGTCGGTCGCGATCTCGTGAGCCCGGTGCGACGCGGGATTTTCACCTTCGTGCTTTTCGTGCTCTTGCCGGTGATCGCCTTTGCGGCGGCGCTGTGGCCGATTGTGGGGACGAACTTTCGCGGCCTGCCGATCGGCCTCGCGACTGCGGCGACGCTCATTGGGTTCATGCTCGCGTTCGTCGCTTATGAGCGAACCGTCGTCAGCGGGCTCGCGTTTCTTACGCATGAGCGGCCGCGGTCAGGGCCCGCGACTACGGCGGCGGAGTTCAGCCCGACGGTTAGCCGCAGAGCGGTGGTGTTGGGTGGGATCGGCGCCGTGATGGGTGTGGGCGGCGCCGGTCTTCTCCGCAAGCTCTACAAGGAAGCCACCTTCAGCTACGACGGCATGCAATTGAGAGGGCGCGAGATCGAGCCGATCACGCCTAACGAGAAGTTCTACGTCGTGACGAAGAACGTGATCGATCCGCGTGTGAACCCAGCGATCTGGCGACTCGAGATTACCGGCCTGGTGAAGAACAAGCGCACGTGGTCGCTCGATGAGCTGAAGGCGCTCGCGTCGGTCGAGCAGGAGACCACCCTGATGTGTATCAGCAACGGCATCGAGGCTGGGCTCATGAGCAACGCGGTCTGGAAAGGTGTGCCAATGCGCGTGTTGCTCGACGCGGCGGGCGCCGATCCGAATGCGCAGGAGGTGCTGCTCCACGCCGTCGATAATTACACCGACACCTTCGCATTCGAGAAGGCGATGAATCTCACCACGCTGGTCGCGTACGAGATGAACGGCGAACCGCTCCCGCAGCGCCATGGAGCGCCGGCGCGCATCATCGTCCCCGGTCTCTTCGGAGAGAAGAACGTGAAATGGCTCACACGCATCGAAGTCGTCGGTTACGACGCGAAGGGCTTTTACGAGAAGCAGGGCTGGGGACCCGACTTCGTCATCCCGACGCGCGCCCGCATCGACGCGCCCGAGGATAAAATGGAGCTGAAACTCGCGGAGATGAGCGGCGGCATGCCCTTGAAGGGCATCGCGTTTGCCGGCGATCGCGGCGTGTCACGCGTCGAGGTGAGTTTCGATGACGAGCAGAGCTGGCAGGAGGCAAAGCTCGATTATCCCGGCACTGAGTTGAGCTGGTCGCTCTGGAGTTACAATTGGAAGCCGGAAGGCGCGGGCGAATATCGTCTCGCCGTTCGCGCAACCGATCGTCAGGGGAATGTGCAAGCGCTCGATCAGAAACGCGCGAAGCACTCCGGCGCGACGGGACTACACAAGATCGCGCTGAAGGTGACGTAAGGACAGCGGTCCCATACCGCCGCTCCGTTCAGCGTCGGCTCTTTGGTGTCACTCCGAGCAGTCGCGCCACGCCTGCGGCGACGAGCCCGAAGGCGAGGTGAGCGACGAAGCCGCGGACGTGCGCTTCCGCGGGATACTTGCGGTTATCGCCCGCCAGCCCCATCGCCGGACCCATGCCTTCGTCTTCGATCAGGTAGAACACCGTGCCAAAGATCGTCCCGCCCAGCAGCCAACCGAACGGCCACCGCCGCGCGAGCAGCACGTAAGCAATGCCACCACCTGCACCGAGCACGGTCATCACACCCGTCTCGAATTGCTTTTGCTGAGCCGGCGTAGGTTTCTTGTCGGATACAAGCGGCCACACGCGCTGCGCGAGCACGATGAATGGGTCGCGCGGCTCAATCGCCGTCTCGCGCAGCTTGTTCTTGGGACCGGTGTTGTCCCACATGAGTTGAGCTGTGCGCTTGAGAGCTTCGCCGCCAGCAGTTCCGGCCGCGAGGCCGATACCGATGTCCCGCAATGTTGATGACATGTTGTCTTTGGATCGTGCGCCAACCGAGTAACGGCTGGGAGCGCGCCGCGAATGTAGCTGTTTCGCATTCACCGTGATTGAGGTGCGGTAGCATGCGGCCAACGATCCGTTTTCAGCACCACTCAGGAGAGACAGCGAAAAGAGCTTTCCTCTGTTTAAGTTCCGTGCGGATGAAAAGAAGCAACCGAGTGGTATCCGTGCGGGAAAGATACTTTGTATAAAGCACGAAGAGGTCACGGTTCGCCGCATCCTTGAGGACTATGTGCGGCTGGCCGACGCTGTCTGCGCTATTGCTGCGGGTGTCGATCTCGCAGCGAGCGACATCATTCCAGGCTACGTGCTGACTAACCGCGTCTTTACGGCTTCCATCACAGTGAGTAAGACCGAAGGCGTCGGCGCGAACACGGGCGTTTCGCATGGCACGGCGACCGGAGCGCGCCGCCCATATAGCAAGTGAGGCAATGGCTAAAGCTCCCACCTTACCCCAAACGTTGTTCGTGATAGCCCACGAGACGACGGAAAAGGCGCCGCCGATGACCAGCGGCATCAACGTCATCGCATCTACCTGCCAACGCGCTGGATGCAATACAAGCGCCGGACCGTTAGACTTAGCCGCCCCCTCACCGGTATTCTGTTGCTTATAATCCAAGGCTCTCCGCAATGGACACGGCTCACTGCGCCCCGGGCCACTTCATCGCGCGCGTGTCGGTTCTCCGCACAAATTTCCGGTTCGGGCGACGACCTTTCGTTTCGTTGAGACGATCAACTACTCCTTTGCGCGCACGTACAGGTGATTCATCAAATCCGAGCCTGCCTTGATCGCGAAGATGCCGGCGAGCAGGCGCGTGGCACGTGGCGCGCGCGCGGCGGCGAAGACGAGCGCGGAACCGAGCCACGGCGCGATGCAATAGGGGCACGTGACGAGATCGCCGACCGCTTCCTGCAGGCCTTCGCCGCGTGCTTCTTCTTCGACTTCGCCTGCGCCAGTGTACTTTTTGAACTTCACGAACGGCGCGCGAAATGGGCTCGTCACGATGTCCTTGGTCACGACGCGACTTAATTTGTGCGTAGCGATGCCGAAGAGAACGAGATCACTCCAGGTCAGCTTCGGCGCTTCGTCATCGTTCTCTTCCGCGATGGCCAAGGCGCTGGCTAAGCCAACGGTGAACACCGCCGCGATAGCCGCATAACCGCCGAGTGGCTTCGGTTTGTCCGAGTAACCCGCGAACAATCCGTTCGCCTCCTTTTTCAGGCGAGTGGTTTTGCGTGGAGTGGCCATGTTCAGCTTGTGCCGAGGAATTTCTCGAGATTCTCGCGATCGCCTTTGACGGTCAGCAAGTACGTCTGATCGCCTTCCGTCCACGTCGCGGTCATCCAATCTTCTTCCGCAGCAAACACCGGAGCGGATGCGCTACCGTCACCGCGGATCGCCGTTGCTTTGGTCACGAACAGATGCGCGAGCCGATCGCCGCCAAGCTTGAAGCAAACGAGCGACACATCCTGCCCGCGGAAGCGCAGCACGCGGCAGCCGACCGGCTCATACTGCTGCAGCCGTTTCGGCACGGTGAAGTTTGCTGGCGCCTCAGCCTTCGCGAGAAACTTCTGCAGACGATCCAAGTCGGATGACTCCAATTCCAGATTCGGCGCGACCTTGATAAAGCCGACCATCTCGTCGCGGTAGTCGGCGACCGAGAGCGCGGGTGCGAACGGCCCGCGCCACGAACTGAAGAGCACAGCAAGAGCAACGATCGACGCGGCCGCGAGCAGGATGGCGCGGTTCCACGTCGGCCGGACGACGCTCGGCCGCGCTTCCGCGGCAGACGTGATCCGCGCCTTCAATCCAGCGGGTACCTGAGTGGACGCCAGCTTCGAGGCGATGATCCGGTCCAGCTCTTTCTCTTCGTTCCACCAGCGCGCCAGCTCTGGATCCGCGTCGGCTTTGCGCAATGCCTCGCCGAGACGCGCGTCATCCTGCGATGCTTCGCCCGCGCGATGCATGCTCAAGATCGAACGTGCTTCCCGGTCATCCATGCGCCTGGCCTCCTTCCATGGGCACGATTTTGCGACCTTCCGCCGCGGCCACATCGCTCAGCTGATTCCGCAGCTCCGCCTTCCCGCGCGAGATGCGCGACATCACGGTGCCGATCGGCACGTTCAGGATCTCCGCGATTTCGCGATACGAATGCTGCTGCATGTAGAACAGAGTGACCGGCGCACGATAGCGGTCGTCGAGCGCGTGCAATGCTTTCTGCACGATCGAGGCGTCCAGCGCGTCGACCGCCGACGGCGCGACGTGCACCGGCTCGACGAACTCTGATTCGTCCGTGTCAACGAAGCGATCGGCGTGGCGCTTCTTCGCGAGGAAATCGCGGTAAAGCGTGGTGAAGAGCCAGGTCTTCACTTTCGACGTGTCGCGGAGTTGATGACCCTTCGTCGCCCACGTGTAGAAGGTCTGCTGCACGAGATCGCCGGCGTCCGCTTCGTTGCGGCTGAGCGAGAGCCCGAAGCGATAGAGCGGCGCATAGTAAGTCCCTACTAATTCCTCGGGATCGACCTCGGCCACGCAAGCATAACTACTGACGCCCTTCGCCGGACGCGAGTGAAATACACACCGGCGTCAAACAGCCATCCCGAACTGAAGATGAGAGACGTGTGCGCGGTGCTTATTCCTCCGTCGTGAAATAATCGCCGCGCGAGCCGCTCCCACTTGCATGAAATCGAGCGCCTTCTTTGCGGTCATGAGCGTGGCTGGTCTATGCTGCGCGGCTGTGTCCGCATCTGCCGTGGAACTCGAGAGCAAGGCAACCAGGATGCATCTGCTCGAGCTGTACACGTCCGAGGGATGCAGCAGTTGTCCTCCGGCTGAGGCGTGGCTGAGCAAGTTGAAAGACGATCCGCGGCTCTGGCGCGACTTCGCGCCGCTCGCGTTTCACGTCGATTACTGGGACCGCCTCGGCTGGCGCGATCCGTTCGCTGCCAAGCAGTGGACCGCGCGGCAATATGCGTACTCCGCGCGCTGGAAGAGCAGCAGCGTGTACACGCCGGGCTTCGTGCTCGATGGGCGCGAGTGGCGGAACAGCGGTGTGCCTTCGCCCTCCGGCGAATCCCCTGGTCCGCTGAGGATCTCGGCAAATGACGACGTCGTCACTGCGGTTTTCAAAGCAACGAGCGGCGACAACAAGCCGCGTGAGCTGCACGTGGCGCGACTCGGCTTCGATCTCCAGATCAACGTCAAAGCGGGTGAGAACAGCGGTCGCAAACTGCTGCATGATTTCGTCGTGCTCTCGCTCGACACCGCGAAGATGAACGACGGCAAAGCAGAGCTGCGGCTGTCGCGCGGCGGAGCGAAGGAAGCTGCAATCTCTCGCCGCGCGCTCGTCGCGTGGGTGACGGAGCCCGGCCAGATGGAGCCGATCCAGGCAGTCGGCGGCTGGGTTCAATGACGCCGATCAAGGACTATGCGCTGATCGGCAATTGCGAGACCGCCGCGCTCATCAATCCAAATGGCGGAATCGACTGGCTGTGCCTGCCCGCCTTCGATGCCGCGCCCGTCTTCGGGCGCCTGCTCGATGACGAGAAGGGCGGCGACTTTGCCATCCATCCGGTCGGCCACTTCGAAACGACGCGGCGTTATCTGGACGACAGCGCCATTCTCGAGACGCGCTTCGCGACCCGAACGGGAGTCGTTAGGCTGACCGACTTCTTCGTCATTGCGCGCCAGGCGAACGCGCGCTTCTACGACTTCACGTCGCTCCATCCGACTTCGAAGCTGGTGCGCCTGGTCGAATGGGAATCCGGCGCACCCGTGGAGATGGAGATGCGCGTCAGTGCACGCCCCGATTACGCACGCAAGGCGGCGCATTGGAAGCAGCAGAGCGCGACCGCCTTCTCGCTGGCTGAGGCAACGATCTTCACCAACGCGCCGATGACCGAAGCCGGCGGCGACCTCGTCGCGAGATTCCGAGTCGAGCGCGACCGGCCATTCTTCGCGGTGCTCGATTACACGGACGTGCGTCCGCTGCCTGATCTCAACAAGATCCGGCGCTGGCAGGAAATCACCGCCGCGTTCTGGCGCGAGTGGAACCTGTTCAACTACTACCGCGGACCGCACCAGAAGATGATCCGCCGCAGCGCAGTGACGCTGAAGCTGCTGACGTATGCGGCCACAGGCGGGTTTGTGGCCGCGCCGACCACTTCGCTCCCGGAGCAGATCGGCGGCGATGCGAACTGGGATTATCGCTTCTGCTGGTTGCGCGACACAGCGCTCTTCATCGAGACGCTATTCGGCCTCGGCTACTCCGGCGAGGCGACTGCGTTCCTCGATTTCGCGACGAAGCAATGGATGAAGCAAAGCGCAACCGCGGAAGCTGGCGCGCCGACCGTTGGCGTGCTCTACCCGGTGTGCGAAGCGCCGGTGCCGCCGGAGACAACGCTCGATCATCTTGCGGGCTACGCCGGGTCGAAGCCGGTGCGAATGGGCAACGCTGCGGAGGACCAGCTGCAGCTCGATAACTACGGGCACGTCCTGCAGTCGCTTTTCTACTTCCGGCACACCGGCGGGACGATCAGCGCGGATAAACGCAAGATGCTCGAGCAGCTCACCGAGGAAGCCGTGCGGCATTGGCGCGAGGAAGAAAACGGCATCTGGGAAGTGCGGGAAACGTCGCAATTCACCTACGGCAAGATCATGTGCTGGGTCGCGCTGGAACGCGCGGGCAAATTGCTCGGCGATAAAGAGGGCGAGCTGCAAAAAGTGTGTGCCGAGATCCGCCGCGAAGTGCACGAGCGCGGACTGCTCGATCGCGACGGACACAAAGGACTTTCCGCGAAGTTCGACGAAAGCGCGTTCGACGCCGCGACGCTCCTCGCCTTCACCACCGGCTTCCTGGACGAGCACGTCGCCCGGCTCACGCGCGACGGTCTGGAGCAGAAGCTGGCGCGCGGCCCGTTGCTCTATCGCGCCGAAGAGAAAGTGGGCGAGGAAGGTGCGTTCCTCATGTGCAGCTTCTGGTGGATCAATCATCTGATCCGAGAAGGCCAGCTCGCACGTGCGGAGGAGTTGCTGAACGCGATGATCGATCTCGCGAGCCCGCTCGGCCTCTACTCGGAGGAGATCGATCCGGAGACCGGCGCTTTCCTCGGGAATTTCCCGCAGGCCTTCTCACATCTGGGGTTCATCCAAACGGTGCTGACGCTCGAAGGAGCGAAGAAAAAGCGCGGCTTCTACAAGCTGTCCGATCACGAAAAGTTCCAGCGCAGCGTCGGGTCGACCATCGGCTGGAAAGGCGTCATCGCCGGCTTCTTCCGCGTGCCGAAAACAGCCGCGCTCTTCTTTTCGAACGCCTCGAAGTGGAAGCTGTAGCCGTCTATCCGAAGATCATCGCCGCCAGCAGCATCGCGAGGATCGGCGCAGCGAAGTAAATCCAGATAGCGTTCCAGCTTCGCGCCGGAATCGCCGAAGCCACGCTGCGTGCGGGGTTCAGACTCATGCCGGAAAGCGGCGCCTCGACAGTGATGTAAACGAGCAGAAGAAGACCTGCGAAGTAGCCGAGGAGCGGCTTGAGCGAATCGCTGTGGTACACCAGCCGCAGCGTGGCCATGAGGATGAAGCAAATGACGAACTCGGCTGTGAAAGCGATCGCAACGCCCGGCTTGCCCGGAGCCGTCATGACGAAGTTTACATCCTTGTGTGCGCTGGCTTTCCAGAACGGCGTCGCCGCCACGAGCACGCCGAGTAGACCGCCGACGAATTGCGCGATGATGTAGAAGAATGCGTCCCAGGGCTGGATGCGTTGCAGATACAGCATCGCCAGCGTGACGGCGGGATTGAACTGCGCTCCTGATTGCCGGCCCCACGTGCAGTAGATCAGGATCACCACGGTGACCCCGATGCCGGTGCCGAAAAGGAAGCGGCGCAACAGCGGCGAAGCGATTGCCTGCCGCACTCGCGACTTCGGGTGCTCGAGGGCGAGTGCGAGCCACAACGCCACCGCCATGAAGATGCCAAGCTCCGCGCCTTCCATGAGATAACGCTCCCAGCGCTGACGGAGAGCCTGGGAGGGGCGGTATAATACCGCCCTTCCTTTGTCTGCGAGCAACAGCGCATGGCCATCGGGATCGGTCGTCTCGCCTCCGGTCTCGGCGCGGCTGTTGACCAGATGCATGCGCCACGCGGGCGAAGCTTCACTGGGCGCTGTGACGGATGATCCGGGCGCCTCGTAATGCAACAACTCCACGCCGGGTCCGTTTATGCCGCGAAAGCTCGTGATGCGCACACGAGACCCGGCCACGCCATTCAGCAGCTCCTGCTCGCCGCCGTAGTTGAAGCTGTTGCCGATGATCGTGAAGCCGAGCACGTCGCGATAGAAGCGAGTGCTCGCCTTTAGATCGGAGACCACGATCGCGGTGTGATCGATCCCGCGGAAGAGCGCGTCGGTGCGTCGATGCCAGCGCGGTTCGCCTTTGTTTCGCGGGAACTGGATCAGCTCGAGGAAGTGTCCGTCCGGGCCGCGGAAGTAGAGCGCGCGAATTCCTGCGGCGTCGAAGTTCCACTCGGGCAGACGCTGCACTCCGGTGGAGACGATGCGCGTGTTGTGACGGAGGAGATGTGCGTACGCGGCGTCGATGTCGCTGACCACGATCGCGATGTGTTGGAAGGAGCGATCATTGGCGAGCAGACCATCGGGGACGATCGGAGTAGGGGTCGCGTGTTCACGCAGAATCAGCGTCTCTTCACCGAGGCGCAGCCGGGCGGTGCCCAGTTCCTGAGCGACGGTTTGGAACTGCAAGACATCGGTGTAAAACGCGATCGCTCGCGGCAGCTCGGCGACAGCCATCTCGATGGCCTCGATCTCGGTCGAGCCGGTCGCGGTGAAAGGGACGATTGCGCTCGCGAGTATCGATACAGTGAGCGCGGCCCAAGTCTTCGTTGTAGCCGGGGGCGCTGACCCCGGCCGGTCTGGCGCGTGGCTACATCGAGGGCCGCCGGGGTCAATGCCCCCGGCTACAACAACAACACCGCGAACGAGCATTATCCCAGTCGCTCGAGCAGATGATCGCCGACGCGCAACGCGTTCGCCGCGATGGTGAGGGACGGATTCACCGCGCCGCAGGACGGGAAGAAGCTGCCGTCGACGACATAGAGATTATCCACGTCGTGCGTTTGGCAGAAGACATTGAGCACCGACGTCGTCGGATCTTCGCCGAAGCGGCAGGTGCCGTTCTGATGCGCGACGCCGAGCGTCGGGATCTTCTTGAAGAGATAAAGCGGGAGCGGGAGCGTGCACGCCTGGCGGTCCACCGCTTTCAGCTCGCCTTTCCACCGATCCATCAGCCGGTCGAAGTGCTCGTGATAACGATCCTTCTGCTCGAGATGAATGGCGCCGTCCTTGCCCAGCCGGACGCGATTATCCGGATGCGGCAGGTCTTCCGCCGTCAGCCACCAATCGACCGAGTGCTTCGCCATTTCATCGAGCACGAATCCCGGTGCGAAGAACGGCGCGTCCGCGCCGAGGATCCCGCGGTTCGTTTTGCCCAACAACTGGATGTGCCCCATCGGAAACGGGAAGCCTTCCTCGCCCCAGTAGTAATCATTCATGGCGAGCGTTTTTTGGAAGACGACAGGATTGCGGCGCCGGGTGATGCCGAGCATCGCGCCATTCAGATGCCGCATGTAATTGCGCCCGACCTGGTCGGAAGAGTTCGCCAATCCATTCGGATGCTTGTCGGAGGTGCTGCCTAGCAACAGTGCCGCGGAGTTAATCGCGCCCGCACAGACGACCACGATCTCGCCGCGGAAGCGCATCGAAGCGCCGTTCACTTCCGCTTCCACGAGCTCGACCTCGCGGCCACTCGCCTTTGTGCGCAGTCGCTTCACGCGTGCGCACGTCAGCAACGTCACGTTGTCATGTGCGATCGCAGGCCGAACGCCGTTCATGTCGGCATCGGCCTTCGCATCGATGAGGCAGGGGAAGCCGTCGCAGGTGTTGCACCGAATGCACCGGCTGCGCAGCGGATCGGCTTCGTTGCGCTT
>CADCTA010000104.1 GCA_902805675.1 uncultured Chthoniobacterales bacterium | reverse complement strand
CGACCAGTTTGCGGGTCAGGTAACCTGAGTCCGCAGTCTTGAGCGCCGTATCGGCCAAGCCCTTACGGGCGCCGTGCGTCGAGATGAAGTACTCGAGCACCGTCAGACCTTCGCGGAAGTTCGACGTAATCGGACGCTCGATGATTTCGCCCGAAGGCTTCGCCATCAAGCCGCGCATACCTGCAAGCTGTTTCACCTGCTGACGGTTACCGCGCGCGCCGGAGTCGACCATGAGGAAGACTGGGTTCAGTTCCTTGCGCCCTTCGTTATGCTCCAAAGTCCGGAACATGACGTTCGAGATCTCGTCACCAGCATGGGTCCAGATGTCGATGATCTTGTTGTAGCGCTCGCCGTCCGTGATGATGCCCTTGCGATACTGCTGCTCGACGACCTTGATCTGCTTGTAAGCGTTCTCGAGTTCCGTCTGCTTCTCTTTCGGGATGATCATGTCGTTGATCCCGATCGAAACACCGGCCTTGGTCGCCCAGGTAAATCCGAGCTCCTTCAAGAGATCGAGAGTTTCGACGGTTCCCGCCTGTCCTGAGACCTGATAGCAGCGCCAGATGATGTCCGTGAGCTGCTTCTTGCCGGCGGCCTTGTTGAAGAAGCCCATCGCCGACGGCCAAATGCCATTGAAGATGACGCGACCCGCCGTCGTTTCCATGACGCGGTCCTTCGAGTTGCCGTAGACGGTTTCCTTGCCGAAATCGGGGTTCTTGTAGCGGATACGGTCGTGCGTCTTTACCGCGCCGTCGGCCATTGCGAACTCCACTTCGACAGCGTTGTCGAACAGCGGGAGGCGCGACTCCTTCTCCGCACCGACAGCGCGGCGAGGATTCTGCGTGAGGTAATAGCAACCGAGTGTGATGTCCTGAGAAGGCGTCGTGATCGGCTTGCCGCTCGATGGCGAGAAGATGTTGTTAGGCGCAAGCATTAGCATGCGCGCTTCCATCTGTGCCTCGACCGAAAGCGGCACGTGCACGGCCATCTGGTCACCGTCGAAGTCCGCGTTGTAAGCGGTACAAACGAGCGGGTGAATACGGATCGCCTCGCCTTCGATCAACTGCGGCTCGAAAGCCTGGATCGACAAACGGTGCAGCGTAGGCGCGCGGTTCAGGAGAACCGGGTGGCCCTTCGTGACTTCTTCGAGGATATCCCAGACCTCAGGCGTCTGGCGCTCGATCATCTTCTTCGCGCTACGAACGGTGTGCACGTAGCCGAGGTCCTTGAGGCGACGGATGATGAACGGCTCGAACAAAACGAGCGCCATCTTCTTGGGCAGACCGCACTGGTTGAGCTTGAGCTCAGGACCGATAACGATGACCGAGCGGCCCGAGTAATCCACGCGCTTGCCGAGCAGGTTCTGACGGAAGCGTCCGCCCTTGCCCTTGAGCATGTCGCTGAGCGACTTCAGCGGGCGATTGCCGGCGCCGGTAACAGCGCGACCGTGACGACCGTTGTCGAACAACGCGTCGACAGCTTCCTGCAACATGCGCTTTTCGTTCCGGATGATGACGTCCGGAGTCTTCAGCTGCAGCAGGTTCTTGAGGCGGTTGTTGCGGTTGATGACGCGCCGGTAGAGATCGTTCAAATCCGACGTCGCAAAGCGGCCACCTTCAAGCGGAACGAGCGGACGCAGATCCGGTGGGATCACCGGCAGAACGTCGAGCACCATCCAGTCAGGACGCGCGTGCGATGACGCAAACCCCTGCACGAGCTTCAGACGCTTCGCGAGCTTCTTGCGGATCTGCTTGCTCTTCGTGTTCCCCATCGCCTCCTCCAGCTCCTTGTTGAGCTTGTGGAGGTCGATCTCGGCGAGCAGACGCTTCACCGCTTCGGCACCCATGCCGGCTGTGAAACTCTCACCGTACTGCTCCTGCGCTTCGCGGTATTCCGCTTCGTTCAGCAGCTGTGTCTTCGTCAGCGGCGTCGTACCCGGATCGATGACGATGTAGTCCTCGTAATAGATGACGCGCTCGAGCTGCCGCGCGCTCATGTCGAGCATGAGGCCGAGGCGCGAAGGCATGCACTTGTAGAACCAGATGTGCGAGACCGGCACTGCCAGCTCGATGTGGCCCATGCGCTCGCGGCGAACGCGCGCCAGCGTCACTTCAACGCCGCAACGATCGCAGATGACGCCCTTGTGCTTGATGCGCTTGTATTTGCCGCAGGAGCACTCCCAATCACGCGTCGGACCGAAGATCCGCTCGCAAAAGAGACCGCCCTTTTCAGGCTTGAAGGTCCGGTAGTTGATCGTCTCCGGATTCTTTACCTCACCCTTGCTCCACGACCGCATCGTGTCCGAAGACGCGACGCCAATAGCGACCTGGTCGAAACCGACCGTGCGCTCTTCACCTACTAACTCCCGCCAGGAATGTTCGTTCATTTAGTTTTTGCCGACTTCTAACTTTGGAAATTGTTTGTTGTTAACCACCCGCTGTCATTCCGAGCGAAGTCGAGGGATCCCGTGGCAGTACCTTCAGGTCCGCTACGGGATGTCTCGACTCCGCTCGACATGACGAGCGGAGACTTACGCTACGTTCTCTAGAAAAGGCACCGGCGCCGAGCCGCCGACTTTCACGTCGAGGCCTAACGACTGCATTTCCTTGATCAGCACGTTGAAACTTTCAGGCGTGCCCGCTTCGAGCGAGTTGTCGCCTTTCACAATTGATTCGTAGATGCGCGTGCGTCCCTGCACGTCATCGGACTTCACGGTCAGGAGCTCCTGCAGCGTGTAAGCCGCGCCGTAAGCTTCGAGCGCCCACACCTCCATCTCGCCGAAGCGCTGGCCGCCGTATTGCGCCTTGCCGCCGAGCGGCTGCTGCGTGACGAGCGAGTAAGGCCCGACCGCACGGGCGTGGATCTTATCCGCGACCAAGTGGCCCAGCTTCAGCATGTAGATGTAGCCAACCACGACCTCCTGGTCGAACTGGTCGCCGGTGCGTCCGTCATAGAGACGCGACTTGCCGCTCTCCTGCACCCAGTTGAAGCCGTCCACCTTCTTGGCCTCTTTGAGGTACTCGCGGATCTTCGTTTCCGAGATACCGTCGAACACCGGCGTAGCGACCTTGAAGCCGAGCGCCTTGGCTGCGACACCGAGGTGAGTCTCCAAGACCTGGCCGACGTTCATACGGCTCGGCACGCCGAGCGGGTTCAGGCAGATCTCAACCGGAGTTCCGTCCGGCAGATACGGCATGTCTTCTTCCGGCACGATGCGCGCGACAACACCCTTGTTACCGTGGCGTCCTGCCATCTTGTCGCCAACCGACAGCTTGCGCTTCGAGGCGATGTAAACCTTGACCTGCTTAATGATGCCCGGGTCGATATCGTCGCCGCTTTCGACGCGATCCATCGAACGCTCACGCTCGAGCTCCAGCTCTGCGAACTTGTGTTCGTACGAAGCGATGATCTCGCGGATCTTGTTCCGGATCGGCGAGGGATCAATCTCGATGTGATCGTAAACCATCGCCAGCTTGCGCAGCAGTGTCTTCGTGATCTTGCGGTTCGCCGGGATGATGATTTCGCCGGTCTCGGCGTTCACCACGTCGAGCGGGATCTTCTCGCCAAGGAGGATGTTCGAGAGCGAGTCAGTCAGCTGCTCGGTGAGCTCGTCCTTCTTCTTGCGATGATCTTCCGTGATCGTCTTGAGCTGACGCTTCGTTTCCGTAGGCGTGAGCTTCTCGCGCGAAACTTCGCGGCGGGATGAGACCTTCACGTCCATCACGATCCCGTAGGTGCCCGAAGGAACGGTCAGCGAGGTGTCCTTAACGTCTGCGGCCTTTTCACCGAAGATAGCGCGCAGGAGGCGCTCTTCTGGCGCGAGTTCTGTCTCGCTCTTTGGCGTGATTTTGCCGACGAGAATGTCGCCAGGCTTCACTTCCGCGCCGACGCGCACAACGCCGTCAGGTCCGAGATTCCGCAGCGCCTCTTCCGAGACGTTCGGAATGTCACGCGTGATTTCCTCCGGGCCGAGCTTCGTGTCGCGAGCGCCGATCTCGAACTCATCGATGTGAATCGACGTGTAGATATCTTCCTTCACGACCTTCTCAGAGATCATGATGGCGTCCTCGAAGTTGTAGCCGTTCCAAGGCATGAACGCGACGAGCACGTTGCGGCCGAGCGCGAGCTCGCCTTTCTCGGTGTTCGGTCCGTCCGCGATGACTTGGCCCTTCTTCACGGCCTGGCCTTTCTTCACGATCGGCTTCTGGTTCACGCACGTGCCCGCATTCGAGCGCATGAACTTGCGCAGCTCGTAGATGTGCACGCCCGCTTCGGGATCCGTCTTCAGCTTCTTCCGGCTTTCCGGCATGTGACCGTCTTTCGTGACGATGATCTGATCGGCGGTGACCGATGCGATCTTGCCGTTGTCTGCAGAGACCACCACCGCGTGCGAGTCACGTGCGACCTTGCCTTCGAGGCCGGTGCCGACGAGCGGCGACTCGGACACGATCAGCGGCACGCCCTGGCGTTGCATGTTCGAACCCATCAGCGCGCGGTTCGCGTCATCGTGCTCGAGGAACGGAATCAATCCGGCTGCGACCGAGACGAGCTGCTTCGGCGACACGTCCATGTAGTGGACCTTCGCCGGCTCGACTTCGAGGAAGTCGCCGCGATAACGCACCGAGACTTTCTCCTGCGTGAGGTGCCCCTTGGCATCCATCGTCGCGTTCGCCTGCGCCACGAGGAAGTTCTCCTCCCGATCGCCGGTGAGGTAATCGACTTCGTCGGTCACGCGACCATCGGTGACTTTGCGGTAAGGCGTTTCGATAAACCCGAACTCGTTGATGCGCGCGAACGTCGACATCGAGCTGATGAGACCGATGTTGGGACCTTCCGGCGTCTCGATCGGGCAGATGCGGCCGTAGTGCGACGGATGAACGTCACGCACTTCGAAACCGGCGCGATCGCGCGAGAGACCGCCAGGCCCGAGCGCGGAGAGACGACGCTTGTGCGTCAGCTCTGCGAGCGGGTTCGTCTGATCCATGAACTGCGACAGCTGCGAGCGGCCGAAAAAGTCGCGGATGACAGCGCTGAGCGCCTTCGGGTTGATCAACTTCTGCGGCGTCATGCCGTCGATGTTGATGTCGAACAAGGTCATGCGCTCTTTCACGAGACGCTCTGTGCGTGCCAGACCGACGCGGCACTGATTGGCGAGCAATTCGCCAACCGTGCGAACGCGGCGGCTGCCGAGATGATCGATGTCATCGAGCGTGCCTTCGCCGCGGCGGAGGCTGATCAGATACTTGATCGCGCCGATGAAATCCTTGTCGGTGACGATGCGCTCGCCGAGATCCACGTCGATGCTGAGCTTCTGGTTGATCTTGTAACGACCGACGCGGCCGAGATCGTATTTCTTCGGGTCGAAGAACAGACGCTTCAGCAACGCCTTTGCGTTCGCCACCGTCGGTGGATCGCCAGGGCGCAGCTTGCGGTAAATGTCTTTGAGCGCCTCTTCCTGATCATGCGCAGGATCTTTCTTCAGCGCCTTCACGACGGTGTCGTCGTTCGCGATGTCGATGACCTTCGCTTCGGTTAACCCGAGGCCCATGATCTGGCGAACGGTCGCCGCGGTGAGCGGCTCGAACGCGCGAGCCACAGTCGCTTCGCCGTCGAGTACGTCAGCGATGAGCACCTTGGTTGCGAGTTCCTCTTCACCGAGCTTATCGCTCAGCTTCAGAGTTTCGATGTTGTAGAAAAGCTTGATGACTTCCTCGTCCGAGCCGTAGCCCAGTGCGCGAAGGAACGTCGTCGCCAGAAACTTCCGGCGGCGCTTGCGGCGATCGAGGTAGATGTAAAGCAGATCGCTGGTGTCGAACTGCACTTCGATCCACGAACCGCGATCCGGGATGATCCGGAAGCTGTAGAGAACCTTGCCATTGAGATGGATCGACGACTCGAACGCGATACCGGGCGAGCGATGCAGCTGTGAAACCACAACGCGCTCGGCGCCGTTGATGACGAATGTGCCCTGCGGCGTCATGAGCGGAATTTCGCCCATGTAAACTTTCTCTTCCTTCGTCCCCTTCTCCTCGCGGAGCTGGAACGTCACGTGCAGCGGCGCGCTGAACGTCTGGCCTTCGCGCTGCGCCTCGAGCGCGCTCAGCTTCGGCTCGCCGATTTCGTAATGCGAAAAATCGAGCGTCGCCTTTTCATCGTAGCTCTCGATCGGGAAAACTTCCTTAAAGACGGCCTGGAGGCCGGAATTCTTGCGCTTCGAAACGGGCACGTCCTTCTGCAGGAAGTCGACGTATGAATTGAGCTGAACCTCGATGAGGTTTGGCGGCTCAACGCCTTCTTTGATGGTTCCGAAGTAGATGCGTTCTGCGGTGCTGCTGGCTGGCATAGAGTGGGACCTGATCTACAAACCTTGCGGCAAACCGACGCCGCGAGGTTTTTTGGGGTTATCGCACCGACCGGGTGCGAAGACGACAAAACTGGCATCGAAACAGCTGTGCGTCAAATTGACCACTGCTGTCCCGGTGCCAGTCCTGAACTATTCCGTCTTGGGGCGGGTTAAAAATATCTATCGACTACTTCTAACAGGGAGATGGTTTGCCACAGAGGCGAACGGCGCGCAAGCGTTTATTCTTGCGCGCCAGCTTCGCAGCTGTAGCCGCCCCGCTCTGCCGGGGCGGTGTAAAAATCTTCAGGCGACAGAGCGCCGTAGCGTTTGAGCAGTCATTCCGAGCGAAGTCGAGGAATCCCGTAGCAGGACCGCTCGGTTACGCCGCGGGATCCTTCGACTCCGCTGCGCTTCGCTCAGGATGACGCTCAGCGCGTCACTTGATCTCGACCTTGGCGCCGGCGGCTTCGATCTTCTTCTTGATCTCTTCCGCTTCTGCCTTGGTCACGCCTTCCTTCAGGGTCTTGGGAGCGCCCTCGACCAGCGCCTTCGCCTCGGCCAATCCGAGTCCAGGCACTGCGCCGCGCACTTCCTTGATGACGCCGATCTTATTGGCGCCCATCTCCGTCAGGATGACGTCGAAAGCTGTTTTCTCTTCAACTGGAGCTGCCGCTGCGCCACCGCCGCCGGCTGGAGCTGCTGCCGCGACCGGAGCCGCTGCGCTGACGCCCCACTTCTCTTCCAGTTGCTTCACCAGGCCCGCGATCTCCAGAACGGTCAATCCGCTGAGCTGGTCTACCAATGTGTTTGTATCCGCCATTTTGTTTTCCTCCAATTGCCGCCCGCGAAAGCTTCCGCAGAATTAAGCCCGACAGCCGTCGAACCGGACAGTTTGTTTGTTTGTTTGGTTATCCGTGGCGCAAACGCGCGACGAAATTTGTTTTGAATTGTGAATCAGGAAGGTAGGAAAACAGGAAAGGAATCGCGCAGAACTGCCGCCGCCCGCATGCCCGGCTTTCTTTTCCTACTTTCCTGCTTTCCTGATTCGTAAATCTCTTGGTTAAGCTGCCGCCTCCGCTGGCGCGCCGGCTTCTTTCTCCGACTTCGCCTGCAGCAAGCGCGCGAGCGATGCGCCCGGCTCGTTCAGCAAACGCGCCAATCCACTCATCGGCGACAACAGCAAGCCGAGCAGCTGCGCAAGCAGCACTTCGCGCGACGGCAATTCGGCAATCGCTTCCACTTCAGCCGTCGAGAGGACCGACTTGTCGACCACGCCGACCTTCAGCGCAGCGATCTTAAATTCTGCGGCGAAGCTCTTGAGGATCTTCGCGACTGGCGCGACATCAGCCTGGCCGGTGACGACTGCCGTCTGGCCGGTCAATTGGTCGCCGACATCCGGCAATCCACTCGTCGCCATGGCGCGCTTGAGGAAGCTGTTCTTCACCACGTGGATCTCTCCGCCGAGCGGTGACAGACGATTCCGGAGCTCACCGAACTGCGGCACCTTCATCTTCTGGTAATCAGTCACCAGCATGAACGAGGAGCTGTTCAGCTTCTCCGAAAGATCGGAAACGATATCTGCTTTTTCAGGTCTCATGTTTGCTGCTTCCGGTTAAACGCTGAGGAAAGGTGATGGATCCACGGTGATGCCCGGCGACATCGTCGCGCTCAGGCTCAGGCCTTCCACGAACCGGCCCTTGGCCGTCGCAGGCCGAGCACGCACGACCGCTTCGATTACTGCCGTGCCGTTCTCCAGCAACGCATTCTCCTCGAACGAAAATTTGCCGACCGGCACCGCAATGTTGCCGTTCTTGTCCAGCTTGAACTCCACGCGTCCGGCCTTCACTTCGCGCACCGCCTTCGCCGTATCGTCAGTCACAGTGCCAGTCTTCGGATTCGGCATCAGCCCACGTGGGCCGAGCACCTTGCCGAGCTTGCGGACTTCCGTCATCGCAGCCGGCGTCGCGATCGCGACATCGAAATCCTGAAAGCCCTGCTGCGCCTTCTCGATCATGTCCTTGAATCCGACATACTCCGCGCCGGCATTCCGCGCTGCGGTCGCCGCCTCGCCTTCCGCGAAAACGAGCACGCGCACCTGCTTGCCGCTGCCATGAGGGAGCGGGCAAGTGCCGCGAACCATCTGGTCCGACTGCTTCGGATCAACTCCGAGCCGGAACGACATCGTCACCGTCTGGTCGAACTTCGGCGGCGTCAGCTTCTTCAGCGTCGAGATCGCCTCAGGAAGATTGTAAGTCTTATTGCGATCCACCCCTTCGGCGGCCGCACGATAACGTTTGCTACGATTGTTTTGCATGGTGTGATGCAGTCCGAACGAGTCACGGCTTTGCCAGACTCTCCTGCTGGTTCCGATTCACGGGTTGAGTCAACCTGCGGAGCGGGATGTGGAAGGTAGCGGGGCTCCCTGCTCCGTCAATGTCGTTTTTTCGCCCTGAAAGTGGAGCGTGCGTCGGCGTTACTCTGATCGGATCTTCCAAGCGCGCCGCAAGTTCGCCCAAAATCCGCGCCTGCCGACGCGCCACACGGGGTGTATAAAACTGCATGCAAATGCTCTGCCGTCTTCTCCTCACGATCGGCGTGCTCACCCTTGCCATTGCCGGCGTGGGCACCAGCAGCGCCGGCGAGAAGAAGAAGAAAAAGGAGCGCGAACGTCATGCGACCGTGATCACTGCGATCGATCCCACAGCAATCTCGATCAAAGAAGACAAAGCGGACAAGACGGTGCCGATCACGCCGTCGACCGAGATCTACGTGCGCGGGCAAAAAGCCGATCTCGCCGCTTTGCAGCCCGGGATGGCTGTGAACATCACCCTCGCAATGGACGGCATAAAAGCGAGCCGGATCAATGCGAGCGACTTACCTGTGCAGCGCGCAAGCGAGCAGCGGAAAGCGAAGACGCGTAAGCAATCCGGCCGCTCGTCAGCTGCCGCAGCTGCGCACAGCTAGCGGCGTGCTCTCGCGGGCGTCACCGCATGGTGCCGCGCTCGACGGCATTCGCGCCGCAATGCCTGCGCGCCGCGCCGCAATGCCTTGCGCGCCGCACCCTCGCCCCCCTGCGGATACCTTCTCCCGCCGTCGCGCTATCTTTTCCAGCATTGCCAGCGCGTTCCTCGACCTGTTAGAACGTGGAGCCTCTATGAAATCCGGCTTCTGGAACCTGCTGACCGTCTCCTCTATCGCCTGCACGATGTTCGCCACGAGCGCTCTCGCGGAACCGATCGAGTTCAGCGAAGTCTCGCTGCTTGTGCGAGCCCGAGAGAGTGAATCCTCCATCACCCAGGAGGTCGCGCGCCGGAAGCTCGTGCGGCCGCTCACGCCCCAGCAGGAAAACACGGTGCGCTCGCAAGGTGCCACTGATTCGCTGATCCAGGCGCTACGCGCATCGGCCGTGCACCTCGCCCAAGCCGACGCCGCAGCGTTTGAATCACGACGCGACCAGGCGCAGAAGGTTTCTCGGACAGATACGCCCCGTCGGGACGCGACCAGTCACCAGGAATCGAACGGCGACGACATCCACATTTTCAACGTTGCCTTCGGTCAGCCGATAAACCTGAGCCAATGGGGCGGGCTCGATTACGAGATCGCCTTCCACTCTTACCGTTTCGCGGGAGAGGATCTGATCGAGCCAGTGATGATCGACCAGTTCCGCAGTGTGACGGAGGTCAGCCGGCCTATCCGATTCACCAGTGAAGACGAAGCGTTCAGTCGCGATCGCTTCCCCACGAACGAAGTTCGAAACCGCCGTTACACTCCGTACGACACCCGCGTGGACCAGCGTGATACCCGCCTCCAGCTGAACGACACCGTCTCGGTGCGCTCTAACTCAGCGACCCGCCGTCTGATGATCGACTGGCAAAACCCTGTGTTCATGCAAGGCCAGCCGTACGCGTTTTATCGCGTGTACGGGGCGGGAGACGTCTCGCTTTACTACATCTCCAAGGCTAGCGACCGAAGCGCCCGTGTGGCGGTGGTCTCGCGGCGTTAAGCCGGCCGGACGCTCGCAAGTTGTCCAACCATCGGATGGTCGCGCCGCCAGAGCGAGCGCCGTCACTCTGGCGTTCCGGTCCCGGTGGAGATTCGCATCCGAACGAGGCGCAAATTCGGGCGCGCATCACACACCGCTCAATCCGTGCGCGAGTGTCTCACCGCCATGGAATGCGGGCGACTCCCCCTGCACCCGTGTTTCTCTCGACCGACCTTGCGTAAAATGGCGCCCGCCGCGCGCCTAACCCGAGGTCAGCCGCCCAGTTGACCAGGGCGACGTTTGCCCGCTGCCCTCATCACCTGCTGTTCAGATGTCCCGTTTGCGAGTCGCGGTACGCTCTGGCTTCGGAGGTGCGGAAGGGTTCGCGTACCGGCTCGACGGCGCGGCAGTCGATAGCCCGTTCAAGCGATCACAACTGTGATGTTGTACTGGATCTCTCCTTTCGCGCCAGCCAGGTCGATAACGATGTTCCAGTAGCCGCTTTCAGGGACGCTGATGCGCGCCGGGAAATGCTTGAACGTGCCGCCGCAGTAGGCGAAGCGCCGCACTTGTTGGTACGCCTTGTAGTCGCCGTCACTCAGGAGCATGAAGTTGCATTGCGTATCGCAATCCAGCTGCACGATCTCGTGTTTGTTCAGGTAACGCCGCTGATGAAGGAACCTCATTTTCGGGGCCCCATCGCCGGGCGGAGTCTCCGCACAACGCGCGGTCGCGATCTCGGCTGCGTCGCCGTCGCCGGAATAGCCCGCCGAGTGGCTCATCACTGCCGGCGCCCAAAGTCACGGATCACGCCAGGCACCGGGACCGGATCGCCAGCCGACCGCAGGGTGTCAGCTCTCCGATCACTCCTCACGCGCCACGGGCCCCTGCCGCTACAGGCGACATGGACCCGATGGGGCCCGCAGCGCGGAGGAAAGTGATAGAGGCACGGCGACCGTGAAGCCGTTTCACGCAGCTCGATCGCGTCGCGCAGCAAGCTGCGTTTCGGACGTGAACGGTGGAAGCGACCGGGGTACATAGTGTCTCCACCGAGTACAACGGAATTTTTCGCCCCTCCTCCTCGGATTTTTTCGGAAAGGTGAAAAAAATTGTGCGGTCTTAGAGGACTCGAGACGGAGCTGCGGCGTCGCAGCGGCGGCAGGCGCGAGTGCGATCGGCGCACGTTCTGTCGCACGCATCCGCAGGGGGCGTTTGCAACGCCAGCAACGACGGGAAACACGCTGTAGGGCCGAAGTGGAAGGCGGACGCTGGTGAGAACGGGCCCGCTGACCTGTTCTCGCCCGTGGAGCATCGGACGTGCGTGCCTTTTCCTACCTCGCAAGGCGACGGCCGCTTCTTCTCCCGTTGCCCTTGCTCCTCTCCCGGATCAACGCGGCGGACCCGCAATCACGTAGCGTCGCGTCACGCGGCGAACCGCTCACTGAAGTGGCGTCGGCGCGTGACGTATCGCTCTCGAGCTGCGAACCATTTCGCAGACGGGTGCGAACCTCGGACTGCACTGGCGCAATGCGCCTCGAGACTGCGCGCGACGCGAAGGTGACGTCCACGGGGAGCGCGCCGTCGGCTAGAGGTCGCCGCCACCTGCAACACTCGCAATCTCGATGTTCTTAAGCGTGGGCGTTATCGCGCGCCGGACAACCCGGCAACCACGCCCCACGACGGGTGCGCACCTGTGATCACCACACCGACGGCCGCTCGCATTCGCGGCGAGCGGTGACCGTCTAGTCGACGATCTCGAGGCCCATCTGACGGGCTGTACCAGCGATGATCTTGAAGCCGGCTTCGTCGTTGCGCGAGTTCAAGTCTTTGCCCTTCGTCTTCACGATGTCCATGACTTGCTTGCGGGTGATCTTGCCGACCTTCGTCTTGTTCGGCTCTTTCGAGCCGGCGGCGATGTTCGCAGCCTTCTTCAGCAGGACGGCGGCCGGAGGGCTCTTCGTGATGAAGGTGAACGACTTGTCTTTGAAGACGGTGATGACGACCGGGAGAATGTCGCCGGCCTGCTTCTGTGTGGTGGCGTTAAACTCTTTGCAGAACGCCATGATGTTGACGCCGCGCGGTCCGAGCGCGGTGCCGACTGGCGGCGCCGGGTTCGCCTGACCCGCAGGGATCTGCAACTTGATGTGGGCTACGATTTCTTTGGCCATAAATTTGTCATTCTGAGCGGAGCGTCAGCGGAGTCGAAGACCGGACTTTCGGTTAGTGGGCAGAGGGCTACAATCCCGTCGCGCCACCGAAATGTTTCCGCAACGGGATGTCTCGACTTCGCTCGACATGACCGCGAGTTTCTAACCGCGCTCGACCTGCCAGTATTCGAGCTCGACCGGTGTGGCGCGACCGAAGATGGTGACGGACACGCGGAGCTTGCCGCGATCCGGATCGATCTCTTCGACAATGCCGTTCTGGTTTTGGAAAGGACCGTCAGCGACCTTCACCGTCTCGCCGACTTCGAAGCTGACCTTCGGCTTCACCTTCTCTTCACGCTCACGCATCTGCGCGAGCATGCTTTCGACTTCGGACGCGCGCATCGGGATCGGCTTGTCTTTCGTGCCGGCGAAACCGATCACCCCAGGGGTGTCGCGGACGAAATACCACGTGCGGCCGACGAGCTGATTGTTCTCGTCGAGCAGGTGCATGTTCGCGATCAGGTAGCCGGGGAAAAACTTGCGCGTGGTCTCACTCTTCTTGCCGCGCTTGATCTCGGAGACGCGCTCCGTTGGGACGAGGACTTCGAAGACAACGTCGCCCATCTCCTCGGTCTTGACGCGCTTGGCGATGTTATCGCGCACCTTGTTCTCCTGGCCGGAGAGCACGTGCACGACGAACCACTGATCTTTCGGTGCGAGAACGGTGGCCATCGTTAGCGGAGCTGGGTGAAGAACTGGATGATGTTGACGAGCACGAAGTCGAAGAGCGCGACGTAGCCGCCGAGCAGCAGCATCGCGATAATCACGACGAGCGTGGAATCGGTCAGCTCCTTGTAGCGCTTGACGCCCTTCTCTTTCGGCTCCCACGGCCAGGAAGCTTTTTGGAGCTCCACCTTCACTTCATTGAAGAAGTTCTTCGTCTTGCCAATCATCTGCGTGGGATTCTGGAGAGTGTGCGTGCGGTGGAACAGGCCAGGAGGGACTCGAACCCCCAACCGACGGTTTTGGAGACCGCTACTCTACCAATTGAGCTACTGACCTAATCGATTCCTGAAAGCGTAACGTGCTCCTGCCCAAATGCGAGCAGGAGCACGATTACGAAATAATTAGTCGAGGATGTCGCCTACGCGGCCGGCGCCGACGGTCTTGCCGCCTTCGCGAATCGCGAAACGAATCGTCTTCTCCATCGCGATCGGCGTGATGAGCTCGACTTCGACAGAGACGTTGTCGCCAGGCATAACCATCTCAACGCCTTCCGGCAGCTTGACCGTACCGGTCACGTCTGTGGTGCGGAAATAGAACTGCGGGCGGTAGTTCGTGAAGAACGGCGTGTGACGGCCGCCCTCTTCCTTCGAGAGAACGTAAACCTCAGCCTTGAACTTGCGGTGCGGCTTGATGGAACCCGGCTTCGCGATCACCTGACCGCGCATGACGTCTTCCTTCTTCACGCCGCGGAGCAGCAGACCGACGTTGTCACCGGCGCGCGCCTCGTCGAGGAGCTTGCGGAACATTTCGATGTCGGTGCAGGTCGTCTTCGCCGTGTCGCTGATGCCCACGATCTCGACTTCCTCCATCTTCTTGAGGATACCGCGCTCGACACGACCGGTCGCGACGGTGCCGCGGCCTTCAATGTTGAACACGTCTTCCACTGGCATGAGGAACGGCTGATCGATCGGACGCTCTGGGATTGGGATGTAATCATCCACGGCCGCGATGAGCGCGATGATCTGCGCTTCCATGTCGGCGTCGCCGTTCAGCGCCTTGAGCGCGCTGCCCTTGACGATTGGAATCGCGTCGCCCGGGAATTCGTACTGGCTGAGCAGATCGCGCACTTCCATCTCCACGAGGTCGAGAAGTTCTGGATCGTCGACCATGTCGACCTTGTTCAGGAACACGACGACTGAAGGCACACCGACCTGACGAGCGAGCAGGATATGCTCGCGCGTTTGCGGCATTGGGCCGTCAGCAGCCGAGACGACGAGAATTGCGCCGTCCATCTGCGCCGCGCCGGTGATCATGTTCTTCACATAATCGGCGTGGCCGGGGCAATCGACGTGCGCGTAGTGGCGCTTGTCGCTCTGGTATTCCACGTGAGCGGTCGAGATGGTGATGCCGCGCTCTTTTTCTTCCGGCGCTGCGTCGATCGAGTCGTAAGCGCGTGCTTGGGCGAAGCCTTTCTTCGCGAGCACGGTGGTGATTGCGGCGGTGAGGGTGGTCTTGCCGTGGTCAACGTGGCCGATTGTGCCGACGTTCACGTGCGGCTTGCTGCGTTCGAATTTGTCCTTAGCCATCTCGATTCTCCTTGTGGGTGTTTACTGAACTGAAACTTTTTGGGTTGCTTGTGGTTTCTGCTTCCGGCGGCGAGCTCACTTTGGAGCCCACAACCGGGATTGAACCGGTGACCTCGTCCTTACCAAGGACGTGCTCTACCAACTGAGCTATGTGGGCCGCTGTTCGTCATCTCGCTGCTCGCCGCGCGCTCCGCGGAGCAGTGCGACGAACCGGTTTGCTTATCGCCAGAGAGTCAAAAGTCCCAGAGCCGCGTCAAACTTCGCAATTTGAACGACCGTGGGACCTTTTCGTTCCAGCAAAAAGCGTCGGCAAGCTAACAGCCGGCCTTGGGGTGTCAAAGGGGAATTTGCACCCGCGGGCCGATGCCGCAGCGCTGCAGGTTACGATGTCTTCGCAGGAGGAGGAGACGACACCGGCGCGGCCGGATCCTTCGCTTTGCTCTGCGAGTATTTGAGGCGGTTCTGCGCGTCTTCGTCGCCCGGTTTCAGCTTTAGCACCTGCTCGAAATCCTCGATCGCCTCCTTGTGCTTTCCGCCCTCGGAATAGGCGACGCCGCGGCGCCGATACGCCTCCACGTCCTTCGGCGACTTCTTGATCAGCTTCGTGAAATCCTCGGCCGCTTCGTCGAACTTCTTGGCGCTCCGATAGGCGAAGCCGCGGCGCTCCAGCGCCTGCGCGTCGTCTGGTTTCTCCTCGATGACAAAGGAGTAATCGGAGATCGCCTCCTCATAGGCATTCTTCGAGAGCTGCGCGAACGCGCGCCAGCGGTAGCTGTCGATGTCTCCCTCCTCGATGTCGATCGCCTTCGTCAGGTCACCGATCGCATCATCGTACTTCTTCAACCCCACGCGCACCTTGCCGCGCTCGCTGTAGGCGTTGAAATCCTTCGCATCAAGCTCGATCACCTTCGAGAAATCGTCCTCCGCTTCCTTCAGCTTCCCGCCCGCGCGATACGCTTTCCCGCGGTTGCTATAGTGGCGCGCGCCCTTTGAGTTTTCCTGGATCGCTTTCGAGAACGCTTCCGCAGCCTTGTCGTATTGCTTGTCTTTGGCGAACTCGACTCCTTTGCGCGAGTGCTCAGTGGCTTCAGCTTCGCCAGCGACGGCGATGGTGGCCGGGAGGATTGCACTGAGCAGCCCCAGCGTGAGTCCGATGATTTGAGCTTTGCTGTTTTTCATAAATAAATAGGGGTTTTGGGCGGACTACAGAGACAATCAAGAGACAATCGTCCCAGCCCGGGCGTTCACTCGCACCGGGCTGGCAGCGGCGCGCTAGTAGTCGTCGCGCTTCCTCATCATCGCTTTCGCGATGAGCATCACGATGATGAAGAGCACGATCAGCGCGCCGATGGCGATGAAAACGTTCGTGCGGGTCAGCAGCTGAGGCACCGGCGTAGGCTTCGGTGTAGGTGCAACCGTCGGAGGAGGCGGGGTAGCCACAGGCCGCGGGGCAAGCTGTGCGTTGACGAATCGCAACCGCTCTTCGGCATTGAAATCGTCGGGCCGCAACTGCAGAGCCTTCTCGAGGTCGGGCTTCGCCTCCGCATACTGCTTCAGCGCCACATACGTATCTGCGCGGCGAGCCAGACCGAGGGTGCTGTTTGGAGTCGCCTCGAGCGCTTTGTTGTAATCAGCGAGCGCCGCCTCGTAGTTCTTCTGTTTGTGATAGACGAGGCCGCGCCGCTCGAGGGTTCGAGGTTCGTTCGGTTTGAGTTCGAGCGCCTTATTTAAGTCGGCCAGAGCGGGGTCGAATTGATTTAACTCATTCAACGCTGCGCCACGATTCGAGTAGGCCGCGGCGTCTTTTGGCGCCAACTCCACTGCCTTCGTGAAATCAGCCGCGGCTTCGGTGAATTTCTTCTGCGCGAGG
>CADCTA010000103.1 GCA_902805675.1 uncultured Chthoniobacterales bacterium | reverse complement strand
AGCGACGTAAGTGATGATGATGGCCGCGAGGAAGATGTTTACGAGCGCGATCTCGAAAAAGAAGACCCAGCCGAGTCGCATCAGTTGATCGTAGCGGAAGCGCGGCAGCGTCCAGCGCACCCAGATGAAGACGAGGAGCAGCACGGCCACTTTGCCGAAGAAGGTCGCGATGTTGAAGAGGCCACCTGCGATGCCGCGCCAGCCTTCACCTGAGCCGTTGATCAGCAGCCACTGCAAGCCTCCATCGCCCCACCACGGGATCGGCAGGTGCCAGCCGCCGAGGAAGAGCGTCACGATGATCGCGGAGCCGGTGATCATGGCGGCGTATTCGCCCAGGAAGAAGAGAGCGAACTTCATCGAGCCGTACTCTGTGTGGTAGCCGCCGACGAGTTCGGTCTCGGCTTCCGGAAGGTCGAACGGCATACGGTTCGTCTCGGCAAAGATCGCGACCGTGAAGACCATGAATGAGATCATCATCGGCACGGCGAGCAGCCATTTCTGCAGGTTGCCCCAGTCGCCGATGAACGGCGCGATCAGCCAGCCTTGTTCGATCTGAAACTGGACGATGTGCGTCAGCCGCAATTCGCCGACGAGCAGGAAGATCGGAATCACAGCCAAACCAAGCGACAGCTCGTAGGAGATCATCTGCGAGGTCGAGCGGACGCCGCCGAGGAACGGATACTTGGAATTCGATGCCCAGCCGGCGATGACGATGCCGTAGACGCCTAACGATGCGATCGCGAAGACATAGAGCACGCCGACGTTGATGTCCGCGATCACCATGGGCACCCCGAAGAGCGTGCTGCCGAATGGGACGACTGCGATCGTCGCGATTGCCGGGACCATCGCGAGGCATGGTGCCAGCCAATAGTAGAACTTGTTTACGTGCGCCGGAGTGAAGTCCTCCTTCAGCATGAACTTCATCGCGTCCGCGACCGGCTGGAAGAGTCCCGCAGGACCGACGCGATTCGGCCCGAGCCGATCCTGAATGAGCGCGCTGACGCGCCGCTCCGCGTAGACGCTGTAGGAGACCATCGGCAGGATGATGAGGAAGATCACGCCGACGATCTTCATCAGCGAGGTGATGATCAGGTAGTAGTCCATCAGCTACACCTCTCTCCGCTCTGTCATTCCGACCGAAGTGGAGGAATCTCTAACTTCCTTCTGCTTCTCCCGCGAAGTGCGCCGCAGGGAAGTTAGAGATGTCTCGACTTCGCTCGACATGACATGTGCTGCGCTGGACATGAGAAGCGGTTAGTTCGCGGCCCTTTCGGATTCCGGCTTGTTGCCCTCGTCTTTACCAGGTTCTTCAGGCGTGGGGCTTTCCTCCGCGATCTCCATCACCTGCACGCCGTGGTCGCCGATCTTGCCCAGGCTCAAGCCGGCGAACTCTTGGACGGACTCGCTCATCTGCTTGAAGACTTCCTCGATCATGTAGATGCCGTTCTGGCCGGAGTATTCCTGGATGAGATCGCGCAGGATCTCCCAATCATCGCGGGCGTTGCCCGGAGGGCGGACGGCGCGATTGAGACGTTGCAGCCGGCCTTTGCCGTTGATCATCGAGCCGCGCTTCTCGGCATAGCCGGCGGCGGGCAGCAGCGCCGTCGCGCAGGCTGTGGCGGCATTCTCAAGGATGTCGATCAATACGAACGCTGGCAGCTGCGACAACGCGTCAGCTGAGACGCCGGCATCGAGCGGGTTCTCGTGCAGAGCGATCAGCGCTTTGACCTGTCCGCTCGCCACGGCTTCAGCGATGCGCGGCAATTGTGAGCCTGGCTCATGCGTGAGGCGAAGCAGCCGCGCGCCGTTTGTGTTCGGGTTGCGATCTTCGCTGAGCAGAATGTCGTCCCCTTCGCCGCGGCGCGGCACGATATCGATCAGCTGCACGCCCATGAGGTGCGCGAGGCGAGACGTGAGCCAAAGCTCTTCGTTCGTCATCGTTCCCGACGCGATGATGGCGATCTCCCAGCCGTTGAAGTGCTTCAGCTGCGCCGCGGCGTGGACGATCGCCGTCTTCCAGTCGGTGGCCACCAGCTTCTCACCGCTGTAGATCTTCGGCTCGAGCAGGCGTTTGTCGGAATGCAGGTAATCGAAGTTGAGTCGGCCGAAGTCGCACATCCAGCTCGAGTTCACCGCGTCGTTTTCGCGGGGAGTCTGACGATGGATCACGTTCTCGCGCGTACCGATCATCGTGTTGCAGCCGGTGGCGCAGCTCGTGCAAAAGCTCTTCGTCTCCTTCAGGAACCAGACGCGCATCTTGAAGCGGAAGTCGGATGAGGTGAGCGCGCCGACCGGGCAGATGTCGACCGTGTTGAGCGAGTAGTTGTTCTCGAGCTTCTTGCCGGGATGCGCGGTGAGCACGCTGTGGCTGCCGCGGTCGATGAACCCGAGCACATCGTCTTTCGCGACCTCCTGGCAGAAGCGAATGCAGCGCGAGCAGAGGATGCAACGCTCGTCGTCGAGCGTGACGCGTGGCCCGAGCTCGACGTTCTTCGGCTTCTTGACCTTGTTCTCGAGGAAGCGCGACTCCGCATTGCCGTACTCGACGCTGAATTCCTGCAGCCGGCACTCGCCCGCCTGGTCGCAGATCGGGCAATCGAGCGGGTGATTGATGAGGAGGAATTCCATCACGCCGCGGCGGCATTCGTCGACGAGCGGCGACGTCGTGCGCACGCCCATGCCTTCCGCGACATCCTGCGCGCAGGAGATCTGCGGACGCGGCATCCAATTGATCTCCGGCTTGCCGTCTTCGCCTAGCACCGGCTTGCGATCCGGGCCCATCTTCGGCATGCCCATTTCGATGAGGCACATCCGGCAGTTGCCCGGCGAGCTGAGCTTCTTGTGGTAACAATAGCGCGGGATGTAGCTGCCGGCCTGCTCACACGCTTCGATCAGGCGCGTGCCTTTCGGGAATTGCTTCCAGACGCCGTCGATCTGGACGTTGATCATCTGCGGTGGCGCTGCGACTGCCGCGACTTCGCCGACAAAACCGCTGGCAACATCCGGATGCGCAGGATTGACGGTGAGCTTCTGAGCGCGCGGATCGATCAGCACGTCCATGTCTTCCATCGCGACTGCGCCGAGTAACACCTCGTCGCCCATTACGAGCGCGCCCGTGAATGCCATTCGATTCTCGAAACGCAGTTCGAGGGGGCCGACGTAGGGAACATGCACGATGCTGCCGTCGGCCAGTTGTGCGGGTCGTCGGTCTGCCTCCTCTAGCTCTAGCTCGGCGCGTAGTGACTCAGGGATACACACGAGCCAGGCCGCAGAATCGACGCGCGCGCTAACTTCCACACGAGGCAGATTCGGGAGCCGCGGGTTACTAAGACTCAGCTGTGCACGAACGTAGCCCATGCCTACACGACTCCTTTCGCTCCGGCGCGTTCCCAGCCGCTGTTGTGCGCGAGTTCTACAGTTTCGATCTCGCCGTCCTTGTCGCTGATCAGTTCGCCCGGTGTGTACTCGGGCGGCATTGGCGGCGGCACGGGTTTCTCGGCTTTAGCTTCGAACTCTTCAGCGAACTTGGCGACGAAGCTTTGTGTCGGCCAGGCGCAGGCTTCGCCGAATGCGCAGATGGTGCGACCGGCAATGTTATCGGCGACGTTGACGAGCGTCTTCGGATCTTGAACGACGCCGCCGCCCAGCATCATGCGGTCGGTGATCTTCTTCATCCAAAGAGAGCCTTCGCGACAGGGCGTGCACTGACCGCAGCTCTCGTGCGCGTAGAACTCGTTGAGATTGTTCAGCGTCCAGACCATGTCACGGGAATCGTCCATGACGATGACGCCGCCTGAGCCGGCCATGGAGCCAGCGGCAGCCATGGAGTCGAAGTCCATCGGCAGATCCCAAAGTGACATCTCGACGTCTTTGATTTTGAAGGTCTCGTCGGCACGCAGCACTTTCGCGGAGCTGCCGCCGGGGATGATCGCCTTGATGTTGCGGCCGAAGCGCGGCCCGCCTGCCATCTCGAAAATCAGCTGCCCCATCGTCACGGCGCCGACTTCGATTTCGAAGTAGCCGGGGCGCAGCACGTCGCCGCTCACGCCGACGATGCGGGTGCCGGTGTTGTTAGGCTTGCCGAGCTTTGCGTATTCGGCGCCACCCATCTCGATGATGTGCTTCACGTGGCACAGCGTCTCGACGTTGTTCACGATCGTTGGCGACATGTAGAGGCCGAGCACTGCCGGGAAGTAGGGTGGCTTGATGCGCGGATAGGCGCGTTTGCCTTCTAACGACTCGATCAAGCCCGTCTCTTCGCCGCAGATGTAAGCGCCGGCGCCGCGATGCACGTAGATCTCGCAGTCGAAGCCGGTGCCGAGAATGTTGGTGCCGAGGAGATTCTGCGCGCGCGCTTCCTCGATCGCCCGCTCGAGGATCTTCGCGCCTTCCGGGAACTCGCCGCGGATGTAGATGTAAGCAACGCGCGCATTCAGCGCGAAGCACGAGATCAGCATCCCCTCGATCAGCTGATGCGGATCCTGGTGGATGATGTAG
This sequence comes from uncultured Chthoniobacterales bacterium, assembly GCA_902805675.1. GTDB lineage: Bacteria > Verrucomicrobiota > Verrucomicrobiia > Chthoniobacterales > UBA10450 > JACCTI01. Next base: position 12,570 of record CADCTA010000103.1, on the reverse strand, counting down.
CGATCCTTGAACGTGCCGGGCTCCGACTCGTCCGCGTTGCAGATGAGGTAGATGGGCTTTTTCTCGTCCGGCTTGATGAAGCCCCACTTCACGCCGCAGGGGAAACCGGCGCCGCCGCGGCCGCGCAATCCTGACGCCTTGACCTCGTTGACGATGTCGGTGCGCGACATCGTGACGGCTTTGCGCAGCTGCTCGTAGCCGCCCTCGCGCATGTAGCGGTCAATGTCGATCGACCAGTCACTGCGGCTGAGGTTTCCGAAAATCAGGCGCCGCTCGTATGGATGCGGCGGTGGCGGATAGCCGCCCGGCCGATGGTGACCGGAGATGATCTCGCGCGCCATGTCTGGTCGCACATTTTCATGCAGCTCATCCTCAACCATGCAGACGGGGGCAGTGCCGCAACTCGCGAGACACTCGACAAACTCAAAGCTGTAATCGCCGCGCTCGTCTTTCACCTCCGGGTTGTGCATGCCGGCGTCGTGGCCGTTCGGCGAATGATGCTCTTCGTGCACCGGCTTCACGCCGGCGATGGCGGAGAGGTTCTCCATCAGCTGATAGCTGCCGGCCATCGCACAGCTCAGCGTGCGGCAGACGCGGATATGCTTCTTCCCCGCCGGCTGCTGCCGATACATCGGGTAAAACGTGACCAGCTCGAGGATGTTGATCGGCTCCAGGTCGAGCTTCTCGGCGATCCAGCGCACGCCTTCGTCGCTGATGTAGCCAAAGTGCTCCTGCCACAGGTGCAGCAACGGCATCGAAGCGCTGCGCGTCCGGTCGGCCGGGTAGTAGCCGATCACCTTATCCATCTCCCGCTCGAGCTCGGCGGGCACGCTTTCGATCGTCTTTTCCACGATCTATTCGGTGAGCGAGGTTTCCTTCGACTCCATCCGGTCTTCCCAGAACACGAGCGTCACGTGGTCTTTGCCCTGCGTGTAGACGTAAGTCGTTTTCTTCATCCCGGCGTATTCCTTCAGGTCGACCGAGGTCGGCAATCCGAGGATCGACTCGACCTGCTTCTTCGCCATTCCGGGCAGCACTTCATCGACGTTCGCCTTGGTCAGATTCTTGCCTGGTTGGCAGGCGGTGAGGGTCGCTCCGCAGACAATCGCGCACCAGAGGAGAGACAGATGTCGCGAAGCCATTCGGAAAACGGTCGGCGCTTGTCGCTACCGGTCGAGGTTCGTGTCCTTGCCGTCGACCTCGTCGTTCTTAAACGTGACCATCGCAAACTTGTCGCCATCCTCGAAGCGGTAGGTCGTCTTCTTGAAAATCAGCATGTCCTTCGTCTCGGCAGTGGTCGGCTTGCCGAGGATCGTCTCGACCTGGCTCTTCGACATTCCCATCGAGATCTGGTCGTAGTTCGCCTTGTTCACTTTGGAACCAGAGAGCGCATTCCGGTCGCATGCGGTGGAGAGGAAAAACGCCGCAATTAGCAGCAGCGCGGACGTGATTTTCAGGCGGTTGATCATTGCGCTCACCTGTCGCATTCGCCCATCACGAAGTCCAGACTACCGAGAATGGAAACCACGTCGCTCATGCTGCTCCCGGGCAACAGCTCCGGCAGAATGCTGAGATTACAGAACGAGGGCGCGCGGATCTTCAGCCGATACGGCACGCCGCCGCCTTTGCTGTGAATGTAAAAGCCGAGTTCTCCCTTAGGATTCTCTGCTCCGAAATAGATTTCGCCCGGAGGCGCGTTGAGACCTTCGGTCACGACGATGAAGTGGTGGATCAGCTCCTCCATCTTCGTCATCACGCGCGCCTTCGGGGGCAGCATGTTCTTCCAGTCTGCGACATTGACCGGACCGCTCGGCATTTTGTCGAGCAGCTGCTGCAGGATGCGGACGCTTTGCCGCATTTCCTCCATGCGCACCATATAACGATCGTAGGCGTCTCCTGCGCTGCCGATCACCACTTCGAAATCGTACTTCTCGTAGTCCAGGTAGGGCTGCTTGCGTCGCAGATCGTGCTCCACACCGCTGCCGCGCAGGTTCGGTCCGGAAAGCGCGTATGCAATCGCGCGATCCTTCGGGATCACACCGACATCGCGCGTGCGATCGACGAAGATCTTGTTGCGGGTCAGCAGCTGATCGACTTCATCAAGCTGCGGGATGAACTCATCGACAAACTTTTGGAGCTGAGGAAAGAACGAGTCCGGCAAGTCGCGGATCTGGCCGCCGACGCGCGTGTATGAAGTCGTGAAGCGCGCGCCCGAGATCACCTCACACAAATTGTAGATCTTCTCGCGCTCCGTGAAGGTGTAGAGAAACACCGACATCGCGCCGAGATCGAGCGCCATGGCGCCGATGCCGAGCAGGTGCGCCTGGATGCGCGCCAGCTCGCAGCAGAGCACGCGGATCGCCTTTCCGCGCGGCGGCAACTCCCAGCCCATCAGCTTCTCGACCGCGCAGGCGTAGGCGACGTTGTTCGCCAGCGGCGCGAGATAATCCAGCCGGTCCGTGTAGGGCACGAACTGGTTGTACTGCATGTTCTCCGCGATCTTCTCGTCGCCGCGATGCAGGTAGCCGATGTCCGGCGTGGCCTTGGTGACAATCTCGCCCTCGAGCTCCAGCACGAGCCGCAACACACCATGCGTCGCAGGGTGCGATGGCCCCATGTTGAGCACCATCTTTTCGCCGATGTCACCCGGCTCCGCGCGCATCTCCGCCTCCGCCACGGCCGTGCGCGTATTCGGGTCAGGAGATTCGATCTCGCGCGTCGTAAAAGCCATACAGCAGAGCAGTGCGACTATGCTCGCGACCGCGCAAAACGGCGCAAGCGCATTTTCGGGAAACTTAGTGCGGCGGCGCGGCCTGCGCACTCGTCAGCAGGTTCATCTTCTCACGACCGGTATTGTCATCCGTTCGCGCAGCCCACAATCTGGCGGCTGACTCGCGCTTATGGCCCAGCTTTCTAATCCACCCGACACCATCCCAGATAAACCAACCCGCTTCATCGATCGCGCGCTGAATACCATAGAGGTGCTCGGCAACAAACTGCCCGATCCGGCGGCGCTCTTCTTCCTCCTGCTGATCGTCGTCTGGATTCTTTCGGCGGTGTTCTCGACGATGCAGTTCAGCGAGATCGACCCGCGGAATCAGCAGCCGCTCCAGATCAAGAACCAGCTCGCCGGCGCGTCGATCGCGGCGTTCCTGTCGAGCATGGTGACTACGTTCACCAGCTTCCATCCGCTCGGCGTCGTGCTGGTCGCACTGCTCGGCGTCGGTGTCGCGGAGCACACCGGGTTCATCAACGCCTGCTTGAAAGGCATGCTGAGCTTCACCTCGGCGAAATTGCTGACGCCGATGCTAGTCACCGTCGGACTGGTGAGTCACACGGCGGCTGATGCCGGATACGTCCTCGTCATTCCGCTCGGCGGAGTAATCTTCGCGGCTGCAGGGCGGCATCCGCTCGCCGGGATCGCGGGCACGTTCGCTGGCGTTTCGGGCGGGTTCAGCGCCAACTTTGTGCCCTCAAGCCTCGATCCGTTGCTCGCCGGCTTCACCCAGATGGGTGCGCGCGTGATCGACGCCGAACGGGTGGTGAATCCGCTCTGCAACTGGTACTTCACCGCGGCATCCAGCTTTCTCATCATCCTCGTCGGCTGGTTCATCACCGACCGCGTCATCGAGCCGCGTCTACGCCGTGTAGAGATCGATGGGGACCCGGCCGACATGCCGAAGATGCAGACCCTCGGCCCAAGGGAAACGCGCGGGCTGTATGCGGGGCTTGGCGCCCTCGTGCTTGGCGTCGCGAGTCTCGTCCTAAGCTCGGCGCCGGGTGGTTCCGTGCTCCGCGCACCGGATGGCTCCCTGACTGCAGCAAACGCGCCGCTGATGCAATCGATCGTGCCGCTGATCTTCCTGCTGTTTTTGATCCCGGGCGCCGTTTACGGCTATGTCGCGGGCACGGTCAAGAGTCACCGCGACATCATCAAAGGGATGAGCACGACGATGAGCACGATGGGCTACTACATCGTGCTGTCGTTCTTCGCGGCGTTGTTCATTGCCGCCTTTACGCAATCGAACCTCGGCGCGCTGCTGGCACTTAAAGGAGCGAACGTCCTCAAGGCGATGGCCCTCCCGGGCGGCGTGACGTTGATGGGCATCATCTTGCTGACCGCGACCGTCAATCTGCTCGTCGGCTCTGCCTCGGCAAAGTGGGCGCTGCTCGCGCCGATCTTTGTGCCGATGCTGATGACGCTAGGCTTTTCGCCTGAGCTGACTCAAGCGGCGTATCGCGTCGGCGATTCCACCACCAACATCATCACGCCGCTGATGCCGTATTTTCCGCTCGTGGTCGTGTACGCGCAGCGCTACGTGAAACGCACCGGCATCGGCACCCTCGTGTCGCTCATGCTGCCGTATTCGCTCACCTTCCTCGTGCTTTGGACGGTGTTCCTGCTCGTCTATTGGGCGCTGGGAATCCCGCTGGGGGTGCAAGCTCCTTACACGTATCCGTGATCGGCCGATGGCATCAGGATTCGGTCATCCCGAGCGCAGTCGAGGGATCCGTGGTGGACCTTTCAATGCGCGACAAAGGCTACGCCGGGATTCCTCCACTGCGCTTCGCTCCGGTCGGAATGACAGCCTGCTCCGGCTAACGAGCACCGGGATTCGCGCGAGCAGGAAATTCCTGCATTAAAGCGTACGCAAAAAGCACACGACCAATCGTGTGCTCCACTTCACTATCGGCGCCGCCAGATCGCGGCGCCGGCCAATTCCAGCCGACGAACTTAGAAGTTCGTCCGCTCCACCCAGCGCGCCGCCACCGGGGGCGCGTAGGTTTTCCGCACCCTCGCGTCCTGGTAGAACTTGATGATGTGCTCGCGACCCCGCGTCACGTCCGAAGCCCGCACCGAGGCCGGGTCCAGACGCCACTTCGCGGCGCCTTCACGTGCGATCTCGTCCAGCGCGGAGATACCGCTGCTGCGCACTACTTGCACGTCGCGCACCCGGCCGCTCTGTTCGAGCATCAACCGGATCGTGACGGAGCCTTGCCACTGCTGATCCAGGATCGTGAGTGGCAATGGCGGAGCTGGTTTCGCACTCCATTCTGCTGCGTTGACCATTCCCGCTGCCGCCAGCAGGAGAACAGCCACTAGGGCGACCGCGCCAACGGGGCGTGATCTATGTACTCCACGGGTTTGTTGGCCCATGCGGCGATGCTGATGATTTTCGGCGCAAAGGGCAACGCAAATCGTTCGGACATAAAGCCCTACAAATCCGGCCATCGTTCGTGCTCGCGCATCGCTCCGGTCGGCGCTAGCTGTCGGGCATGAACAAAATCGCGCTTCTGTTTGCGGGGCAGGGGGCCCAGGCGGTTGGCATGGGCGGGGACGTCGCCGCCGAGTTCCCAGCGGCAGCGCAGATCTGGCAGCAAGCTGATGCCGTGCTCGGGCGTCCGATCAGCCAGATCGCATGGCACGGCCCGATCGATGAGCTCACGAAAACATCGAACGCGCAGCCCGCGCTTTACGTGGATGGCCTCGCCCTCTTCGCCGCCCTGCGGCAGCTCGCGCCCTCGTTCCCCATCGCAGCGACCGCCGGCCTTTCCCTCGGTGAATGGACCGCGCATGCCGCGGCCGGCACCTTCGATTTCGCGACTGGGCTGAAGCTCGTCCAGCAACGCGGCCAGCTCATGGAAGCCGCCTGCGACGCCACCGCCGGCGCGATGGCTGCGATGATCGGCGCCGATGAAACGGCCGTCCGCCAGCTCGCCGCAGACACCGATGTCGACGTCGCGAACCTGAACGCGCCGGGGCAGATCGTGATTTCCGGTGAGGCGGCGAAGGTGGAGCTCGCCGTCAGCCTGGCGCGAGAGCACGGCATCCGCCGAGCCACGCTCCTGAACGTGGCCGGCGCGTACCACTCCCGCCTCATGAACAGCGCCTACGTGCAGCTCGGCGACGCGTTGCTCGGCGCCACGTTCCAGATGCCCGGGTTCCCCGTCGTCAGCAACGTCACCGGCGCGGCGTCCGACACGCTCGGCGACATCCGCCAGTCCTTGCAGGATCAGGTCACCGGCACCGTCCGGTGGACGGACTGCATGGAATGGCTGCTCGATCACGGCTGCGACTTGTTCATCGAGCTCGGGCCGGGTGCGGTGCTTGCCGGCCTGGCGCAGCGCATCCGCAAAGGCATCGAGGTGATCAGCGTCAGCGACGTGCCGTCACTGCGCGCGTGCGCTGCGAGACTGCAAACTGGCTAGTCGTCTTCCGAAGGTATCTTCCGTCTACTTACGGCCCGTCATTCCGACCGTAGCGAAGCGGAGTGGAGGAATCCCGCGGCGGCAGGTGCCGTCGACCTCACGCGGATGGCTCCGACTGCGGTCGGAAGCGACACTAGCGCTGCGGAACGTCCGCACCCACTTAACAGCCAGTCCGGTTCATGGTTGACAGATTACTCTGAATCGCAGAGTAATCTGTGCCATGGATTCAATTTCGCCCGACGATGCGCATCACGCCCTGCGCACGATTGCCGAATCGCGAGAAGCCATGCGCCGCGCCGTCCGTGCACATCGTGGCCACCTGCACCTCTGGCTCTGGGGAGCGATCTGGATCGCGATGGCTCTCACCGTTCACATCTTCGGCGAACGCGCTACGCGCTCCTTCCCTCTCTTCGTCTTGCCCGGCATCGTGACATCGACAGCGATCGGCATCTACCAAAGCCGCCAGATTCGCGCGCCGTTTGATAAGCGCTTCATGGGTGCGCTCGCCTGCCTCCTCGCGTTCGGCACGCTCTGGCCTTTTGTCCTTGGCGTCGGCGATACGACGTCAGCCGATATCCGCATCTTCGCGTTCATCGCTCTACTCGTGATGCAGCTCTACGTGCTCGCGGGCATCTGGTTCGATAACTACCTGCTCGTGATCGGGCTCACCGTGTCGGCCTTGATCCTGACGGGCCTCTTCGCGTTCCCGGGGATCTTCTGGCTCTGGTTCGCGATCTGTTGCGGCGGGCCGGTGGTGCTCTCCGGGTTCATCGTGCGGTTTTGGTGGCGTTAACCCTGCACCGCTGTGAGTGAGCTCGACGCCGTCATTCATCAACCCGTGCGGCTCCGCATCATGGGCGCACTCTGCGGGCTTGCTTCCTCCGAGCAGGTCGATTTTGGTTTCTTGAAGACGGAGCTCGGGCTGACCGACGGCAATCTCGGCGCGCACCTCACCACTCTGGAACAAAGCGCCTACATCAAGGTGGAGAAGACCTTTGTCGGGAAACGCCCGAAAACTTTCCTCAGTGTCACGCGCGCCGGGCGACGTGCCTTCGACGGGCATGTCGCGGCGCTTCGCGAGATCCTCGGCAATCCGTAGCTATGCTCGAGGTGAAGAATCTGACCAAGCGCTACGGCTCTGTCGCCGCGCTTGATAGCGTGTCGCTGTCGCTCGCGCGGGGCGAGTTCTTCGGCCTGCTCGGACCGAACGGCGCGGGAAAGACAACCCTGATGTCGTTAGTCACCGGCATTCGCGCCGCGGATTCCGGCGAGATCCTGCTCGGCAACGTGCCGTTCATGCCTGACGACATCGCCCAGCGAGCGCAGCTCGGCTTCGTCCCGCAGTCGATCGCGTTGTATGACGAGCTTTCCGGCGAAGAGAACCTGCGCCTCTTCGGCGGGCTTTACGGGCTGCGTGGCGCATTGCTGCGCGAGCGCATCGCCGAAGGGCTCGCCGCCGCGCAACTCGAGGAGCGCCGGCACGACAAGGTGGAGTCGTATTCCGGCGGGATGCGCCGTCGCATCAACATCGTCGCGGCCATCCTTCATCGCCCGCAGCTGCTCCTCTGCGACGAGCCGACGGTGGGTGTCGATCCACAATCACGCAACGCCATCTTCGACTTCCTCGAAAAGCTGAACGACGAAGGAATGACGATCGTCTACTCGACCCATTACATGGAAGAGGCGACGCGACTTTGCTCGCGGATCGGCATCATCGATCACGGGAAGCTGCTCGCGCTCGGCACACTCGACGAGCTGCTGACCGATCTGCCGTTTTCGGAACAGATCCGCATCGCGCGCAACGACAGCACAACTCCACACCTCGCTGCCTTCGAGCGATTCGGGAAGCTCAACACGACGGACGATGCCTATGTCCTAACGCCCGCGCCAGAGCTGCGACTCTCGGAGTTCTTCTCCGAGGCCGAGCGTCTCGGCATCGCGAGCCGCTTCTTCAATGTGACGCGTCCGACGCTGGAAAATGTCTTCCTGCATCTCACCGGGAAGACGCTCCGGGATTCCTGATCCATGCGCACCATCCTGATCCTGCTCGGCAACGAAATCCGCCGCTTCCGCAGCGACAAGACCGCGCTGTCGCTCACGTTCCTCGTGCCGTTCGTCCTCATCTACATCTTCGGCAATGTCTTCGGCGTCGGGCGCCCCGGAGGCCCGGCGCCCACCGGAATTCCCCTGGCAGTCGTGAACCAGTCCGATTCGCCCTTCGGCACGGCTGTAACAGCGGCGCTGCAGAAGGAGGCAGCCTTCAAGGTCATCACGACGCACAAAGATCCGGCAGGGCAGGAGGTGCCACTCACGGAAGCGCGCTTGCGCGAGATGATCGGCGGCGGCTCGATCCGCTTCGGGCTCATCTTTCCTCCCGATGCGGGAGGCGATCAGCTCGCGGGTTTGAAGCTGAAGTTCCTCAACAACCCACGGAACGAGATCGAAACGCAAACCGTCGTCGGCTTGCTGCAAAAGACGATCTACAGCTCAGCCCCGCAGGCGCTGGTCGTCGGCGTGCAAAAGGCCGCGGCCAACTTCATCGGAGCGGAGAGTTTCGAGAGCTTCAGCCGCTCGTTAGCCGACGCGATTGCCGGCTCATTCGGCGGCGATCCACAGCAGGTCTACGAGAGCATCAAAAGCGGCCAGCTGAACTTCGGCGGAAGTCCGACCGGCGCGGCATCCACTGGGGTGGACTCGTTCCTGCAGAGCCTGATCAAGATTGAATCTGAGCAGGTCGGCGGCGGCAAAGTGAAGAGCCCGATGGCCACCCGAAGTGTGGGCGGCTGGGCGATCATGTTCCTGCTTTTCTCGCTCAGCTCGTCCGCCACTTCCCTCTTCGATGAAAAGAAGGCCGGCTTGTTCCAACGCCTGCTCTCCGCGCCCGTGCGCCGCACTCACATCCTCTGGAGCAAATATCTATTCGGGATGCTGCTCGGTTTCGTGCAGCTCACGGCCTTGTTCGTCGCCGGACGCCTGCTCTTCGGCATCGATATCCTGAGTAACTTCGGCAACCTGCTGCTCATCTGCTTCGCCGCCTCCACCGCCTGCGTCGCATTCGGCATGCTGCTCGCCGCGATCGCGCCGAGCTCCTCCGCCGCCAGTGGGCTCGGCACCTTGCTCATCCTGATCATGAGCGCGATCGGCGGCGCCTGGTTTCCCACCAGCTTCATGCCGGAATTCGTGCAGCAGCTTAGCAGGCTCAGCCTCGTCTACTGGGCCATCGACGGCTTCCTCAAGGTCCTATGGGCGAACTGCACCACGCTCGAGCTGCTCCCGACGCTTGCCGTGCTTTTCGGCATCGCTGCCGTCGTAAACACCTTCAGCGTCTGGCGATTTAAGCGCGGCAACATCTTCGACTAGCCGCCATGGGGTAGGGGCGTACGTGTCAAACGCCTGCTCATTGCAACAGCACGCGCCCGGCGCCGGATCTTGACACCAGCACCACTCCGTTGAGCAGGCGAAAGAAGGTTGCCGCGCATGTGAGCGTCGCTTTAGCTTCGACGGCATGACCATCGCAGAGCGGATCGATTCTGAACTGAAGGACGCCATGCGCGCCAAGGATGCCGGCAAGCTCGGCGTCCTGCGCATGCTCAAGTCCGCCGTGAAATACGCTGCCATCGAGAAGTCCGGCGCCGAAGGCCAGCTCGACGACGCCGAGGCCATGCAAGTCATCCGCAAACAGGTAAAGCAACGCCAGGATTCCATCGAGAGCTTCGAGAAAGGCGGCCGCCCCGAGCTCGCCACCAAAGAGAAAGAAGAGCTCGCCATGTTATCCGCCTATCTGCCCCAGCAGATGAGCAGCGACGAGCTCGCCGCCGCTGTGCGCGAAGCCATCACCGAAGCGGGCGCCACCTCACGTGCGCAGATGGGCCTCGTCATGAAAGCCCTGCAGACAAAGTTAGCCGGCCGCGCCGATGGCAAGACGCTGAGCCAGGAAGTGCAGCGTCAGCTGGCCGGATGAGGAAAACGTCGAACGTCGAACGTCGAACTTCGAACATCGAAAGCAGAGGCCGGTTCCCCGCTCGGCCAGGATGCTCTTCGTTCGAAGTTCGCCGTTCAGCGTTCGACGTTCGACGTTTCTGGGCCCTGTAAGCTCGTTCCGATGCTCACCGCCATCATCGTCGCCGGCGGCAGCAGCCGGAGAATGGGCTTTGATAAGACGTTCGCGCTCCTTGGCGACAAGCCCGTCATCGCGCATAGCGCAGCCGCGTTCCAATCCGCTGAGAACGTCGCCGACATCATTGTCGTGGGGCGCCAGGATTGCCTTGAGCAGCTCCGAGAAACGCTCACTCCGGCTGCCTTCGGCAAGCTCCGCGCATTCGTGGCAGGAGGCGCGCAACGGCAGGACTCTGTCGCCGCGGGGCTGAAGCAGCTCAGCCCCGCTGCCGAGTTCATTGCGGTACACGATGCCGCCCGCCCTCTTGTTACGCCATCAGCTATAGAGCGCGTCTACGCGGCCGCGCGGGAGCATGGCGCCGCGTCCCTTGCCGCCCCTGTCGTCGATACCCTCAAGCGCGCCGACGAAACCCGCCTCGTAACCGGCTCGGTCGACCGCGAAGGAGTCTACGCCATGCAAACCCCGCAGATCTTCTCGCGGGAGTTACTCATGAACGCCTACGGCCGCGTCGCCGCGAGTAACGGAGCGATCACTGACGAAGTCTCGGCCGTAGAAGCTCTCGGCCACAAAGTCGTCCTCGTGCCGAACGACGACTTTAACTTCAAGATCACCTTCGCGGGCGACCTGGAGCTAGCGCGCCTCGTTCTCGCGCAGCGACAACAAAGCGCGACACATTGAAGGTCAGCGGTGCTGAGGACACAAACCGGGACCGACCTTACCTGGGTCGGTAGCATCACGGCCGGCGCGGAACGTTCTCACCTATCTTCTTGTCTTCACTACGGCGGGTCACATAAGGTGAGGGCGTGCTAGCAACCCCGCCTTATGCGAGCTCCACATCTGCAGCGCCGCAGCCGCCTAAGCTTCTCGACCGCGTCCGCTGGCACTTGCAAGTGAAGCGTTACAGCATCCGCACTGAGACCGCCTACACCGACTGGATTCGCCGCTTCATTCTTTTCCATGGCAAACGGCACCCCGCAGACATGGGCGAGAATGAGATCGCCGCCTTCTTGAGCCACCTCGCCATCAACCGCAACGTTGCGGCTTCGACTCAATCGAGCCCGCGGGAAGCGGTGCGAGATGGACGGTCCAGCCGGCGAGGGTAGCCGGTGAAAGGCAGGGATGCCTTTCATCAAAATCAGGCCCTGAGCGCGCTGCTCTTCCTCTACAAACAGGTCTTGGAGCGCAAGCTGGAATACATCACCGGCGTCGAGCGCGTCCGCCGGCCGCCCAAGCTGCCGGTTGTCTTCACGCGCGCCGAGGCCCGCGCCGTGCTCGCCCATCTCCAGGGCGATTATCGGCTCATGGTGCACCTGCTCTACGGCAGCGGTCTGCGCCTCCTCGAGGTCTTGCGCTTGCGAGTCAAAGACATCGACTTCGGCTATAACCGCATTTCCATTCGCGAAGGGAAGGGAATGCGCGAGCGCGTCACCATCCTGCCCGCCAGACTAAAACGCCCGCTCCAGGCTCACCTCGCGCGCATCCAGGAGCTGCACCAGCAGGAGCTCGCGCGTGGCGGCGGCGCGGTCTATCTCCCCTGCGCCTTGGGCCGCAAATATCCCGGCGCGGCTCGTTCCTGGCCCTGGCAATACGTGTTCCCGGCCGCCAAACCATCACTCGACCCGCGCAGCGGCGAAATCCGCCGACACCACCTCGCGGAAAAGAACCTGCAAAACGCCGTCAAATTGGCCATCCGCTCGGCAGGGCTGGCGAAGGCAGCCAGCTGCCACACATTCCGCCACAGCTTCGCCACGCACCTGCTGGAAAGCGGGTATGATATCCGTACCGTGCAGGAATTGCTCGGCCACAAAGATGTCTCCACCACGATGATCTATACGCATGTCTTGAACAAACCAGGGCTCGGAATCCGCAGTCCGCTTGACGAGGCGTCACCGGCGCCATTTTGTCCCTCCTGGCCGTGATAGACGAAAAAATGTTCGTCTTTAAAAGCGAACGTTCTTCTAATACTCGTTAGGCCTCCAGTCGCATGCGCGCTCGCGACCACGGGAGGAAGATCGTCGATCATGCCATCCGGATTGCGTTGATCAGCCTGTTCGCACTTCCGGTATGGGTTGCGCTCTGGTTCGGTGCGTGTGGCTTCATCGAAGCTCCACCGGCTGGTTCGCCCGCTGATATGAGTTGTCGTGCGGTCGCCTTCCCTGGCCTTGCATTCCTCAGGCCGGGATTCGCGTCGACAAAGCTTCTGGAGAGTGCTGGCCTCCCGTCGTCCTTCGGCGTTGGCGTCT
>CADCTA010000102.1 GCA_902805675.1 uncultured Chthoniobacterales bacterium | reverse complement strand
GAGGTGCAGCTGCGCGACCATGCCCTTCGAGAGCTGCCGCACTTTGCCCGTGCGCTTGATCGTGGTCCGCGCGAGGAATCCTTCCGCTTTCGCGCGGTCGAACCGCGGATGCACGCCCGCGACGTAGTCGATCGCGTCGGAAACGCGCATCCAGCGTGGGAGCACCGCGACGTCGGCAACGAAGCAGACGTCGCGCATGAGCAGGTCGCGCTCTGTCCAAGGGTTCCGGCCGAGCACCTTCAGCTCGCCTTCAAACGGGACCAGACCGAGAATCGCATCGAGCGCCGTGGTTTTGCCGGCGCCGTTAGGGCCGATCAGGCCAAGGATGCGGCCTTCTTCGACGCGCAAGTTGATGCCGTCGAGCGCGACCGTGGTGCCGTAGGTTTTGCGGAGGCCGCGTGCTTCTATCGTGGCCATGGCTTTAGCGGCCCTCCTGATTGCTGGACGACGCCGGAGGCGACTGGCGGTTGGCAGCGTCGAGTAATTCTTCCGGCGTAAGCCCGAGCCGCTGGATCGTCGCGGCGATGCGCGGCCATTGTTCGGCGAGGAACCTCTGGCGCTCGCTTTCGAGAAGAAGGGTCCGCGCACCAGCTTTCACGAACATCCCGAGGCCCCGTCGCGTCTCGACTAACTCCTCGCCGGCAAGTTCCTGGTAAGCTTTGAGAACGGTGAGCGGATTGACGCGCGACTCAGCGGCCACATTGCGCACCGACGGGAGCGGATCGCCTTCCTTGAGGACGTCGTCCAGAATCATTGCGACCACCCGGTCCCGGAGCTGCCGGTAAATTGGCTGACCATCATTCCATTCATTTTCCATCCTGTGTTCCAGTTAACGGCTGAGAGGCGTTTTCGCTGGAGGGCTCCAAGCGGTCATCACCTCTCATTACTGTTATAGTCAACTATAACACTGGATCACGGGCAAGATCTTTTTGATCTTTTCCGAAGGGACGAGTTGCGGGGGTTCCCACCAAGGGATGGCCACGTGCGGTTAACCGCTTTGCGGCTGCCCCTCGAGGAGCGTCTGTCGCCCCTGGGTGCGAGCCTCACACGGTGCATCGCACGCGCACAGACCCGCGAGTGACTCGCCACGCATATTAACCGGAGCTGCCGCTGAGACGCGCGTGGCCTCGCTATTGAAATGGCCAGCCGTGCGTCGCGCTCCTGTGGAGTAGCGCGGCCCGCCTGGCACGAGGTTGTGCCGCTGGCGTCAATATACAATCGCCGGACACGTGGCGTGCATCGCCCGGCGGCGACGAACGTCTTCTCTGAAGACGCAGGGAAAAAAGACTCCGCTCCGGTCCCGACGGCGTAAAGCCGTCAGGCCGGGTGCAGATGTCGGGTGCAGATCAGGCCGCGGCGCTGCCGCGCGACGGACCGATTAAACCTTCGCCGCCGCGATCTTGGCGAGCGCGCGCTGGTTCCACTCGGTGCGGAGGACTTTCTGCTCCGCGCTCAGCGAAGCGAGACGAGCCGGCACGCCCTTGTACTTCTTCACAGTGCCGTTGACCTTGCGGTCGACGATGCCCTGGCTGACGAGGCTCTGGAGCTTCTCGTAGCAGCGGAGGCGGAGCATTTCTTCGCCGCCGCTGGCAGCGTTGCGCTCGCGCAGGCTGGTCAGGATCATGTCGAACAGCGGCTTGAATTCATACGACGTCTTGGAGGAGAGGATGGCGACGAGCTCCTCGGTGATATTATCGGGTGCGCGACGGGTGAATGATGAGCCGGGTGTTTTTGCCATCGCCAATTGTAGCACAATTATGGCGGCTAACGAGAAGTAAGTGTCTGGATTTCGCGCCGGGCGGCATTTGGCCGTATTTTTCCCTACGCAATTCTGCTCCCGGTCATTAACGTCTGCGGCCGTGGAGAATAACGATGCCGGGGTCCGCTGGCTCTACTCGCAGCTGCCCGATCTGACCGCGCGCGGGGTGCTGACGCCCGAGTCGGCCGCGGCGTTGCGCGAGCATTATGGGGCGCCGAAAACCCGCGTCGGCGTGTCGATGCTGGTGGCGATCACCGCGGTGCTCGGAGCGTTGCTCATCGGCGGGGGAGTCATCCTGCTCCTCGCGGCGAACTGGGACCTGTTTCCGCGGGTGGTGAGAACGGGGCTCGCCTTCCTGCCGCTGCTCGTGTCGCAGGCGCTGGGCGCGTTTGTGTTGCTGCGGAAGACAGATGCGATGGGCTGGCGCGAAGGCGTGGCGCTGCTCAACAGCCTCGCCATCGCCGCGTCGATCGCGATCGTTTCGCAGATCTATCACATTCCGGGAGGTGCCGGCAGTTTCTTCCTCGCGTGGATGCTGCTGACGCTGCCCGCAGTATATCTCCTGCGGTCCGCCTCGGCGATGCTGCTCTACCTGGCTCTGGCCGTCGCGTGGACGCTGATCGACACCAGAAACTACTGGCCGTGGGGATGGCTGCTGATCGCGGCGGTGTTGCCGCTGATGGTGCCGATGATCAAGCGCGGTGGTTTGCGCGCTTGGTGGCTCGCGGTCGCGGCGATGATCGCCGGCGGCATTCTGCTTGGCGCGACGGCAAATCACGCGCACCTGCACGGTATCTGGATCCCGGCTTTCGCCGGCTATCTTGCCGTGCTCTACGTGGCGGGTGTCGCGCTCCGGCCGGATGAGTTGCATCCCTTTCGGTGGGTGGGCTTCGCGGCGATCGGCGTGTTGTCGCTGGCGTTTACCTACGGCGGGTTTTGGGACGACCAGAGCGTGGTGAAGACAAGTTTAGGCGGCGTGGTCGCCACCGGCGTGTGCGCGCTCGCCATCCTCAGCGGAATGGCTGCGGCGAGCATCGCATTCGTTCGCCGGATTCCCGTGAATCCCGTCGCCGCTGCGTTCCCGTTTGCGACGCTGCTCGCGTTCGCCGTCACCTTCGCAGCCGAGGAATGGGCGGCGGCGCTGCTCATGAACGTCTACGTCTTTGCGCTCGCGGTCATGGCCCTCCGATCCGGGCTGGCCGGGGCGAAGTTCGCCGAGACCAACGCCGGCATGCTGATACTGACCGCGCTGATCGTGATGCGCTTCTTCGATACGGACGTCGGATTCCTGATCCGCGGGCTCGCGTTTATCGCGGTCGGAATCGGATTCCTGGTGGTGAACGCGATCCTGCTGAAGCGGCGAAAGGCGGAAGGATGAAGTCCCTACGCCTCGCTCTCTGGACCGCGCTCGCGCTGGCGCAGCTTGCCGTGCCGGCGTGGATGATCGTCGGCGAAGAACGCGTGCTGCGGGAAGGCCGTCAGCTGAAGTTGCACACGCGGCCGGTGGATCCTGCCGATGTGTTCCGCGGGCGCTACGTGGCGCTGGGTTACACGGTCGAGCAGGTGCCGCGCGAATTGGTGCGCGGCCATTTCGAATACGCCGACACCGCTTACCTGGAGCTGCGCGAAGGCGCGGATGGGTTCGGCGAGATCGTCGCGTTGCACAAGGAGAAGCCGGCCGGGGAATTGGTGCTCAAGGCGACCGTGAACTTCCTCACGCCCGAGACGATCGGCGTGGAGTTGCCATTCAATCGCTACTACATGGACGAGAACATGGCGCCGCACGCGGATACGGCAGTTCGCGGGGGCGGCTCGGACCCGTCGGACGCGTGGGTGAGTATTCGGGTGCTCGGCGGGCGAGGCGTGATCGAGGAGCTGTATCTCGGCGGAAAGCCGGTGCGCGAGTTTCTTAAGGAGGCGGATCCGCAGATGTAGTGCGTCGCTGCGCGATCCTTACGGAACCCGCATGACGTTGTCAGCCGAGTTTCGATCGATGTAGAAGTTGTAGGGATCGATGCCGACGTGCGTCGGCTTTGTGTGCGTCACGAAGTTCACGACCTGGTCTCCGCTCCTGATCGGGCGCCGCTCGATCACGATGACATTGCTTTCTGCGAACGCGCGGGTGCCCGGCTCCGCGTTAAATAGTCCAACCTCGATCTCCTCGTTGAGCGTCGCGTCCTGCTCTTCGCCTCTGCCGGTGGCGTAGAGCTTTTGCGCCGCCATCGGAATGGTAACGTCCCACCGGCCGTCATCACGCAGAGCGGCTGTCGGCTCCTGAACACGCAGATCGTAGAGCGTGATCCGCTCGAAGAGATCGGTGATCAGCTCCTGCTGCTCGGGCGTTGTCGCCTGCTGACGGAACAGCTCGATGAGATCGACGGAACGGGGATACGGCGGTCCCTTGAATTTGTAGCGGTCGATGAAGGCGCGCAGTGCGCGGTTCACGGCGTCTTCGCCGAGGCGCTGCTGCAGGAGGTACATCGCGAGCGATCCTTTCTGGTAGTGGATGTAGGGCTGGTTCTCGACGCGCACGAGCGGGAGCTCCTCGACCGCTTCCTCGCCGCGACCAGTGAGATAACGATCGAGCTCGAACTTCAGGAACTGGCGGATCTTGTTCTCGCCGTAGAGCCGCTTCATCACCATGAGCGCGGAGTACTGCGCGAGCGTTTCCGTGAGTAACGTGCTGCCCTGCATCTGCGCGCCGATCACCTGGTGCGCCCACCATTGGTGCGCGGCCTCATGCGCGGTGACGTAGGTCACGTAATCGATCCCGTCGCTTCGCTCGACGTCGGCGACAAACCCGACCGCTTCGGAATACGGGATGGTGTTCGCGAACGACTGCGCAAACTTCGCGTAGGCAGGAAATTCGGTGATGCGCAGCTGTTCGAATTGGTAAGGCCCGAAGCTCGCCTGGCAGTAATCCAGCCCGGCGCCGAGCGCGTCGAGCATGCGGTCGACGTTCCAGTGATGCTCGGGGTGGTAGTAAACGGCGAGGTCGACGCCAGCGTGCTGGCGGTGCTTCTCGGCATAGCGCGCCGATTGGATCGAGAAGAACGTCAGGATCGGCGTGTCGGAAACGAAGCGCGCCGTGCGGCGCCCAGCTTCGACGAGATCGGAAACCTTCTTGCCCGGCGCGATCGGCGTCTGGTCCGCTTGCGTGGAGACGGTGATGTCGGCTGTCGCCCAGCCGCCGCCGATCTCGTTGCGCGCAGTCGCGGAAACGTCCTCGAGTTTCGCGGGACGAAGCTCCGGCAGCAGACCGTGTGTGCGGCGCGCCGCGCGATCCTCGAGCAGACCTGCGCGGCTCATCCCGATCGCCGGCATGATGCCGCGCGCGTCGAGGAACGTGCCATTCGCCACCAGCCGCAGATCGTCGCCGCTGTCGCGGAAGCCGCGCTGCCACCGCCGCGTCTCGAAGCTCAGCTCGCGTGTGTCGCCCGGCGCGATCGGCTGGTCGAGCGTGTAGATGCGGTAGCCGAATGCTTCATCGTGTGACGTGAGACGCGCGCCGGGGAAGTCGACCGCAAGGATGTCCAGCTCGGGTGTCGGGTTCCGCACGTGAACGTCGCCAATCGGCTGATCGGTGAGATTGCTGATCCTGAAGCGGCCGCGTGTGACGGCGCGCGTCTCCTCCGGGTAGAGGGCGACATTCAACTCCACATGCGTGATGACCGGCTGAGGCAGCGCTTCATACTTGAGGAAACGCTTTTCGCTTTCGGCGAGGTGACGATCCTTCTCCGCGCTCGTCCGATACGTGTTCAGGACATTGGTGTTGTAGTACGCGAAGGCGCCGGCACCGACGAAAACCAGCAGCGCGCCCGCGGCGATCATCCGCGTCGCACCATTGAGTCTGGCCGGTGCGCTGCGCAGGCGAGGCTTCAGCCGGGTCTCGTTACCCCGCCGCCAAAGCAGGTGCGCGGCGACCAGCATCAACACTGCAAACGCGAGCCAGTAAACGCGGAACACGAGCGCGCCGAGCCAGTGCGAACCGACGCCGTTGATGTCTGAGATTTCGAGCTCGGGCGCGTTGCCGTACAGGTAGAGGTTGTGCTCGAGGCCGAGGTCGCCTGCTGAGCTCTGGAATACGAGGTACACCACCATGATGCCCCAGCCCACATACTTGTTAGGGCTGAGCGCCTGGATGAACACCGCCAGGCTGGCGAGCAGCAACATGTCGGCGCTCTGCGGCAGCAGGTGCCAGAGCAGATACTTGTGCAGCTCGATCTCCGTGTAGCCGTTGATCAGCTGCATGGCGATCGCCGCTGCGACCCCGATCAGCACCGTGCTCAGCAGGACCAGAAAAACGGCGAGCGTCTTCGGGATGACGTAGGCCCAGTTTGGCAGCGGCGTCGCATCCAGGATCTCGTGGAACTTGCGTTCCCGATCGCGCCAGACCAGCTCACCGGCGTAGTAGATGGCGATGATCAGCGTGAAGAATTGGAACACGCCGCTGAGCCACAGAATCATGTGGCGCGTCACCGGAATGCTGGGCGTCCCGTAGCGGTAGCCGACCGTCGAGAGGAGCGTAATCGCACTGATCAAGGCGAGCACGAGCAGGACCGCGAAGCCCGGACTCTTCAACACCTGCATCACGTCCAGTCGGGTGCGGGCCACGAGCTGAGCGCGGGCTGTGGCGGCGCCGAACGTTGGCTGGCTGCCGACCGTTCCGGTGCTCGCGAGGGACTGCGGGGCGGCTGCGTTCTCTTCCGGTAGCATGCCCTTTCGCCGGCTGCGCACCCGCTTCGGCCGCGCGGTGAAATTGTAGGACGCGAAAGCCAGCCCGAGGAGCGACACGGCCACGCCGCTCCAGAGCAACCGGTTCCACAGCAGCGCACCTCGCAGCGCAGGCATCTGCGCGTTGCTTTCCGCCGCGGTCCAGTAGCGCGTCGCGTCCTGGAAAGCAGCCAGCCCAAACGGCTCAAAGACGGACAACGTTGCGCGCAGGTGCGGCAGCTTCGCGATGAACCCGATCATCGCGGAGTAGAGCACCAGGAATCCGATTACCCCGAGAAACGTGCCCAGCATCGAGCGCGTGATCGTTGCCAGGGCGAAGAACACCGCCGAGGCAAGGAAGATGTTCGGCAGCGCGAGCGTCAGATACGCGAGGGCATAATCCGAGAAGCGGTTTGGCCCGACCGTCGCGGGGTCGAGACCTGGCATCATTGAGCCGGCCCACATCGCGAGTGGCACCGCAAGGAATGCGATTGCCGCAGCCGCCGCCGCTCCGGTGAAACGCCCGATCAAATAGTCGAATTTGCCGACGCGGGTGGAGCGGATGATCGGGCCGAAGCCGGTCTCATCGTCCCGGACGATGACGTTCGAGACGAAGGCCGCCGGGATGAACATGAAGATGATCGAGAGGATGATGTGCGCGCCCGCGATGGAGCTCGGCGCGTTCTCGCGGACGCTAGGGCTGCTCGCGAAGCGGATGTCCTCCGCCGCCATCCCGGCAAACGTCAGTGCGAACAGAGTCGTTACCGCTCCCCAGAAGACGGGATTGCGCGCCTGATAGCGCGCCTCAAACCTGGCGATCTGCGCGAACATTGTTGTTCGTTAGGCCGCGCGGCGCGACTGAGCCAGGGTGGAGAAATAGACATCCTCGAGCCCGCCTTCAACGCTCGTAAAACCCTCGCCGGGATCGCTCTCCGCCAGGATGTGAATGACGGTGCGGCCGGCGAAGAGCCGCGTGGAGATGAGGTTGTAGCGTTCGCGAGATGCGGCGAGCTCGGCGCGCGGGATCACCTTCATCCAGATGCGGCCGCTGGTGGCGCGGATCAGCTCGAGCGGCGCGCCTTCCAGTTGGATGCGGCCGGCGGCGAGCACTGCCATCCGTGGGCAAAGGTCCGCTACGTCCTCGACGATGTGAGTCGACAGAATGACGACCACGTTCTCGCCGATCTCCACGAGCAGGTTGAGGAAGCGATTCCGCTCCTCGGGATCGAGCCCCGCCGTCGGCTCATCCACGATGATGAGCTCGGGATTGCCAATCAGCGCCTGGGCGATACCGAAGCGCTGGCGCATCCCGCCTGAGAAGCCGGCGAGCGCCTTCTTGCGCACGCTCCACAGGTTCACCTGCTGAAGGAGCGACCCGACCGTCGCCTTGCGATCCGACGCGCGGGAGATGCCTTTCAGCACCGCCATGTGATCGAGCATGTCATAGGCGGAGACGCGCGGATAAACCCCGAAGTCTTGCGGCAGATAACCGAGCACCCGGCGCAGCTGCTCGGGCTCGCGGATCACGTCGACGTCGCCGAACCTGATCGTGCCTTCGGTCGGCGTTTGCAGCGTCGCAATCGTGCGCATGAGCGTCGACTTGCCGGCGCCGTTCGGACCGAGCAGGCCGTACATCCCGCGAGGGATGGACAGCGTGACATGGTCGAGCGCACGGGTTCCGTTGCCGTACACATGGCTGACATCATTCAGGTCGAGCATTGCGATCCTCCGCTGCTCTGCATATAGTGCGCCACGCACTATAGTCGCCTTCTGGAGGGTGGATTGCAAGGGCTATGCTGCGCACCCGAAATCCCCATGACCGAACTCGACCACACCGTCCTGGCCCTGATTGCGCGCGACGGACCTCTCTCCGCCTATGACGTCCGGAAGGACTTCGCGGCCTCTCTTACGCCGAGCTGGAGCTCGAGCACCGGCTCGATCTATCCATCGATTCGCCGCCTCGTGGAGGGCGGGTTCGCCCGCGCATCCGCACCTCAGGGCGCGCGCGGAAAACAGAAGCTTACGATCACGCGAGCAGGTCGTGCCTCTTTGACCGAGTGGCTCCGAACAGCCACCGCGCTAACTGCTGCGCCAACACCGGATCCCATTCGGACCCGCGTCCATTTCCTGCGACTGCTGTCGAAGAGCGCCCGTGTGAAATTCCTAAGCGACGCGCGAGAAAGCACTGAAGCCGCTCTAGCGGAAGCTGAAGCTCGGACGGCGCAGCGGAAGGCCGCTGGCGCGGCGAAAGAGGGGTACCTGCCCGGCGTCGGCGTGGAGTACGAATTGAGAGCACGCCGCGACTGGCTCAAGCTGCTCGCGCGCGAGCTGACTTAGATCGCGCGGTTAAGGCAGCGCGGCAGCGATTCGGCCGAGCAGCGCGGACGGGAGCACTCCGAGTCCAAGAACAACCGCCGCGAGCACGGCAACGGTGATTCGCTGCAGCGGATCGAACCCTGCGGGCGCATAGGTCGATTCGGTCGACGCCGCGTCGTCGACGAAGATGACCTTCAGCACGAGCAGGTAGTAGTAGAGCGACAGCAAGCTGCCGAAGAACGCCAGCGCGACGAGCCAGAGGAGTCCCTGGTTTTCGCCGGCCGAGAGCGCGGCCGCGAAGAGGTAAAACTTGCCGAAGAATCCAGCGAGCGGCGGCAGGCCGGCGAGCGACAACATGAAGACTGCCATGCATCCGGCGAGCAGCGGTGAGTGCCTGCGCAGCCGTTTGAAGTGGGCGAAATCGTCGCCGCCCGTCTCGCGGCGCACGAACGCGACGACTCCGAACGCGCCGAGCAACGTGAACGCGTACGTCGTTGTGTAGAAGAGCGTCGCGCCGAAGCCTTCGCGCCCGCCGGCCAGCAGGCCGAGCAGCGTGTAGCCAGCGTGCGCGACGGCGGAATAGGCGAGCAGACGCCGCACGTTTGTCTGCGCGAGCGCGGCGAGGTTGCCGATGATGATCGAAAGTGCGGCGAGCGCGGCAATGAGCGGCGCCCATCCGGCGGCGACCCGGTGCCACTCGGCGCTTCCTTCCGCCGGCGCGAAGCCGACGAGGAGGATTTTCCCGAGCACCACGAATGACGCGACCTTCGAGCCCGAAGCGATAAACGCCGCCGACGGAACTGGTGCGCCGGTGTAAGCCTCCGGCGCCCAGAGATGAAACGGCGCCGCTGCGATTTTGAAGGCGAGGCCGACCAGCGTCATCACGATGCCGGCCGCGAGTAACGGCTCGATTGGCCCAGCTCCGATCTTTTGGCCAATCGCGTTCAGGCCGGTCGTGCCGCACATCCCGTAGACGAGGCTCAGGCCGAAGAGCGTGAAGGCGCTCGAGACGCTGCCGAAGAGGAAGTACTTCACGCCGGCTTCGGCGGAACTGCGCGACGCGCGATCAAACGCCGTCATCACGTAGAGCGACAGCCCGGTGAGCTCGAGGCCGATGAAGATCATCAGCAGCTCCTCGGTGCCGACGAGCACCATCAGGCCGACCGTGGCAAGCAGGATGATGCCGACGAACTCGGCAGCGTGGCGGGTGAATCCTGAACCGCGCGCGAGGACGACGGTGAACAGCGCAAGCGCCAGGCAGATGAGCTTGAAGAGCGCGGTGAGCGGGGTGACGACAAGCATGCCGCCGAACAGGAACGCGCTGTCCGGCAATCTCCCGATTGCTACGGCCGCTGCGACGAGGCCGATGACGCCGATGCCAGTCGCGAGATCATCCGCCCGCTCCCTAGTTAGGCCAACGGTAAGAACCGCGAGCGCGGTGATCACGACGATCGCCTCCGGCAGCGCGAGTTGAAGGAGCTGCAGGTAGTTCATCGTGGAAGCCAGCGCATTGCTTCGATCGCCGGCTGAATCCGGTCCATCAGCAGCTTCGGATATACGCCCACAGCGAGTGTGGAGAACATCAAGAGACCTGCGCCCCATTTTTCTGCCGCCGTGATGGGCGCGAGCGGATGCGACTCGGGCGTCGTTGTGTCCACACCGGCGCGATCACCGAAGAAGCTCTTCGTTAAACCGCGCAATGTGAAGGCGGCGACGAGCACCATCCCGATACCTGTGACCCAGACGGCGCTCGGATAGGCCCGCCATGTCCCGATCAGAACCGTAATCTCCGCCGCGAAACCGCTGAACCCCGGGATACCCATCGAGGCAGCCGACGCGATGACGAAGGTGAACGCGGCAAACGGCATCGCCCTGCTCAACCGCATTGCGGAAAGCGCGTCGAGATCACGCGTATGCGTGCGGCGATAGATCATGCGTCCAGCGACGGCGAAGAGCAGCGCCGCGATCACGCCATGCGAGAACATCTGCAGCACCGCTCCGCCCACACCGAGCGCGTTCGCCGTCGCGAGCCCGAGCAGCACGAAGCCCATGTGGCTGATGCTCGAGTAGCCGATGACGAACTTCAGGTCGCGCTGCCGCAACGCGACTGCCGCCGCGTAAACGATTCCGATAACGGCGAGGGCGGCGATCCAGTCGCGCCACATTTCGTAGCCCTGCGGGAACAAATTCATCGCCACGCGCAGCGCTCCGTACGCGCCAAGCTTCATCACGATGCCGGCGAGCAGCATCGAGCCGGCGGTCGGCGCGGCGACGTGACCAGTCGGCGCCCACGTGTGAAACGGCCAGATGCCTGCGAGCACCGCGAAACCGAGGAACGTCACGGGGAAGGCCCAAGCCTGGAGCTCCGGGCGAAAGTTGAAGCGCGAGAGCTCCTGCAGATCGAGTGAGGCCGCGGCCGCGTACGCCGCAATCGCGCCGATCACCGCCAGCGCTCCGCCGAAGAAGGAGTAGAGCGTGAGCTTCATGGCGCCGTACTCCTTGTTCGTCGATCCCCAGATCGCGATCAGGAAGTACTTCGGCACGATGACCAGCTCGTAGAAGACGAGGAGCAGGAAGAGATCGGCGCTGAGAAAGACGCCATACGAACCAGCCACCACGAGCAGCAGCCAGAAGAAGAACTCGTTAGGCCGCTCGTCCACATCCCACGAGAACAGCACAGCGCTGACGGCGGTGAGGCCAGTGACAAGCGCCATCGTGAGACTAATCCCGTCAGCTGCGAGATGAAATTCTGTCCCAAGCATCGGCACCCACGGCACGCGCACGACAGTTTCGAATGACGAGAAATCCGCCGGCACGAAGAAGGCGCATAGGCTGATCACGAACCCTGCCAGCGCGGTGAGCAGCGCGACCGCGCGCGCAGCAATGCGGGGCACCAGCAGCGCGGCGACAGCGCCAGCAAACGTGACGTAGATCGTCCAGGCGATCATCGGCTCTTCCTGCGGGTGCGGTATCGCGGCGTCGTCTCGCGCACGTGAAACCCAATCTCGCGCGCCGGCTTCTCGCGCGGAGCCATCAGCTGTCGAATGGCTTCGATGATTGCGCCGATCTCTTCGTCGTGTTTGCCGACGCGCTCCTCGAGTTCAGCGAACTTGCCGGCGAGCGCGCGGTTGCCTTCGAGCGCGGCACGCAGCTTCACGAACGCGCGCATGATCGCGATGTTCACCTTTACCGCACGATCGCTGCGCAGCACGCTGGAGAGCATCGCGACGCCTTGTTCCGTGAAAGCGTAGGGCCGGTAAACAACCCCTCGGTGCTTTTTCGAACTGGTCACAACTTGTGACCTGTTCGCCGTATTCACTTCCGAGTGAGGCGTTTGTAAGGTCACATTTTGTGACCGTAAAGACCGTGTTTCCTCGGCCGTGAGGCGAAACATGAAGTCTTCCGGGAACCGGTCGACGTTGCGTTTCACGGCCTGGTTCAGCGCCTTTGTGGTGACGCCATAAAGCGCCGCCAGATCGAAGTCGAGCAGCACCTTCTGCTCGCGGAAATACCGGATCGCCAGCGTGATCTGTTCAATCGGGATGATCTCGTCGGCCATTAGCTTTTCAGGCAAGCGCTCGCGCCATCTGGACGACGGTGGCGTTGAAGATGTTGAAGACCCATTGCGGCGCGATGCCGATCGCGAGCATCAACACGCTGACGGGCACCACGACGGTGAGTTCGCCGCGCCGGAGATCGTCAAAGGCGCCGCCGTTCTCTGGAAGCGGGCCGCTGAAGAGCGCCTGCATACCGCGCAGCAACGCGACGGCTGTGATCAGGAGGCCGAAGACCGCGACTGAGGTCGCTGCGGCAGCGAGCGCAAAGCTGCCCTTGAAGATGAGGAACTCGCCGATGAATCCATTCAGCCCCGGCAGACCGAGGAATGAAAACACCGCGACGCTCATCCAGCCGCAGAGCAGCGGAGTGCGTTGCATCAAGCCGCCGAAATCTGCGATGCCACGGCTGCCTCGGCGTTGCTCGAGCAGGCCGACGAAGTAGAACAGCGCCGCGGCGGTGATGCCGTGGTTGAAGACCTGCATCATCACGCCAGTGAGCGCCGCCTGGGTTTCGACGAGCGACTGCGACGGTGATGCTCCGATCGAGAAAACGCCGAGCATGCAGTAGCCGAGGTGCGTGATCGACAGGTAGGCGACCATCCGTTTCAGGTCGGATTGCGCCCACGCGGCGAGCGCGGAGAAGAGGATGGAGCAAACAGCCAGCGCGAGGAGCCACGGCGCGATCGCTTGCATCTCGTTCGGAAACATCGGCAGCAGCAGACGCACGAAGCCGTAGACGCCCATTTTCGAGAGCAGACCGCTGAGCACCATCGTCGCGCCGACAGGCGCATTCTCATACGCGTCTGGCAGCCAGGTGTGGAATGGGAACAGCGCTGTCTTCACCGCGAGACCGAGGAAGATGCCGGCGAAGGCGAGCCACGCTGCATTGCCGGTGAGCAGCCCGGTCTTGCCGAGGGTAGCGAGCGTCGCGAAGTCGAACGTGCCGTGCACCAGATAAATGCCGAGGAAGGCCAGCAGCATCGCGACGCTGCCGAGGAAGGTGTAGACAAAGAACTTCACCGCGGCGCGATCGCGCTCCTCACCGCCCCAGAGTTTGATGAGCAGGAAGGACGGGATCAGGCTCATCTCGAAGAAGAGGAACCAGAGGATGAAGTTGTGCGCGGTGAAGGTGCCGTAGAGCGCCGCCTGCGTTAGGAGCATCAGCGCGCAGAACCCGCGGCTCATCGGACGCGCGAGCAATGCGAACGGCACCACGAGCGACGTCAGCAACACGAGGAGCAGACTGAAGCCATCGATGCCGAGGAGATACTCCGCGCCGATCGCTGGGATCCATGCGTAGCGCTCCACGAACTGCAGCCCACCCGCGCCGCTGTCGAAGTTCCGCCACAACGTGAGGGCAAGGAGTGCGGCGAGAAAGTTAAACGCGAGCGCAACAGTGCGGGCGCGGTTCTGAGGCGCGATGCTAGCGAGCAGTGCGCCGACCAGCGGGATAGTGATAAGCGCGCTGATCATGCAAGCCAGGCGTAAAGCAGCAGCAACGTGAGCGTGCCGACTGCGACGGCGCGGAGATAGATTTGCACCTGCCCGGAGTGCCACGTGGACACCAGTCGCCCTGTGTCGCGAGCGCCACCTGCACCCATGTCTGCGCCGGCGTTAATGGCGGCGTTGTCGACTCCGCTACTGAC
Organism: uncultured Chthoniobacterales bacterium; assembly: GCA_902805675.1. Classification (GTDB taxonomy): domain Bacteria; phylum Verrucomicrobiota; class Verrucomicrobiia; order Chthoniobacterales; family UBA10450; genus JACCTI01. The sequence goes on along the minus strand of CADCTA010000102.1, from coordinate 3,376 downwards.
GATGCCGGTGAGCTGCGCGAATGTCCCTGCTGCGCCGACAAAGCCATCCCACACGTGCCGATCCATCCAGTCGGACCACAGCGCGACGAAGGCGCTCAAGCGCAGCACGGTGTTTCCGTAGAGCTCGTCCAGCCACATTCGGTTCGCGAGAAATCCGAAGAGCGCCGGCTGTTTCTGCGCCAGCGGATCAGTCGTGCCCACGCTGCGATAAAGAAGAACGCCGAGCGCGATCCCGGCGCCGACCAGCAGCGCAGAGATGAACAGCATCGGCTGAATGATGCGCCCGAGGTGGAACTCAGCAGATCGGCCGAGCAGATACTCGTGCAACCAAGGCCATGCCGGCGTCAGGATGACGCTGAGACCGACGGAGCAAACCGCGAGCGCGATCAGCGGAATCGTCATCACCCGCGGGCTTTCGTGCGCCGCATCGGTGCTCCGTCGCTGCGCGAAGAAGACGTAGATCATCTGCCGCGTCATGTAGAAGGCGGTGAGCACCACGCCGAGCAGGAGCAGATAATGGGGCACCGGTGATCCGTGCCAATGCGCGGTGCCGTGCAGGATTTCCTCCTTCGTCCACGCACCAGAGAACAGGAGTGGCACACCGCTCAGACTCATCATGCCGATCGCGTACGTAGCGAACGTCACCGGCATCAGTCGTCGCAGACCACCCATCCGCCGGATGTCCTGTTCATGATGCGAACCGTGGATGATCGAACCGGCGCCGAGAAAGAGCAGCGCCTTGAAGAAGGCGTGCGCCAGCAGGTGGACGATTCCGGCGGCGACTCCGCCGACGCCTAGCGACACCATCATCAGGCCGAGCTGCGAGACAGTCGAATAGGCGAGGATGCGTTTGATGTCGTCCTGCGCGATCGCGATCAGCGCGGCCATTACGGCGGTGATGACGCCGACCCAGACCACCACCGTGAGCGCTGGCGTTACACCATCGACTGCTCCTAACGAGAAGAGCGGAAACACGCGTGCGACCAGGAACACACCGGCAGCAACCATCGTCGCGGCGTGGATCAGCGCGCTGACTGGCGTGGGACCCTCCATCGCGTCGGGAAGCCACACGTGAAGCGGGAACTGACCGGATTTGCCGACCGCGCCGCAAAAGATGAGCAGCGCGATGAAGGTCGCGCTCGAGCCAATCGCCAGCAGCGCCGCAGCTTCAAGAGCGCCGCGGCCATCATCGTAGAACAACAACGTGCCGCTGCTGCCGTAGAGCCACAGGATCCCGAGAAAGAAGCCGATGTCGCCGATGCGTGTGGTGATGAACGCCTTCTTCGCCGCCGCTGCCGCGGTCGGCTTGTGAATCCAGAAACCGATCAGCAGATACGACGCGAGCCCGACGAGTTCCCAGCAGACAAAAAAGAGCAGCAGGCTGTTCGAGATGACGACTCCGAGCATCGCGGCGCTGAAGAACGAGAGGTAGGCGAAGAAGCGAGAAAAATTCGTGTCCTCGGCCATGTAGCCGGTGCTGAAGACGAAGATGCAGAGACTCACGAACGTGATCATCACCAGCATTGCGGCGGTGAGCGGATCGAGAAGGAAGCCGATGCGCACCGCGTTCTCGCCGAAGGTGAACCAGGTGAAATTGTGCACGGCGCGGAAGCCGGGCGTGGCGAGAGTCGGCAGGAACGCGACGATCGCGAGCACGAGGGCGGCGACCTGCGCGAAGATGGCGAGCAGTGCCGCTGGTGAGCGCTGCGCTTTGCCGAGGCTGAGGATGCAAAGCGATGCTGCCAGCGGCAGCGCCGGAATCAGCCAGAGATTCGAGACGATCCAGGGATTCATGAACCCTCCCCGCGGTCGAATTTGTCGACGTTCGTCGTGCGGTAGTGGCGGTAAACGGCAATCACCAGCGCCAAACCGACAGCGGCTTCCGCCGCGGCAATCGCGATCGCGAAGATGGCGACCATCACGCCGGTTGGCTGTTGCGGCTCCGGGCTGAAGCGCCAGAAAGCCACGAAGTTCAGCGCAGCCGCGGCCAGCATCATTTCGATGCCGATAAGGATGAAGATCGCATGTCGTCGACTAAGTGCCGCCAGCAGCCCGATGCAGAACAGCGCGGCGGAGATCACCAGCACGGCGCTGAGCGTCGGCGTCATGGGCGCTTCTCCTCCATCACAAGGAGCAGCGCTCCGAGCAGGGCGGCGGTGAGTAGCACGCCGACGCACTGCAGCGGCCAGACGTAGTCCGTCATCAACACCTCGCCGATCCGGCGGACGGTGAGCGCGTCGATCGGTCCGGCTGCGATGTTGACTGCAGGCGTGCGGAGGATCGCCCAGAGCAATCCGATGAAGACCGCCACCGCGACGACGGCGCCACCCCAGTTCAGCCCGCCGGTTTGCTCCTCTTCGCGTCGTGTAAGAAGAATCGTGAAGACGATCAGCACCGCGACAGCGCCAACGTAGACAAAGATCTGCGCGAGGCCGACGAACTCCGCGCCCAACAGGAAATAGAACGCAGCGATGCCGACGAACGCGACGACCAGGAAGAGCGCGGCATGGATGAGCCTGGGCAGCGTCGCAGCCGCCAGGGCGCCGGAAAGCGTGAGCACTGCGATGGCGATAAAAGCTGCCGTGTTCATTCGGCAAAGCGGTAGGTGCGCGGGGCGAATTTCTTGCGGGTGCCGAGCAGTCTGGAGAGCGCGAAGTAGAACACCGCGACGATGGCAAGGGACCACAGCCAGGCCGCAGCACCGCGCGCCTGGTAGTGCCAGACGGCCGCCGCGATCACACAGGCGAACGCCATCGGCAGCATGAACTTCCAGGCGAAGTTCATCACGTGATCGACCCGCATGCGCGGGAGCGTGCCGCGCAGCCATATGAAGACAAAGAGCAGCGCGCCGAGCTTGGCGAAGAACCAGATGTAAGACGGAATGAACTGGAGGAAGGCGAATGGCGCGTGCCAGCCACCAAGGAACATCGTCACTGCGAGGCCGCTGACCGCGAACATGCCGAAGTATTCTGCGAGGAAAAACGTGGCGTATTTGAACCCGGAGTATTCCGTCATGTGCCCCGCGACGATCTCCGATTCGCCTTCCGGCACGTCGAACGGCGTGCGGTTCGACTCCACCAAGCCGGAGATGAAGAACAGGAGGAACGTCGCCGCGCCCCATGGCGTGAGGACAAACCAGTGCGGCAAGACGCCGAAGATGTGGCCACTTTGGGCGGCCACAATCGCATCCGGCGAGAGCGAGCCGACCACCATGACAACGGGCAGCACGGCGATGACGAGCGGCAGCTCGTAGCTGACCATCTGCGCGATCGCTCGCATGGCGCCGAGCATGGAGAACTTGTTGTTACTCCCCCAGCCCGCCATGAAGACCGCGAGCTCTGCCGCCGAGCTGACGGCAAAGAAAAACAGGATGCCA
>CADCTA010000101.1 GCA_902805675.1 uncultured Chthoniobacterales bacterium | reverse complement strand
GCGGAATCCCGAACACGCGGGCGCAGTCGGTTATCGTGATCGACGCGCGTTCCGGTGAAGTTCTGTATGAGAAGAACGCCGATCAGCATCGCGCCCCGGCGAGCACGCAGAAGCTGCTCACTGCGCTGATCGTCGCCGAGCGCGGTTACCTCGACCAACCGATCACCATCATGCCGAGCGACACGCTCGCGGCTCCGACGAAGCTTTACCTAAAGCCCGGCGATACGTACCGGAAGATCGACCTGATCCGCGCACTTCTGGTGAAGAGCCCGAACGACGTCGCGCGTGCCTTGGCGCGTGACTACGCGGGCAGCCCCGAAGCGTTCGCCGAGGTGATGAATCAGCGAGCGCGCGCGGCAGGCGCGATGAACTCGAGTTTCCGCAATCCGAACGGGCTACCCGACCCGGGACAATTCTCGACGGCGCGTGATCTGGCGATGATCGCGCGCGCTGCTTATGCGAATCCGACGATCCGGTCGGCGGTATCGATGCCGAACTACATCTTCCGTTTTGCCGACGGCAGGACGCGCGAGCTCGAGAACACGAACAAAGTTCTGAAGCGCCTCCCCTACTGCAACGGCATGAAAACCGGCTACACCGATGCGGCGGGCTCGTGCCTGATCTCGAGCGCCTCGCGGCCGGGCCGCGACGTGATTGCCGTCGTGCTTGGCCACACGAAGCCGCGCATCTGGCAGGACTCGGCAGCATTTCTCACCTGGGCTCTCTGGAACGGCGCTCCCGCCGTGGCCGGCAGCCTGCAATGAGCGATCACTTCCAGGAGCAATTGCAGGCGCTGCGCGCGCAATCGCTCCACCGGAAGTTGCGAGAGATCGGCACCGCCCAGGGGCCGGAAGTTCAGATCGTCGGGCAACAGCTCGCCAACTTTTCGTCTAACGATTATCTCGGGCTCGCGAATGATCCGATGCTGCGTGAAGCGGCTGCCGCAGCGATCGCGGAGTTTGGCGTAGGCGCGGGCGCGTCGCGACTGGTTAGCGGCACGCAATCGCCACACGTGCGGCTCGAAGCGGCGCTCGCAAAGTGGAAAGGCACTCAAGCCGCGCTCACTTTCAGCAGCGGTTATGCGGCTGCTGTCGGGACGATCCCGGCCCTCGTCGGCAAGGAGGACGTCGTCATTCTCGACAAACTTTGCCACGCCTCACTGATCGATGGCGCGAAGCTCAGCGGCGCGGCGCTGCGCGTGTTTCCGCACAATCACTTCGGCAAGCTCGAGAGCCACCTCGAGTGGGCGCGCCGTGAACGACCCGACGCTCGTGTTCTGATCGTGACCGAGTCCGTCTTCTCCATGGACGGCGATCGCGCTCCTCTGCGTGCACTCGTTGGCCTGAAAAGGAGATTCAGCGCGTTGCTGCTGCTGGACGAGGCACACGCCGTCGGAGTGATCGGCGCAAACGGGCGCGGCTTGGCTGCTGAGGAAAACCTCACCCGCGCTGTCGACGTGCACATGGGAACACTGAGCAAAGCGCTCGGCGTGAGCGGCGGCTACATCTGCGGCTCGCACAGCCTGATCGAGTGGCTCGTGAATCGCGCCCGCTCGTTCATCTTCTCCACTGCTCCGCCGCCGGCGTTTGCGGCTGCGGCGATGGCAGCGGTGGAGTTCCTGCGATCGGAAGCCGGCGAGCAGCGCAGACTGCTGCTCTGGGATCGGATCGAGCTACTGCGAGAAGCGTATCCCGAGATCTCACCACCGATCGTCATGCCGCTTCCAAACGGCAGCGCCATCCACCTGCTGCAGGTCGGAGATGAGCAAGCCTCAGTCGACTTGTCTCGTTCGCTCCAGGTCGAGGGCTTCCTCGTGCCAGCGATTCGCTACCCGACGGTCGCCAAAGGCGCCGCGCGATTGCGTATCACCGTGACGGCTGCGCACACCGAGGCGCAGATCCGCCAGCTGGCCGAGGCGCTGCAGCGCCTGCGGCCAGCTGCGGCTGTCGCGGCCTAGAGGCCGGCGGCAGCGTTCGCCCGGAGCAGCGGGCTTGGGAGGAGCGCCGGGTTGCGGCTTGGATCCACAGGGCCTTCGGCCGGGATATCTTCAGGACCTTCCGCAGGAGGCATGGGCTCCTCGGCGGAGTTCGGATTCATCGGCGCGTTCTGCGCGAGGAGGCGCTGCTCGAGCGTCTGGCGATTGCCGCCGTTGTTCGAGGCAGTCTGTGTCGTTGTGCACGCGGTGCAGAGCGTGGCGGCGAGTAGGCAGGTGGCGATTTTGAGGATCATGTTAAGGCTCCGTTTTTAACCCGGCAGATGCTGTTCGCTGCCGACGTTCTTATAATTACTATACTTTGCTCGAAAACGGCAAGTACGATTTTTGCTAAGAGCAAAAGCGACTCACAATTGCGAAAACGCGTATGCCGCGCGCCGCATTAAAACCGGCTCAGAATCGGGCCGAGTTTCCGGCGCGTTTCCTCGGGCCAGAGATCGCGCGCCGTCGTAAGCGCCATATCGAGCGCCGTGTGCTCCGGCCAGTTCGGCTCCGTCGGCACGCGCGGGATGACGTTCGCCAGAATGCGCTTCGCTGTCTCGGCATTCGCCTGCAGATGACCGAAGACGGCCTGCGCTGAGACGGCTTCTTCCTCCACCTTCCAGCAATCGTAATCGGTAATCATCGCCATCGTCGCGAGCGCAATCTCGGCTTCGCGCGCGAGCTTCGCTTCCGGCAGATTCGTCATGCCGATGACGTCGAATCCATGGCGACGATTCAGCTCCGACTCCGCGCGCGTCGAGAACGCCGGGCCATCCATGTTCACGTAGGTGCCGCCGTCGTGCACCGTCACGCCGACTTCGCGCGCGGCTTCCGCCAGGATCGCGCGCAGCCCGTCGCTGATCGGATCAGCAAAACCGATATGCGCGGCAATCCCCTCGCCGAAGAATGTGTGGATCGCACGCTGGCTCGTGCGGTCGTAGAACTGCGACGGCAGTACCACATCGCGCGGCGCGTATTGCTCCTGCAGGCTGCCGACGGCCGTCACGCAGATAATCCAGCGGACGTTGAGCGAACGCAGCGCGTAGATGTTCGCGCGGTGATTCAGCTCGTGCGGCAGCAGGCGATGACCCCGCCCGTGCCGCGGGAGGAAGTAAACCTGCCGCCCATGCATCTTGCCGCCCATCAACGCATCAGATGGCGGACCGAAAGGCGTGTCGACGCGCTGTTCCGTCTGATCTTCCACTCCCTCCATCTGATACAACCCGCTGCCGCCGATGATGCCTATTGCCGGAGTCTGCTCGCTCATTGCGCTGCATTAACGGGAATGCGCGCGGCGATGGGAAGCTGATAATCAGGCGCTCGCGGTTCTTCTGTCGTCGCGCGCCGCGACGCCTGCTACAGCTCTGTCCATGCGCATCTCGAGACTTGCTTCCGCCCTTCTCCTGCTCATCGCTGTCATGCTGGCCGGCTGCGAAACCGGCAGCGCGCCGACTGCCGATTACGGCCGCAGCGCAGCCCGAACGTCCGCGATGGCTGACGCTCCCGAGCAAGCGGCGGTGCGACAACGGCCGGGGCTGGGCACAAAGTGGGGCGAAGATCGGCGGTCCGTCATCAGCGCAGAACGCTTCGCGCGCGACAATGCCTCCCGCCCAATCGCGCGCGCCGCCATCAACTACAACGATGCGGAGGGCGTTCGCGCGATGGCTGCCGCGGTCGAACCGCAACGCACCTGGCCGGTCTTCGCATCACGCGTGCGCCGGCTGGTGTCGTTTGCCTTGCGAGACGAGTCGGGCCGTCTGCTGCCGGGTCTCGGCGTAGGCGATCGATGGTTCGTGATCGGGGAACAAGGACGCCGCTATTCGGTCGTGCTGCGCAATGAAACCGAGTACCGGCTCGAAGCGATCGTCTCGGTGGATGGCCTCGACGTGATGGACGGCCAGCCCGCCTCGATCGGGAAGCGCGGCTACATTCTGCAGCCGCGCCAGCGCATTGTGATCGACGGATGGCGCCGCAGCATGAACACGGTCGCGGCATTTCGTTTCAGCTCGGTGCGCGATTCCTACGCGGAGCGGAAGCAGGGCGACTCGCGCAATGTCGGCGTGATCGGCGTCGCCCTCTTCAACGAAGCAGGGACGAACCCGTTGGCCGCTGAGGTGCGGCGACGCCTCAGAGCCGATCCGTTCCCCGGCGACGACGGCTTTGCCACACCGCCGTAGGCACCTGTAGCGGCGGGCAGACGCTCGTGTATCGTTGGGGCCCGCGATGCCCAAGTTCTACATCAAGACCTACGGCTGCCAGATGAACGAGCGCGACTCCGAGCAAGTCGCGCATTCCTTGCTGGAGCGCGGCTATGAGGCGGTCGCGAGCGAAGCGGACGCGGACGTTGTCCTGCTGAACACCTGCAGCGTTCGCGACATGGCCGACCAGAAGGCGCTCGGCAAAATGGGTATGATGGGCCCACTGGCGAAACGCCGTCCCGAGATGGTCTTCGGATTCCTCGGCTGCATGGCACAGGCCCGTGGCGATTCACTCTTCAACGGCCTGCCGCATGTCGACCTCGTGGTCGGTACGCAAAAGTTCCACCGCGTCGCCGATTACGTGGAGCAGCTCGTCGAGAAGAAGCGCGCGCGGCGCATGGACGATCCGCGCTTTTCCATTGCTGACACTGCAGAGGAAGCCGGATCGCAAGCGAGCATTCGCGAACAGCAGCTGAAGACGCGCCAGGCGACAGCGTTTGTCTCGATCATGCAGGGCTGCAACATGCACTGCACCTTCTGCATCGTGCCGACGACCCGCGGTGCTGAACGGAGCCGCACGATCGACGAGATTGTGCGCGAGGTGCGCGGCCTCGTCGCGCGCGGCGTCAAAGAAGTGACGCTGCTCGGCCAGATCGTGAATCTGTTTGGGCGGCATGAGTTTCCTAAGATCGGGAGCAAGAGCCCGTTTGTGCAGCTGCTCGAGGCGGTGCACGCGATCGAGGGCTTGCAGCGCCTGCGCTTTACCTCCCCTCACCCGATTGGTTTTCGTGAGGATCTCGTCCAGGCGCTGGCCGAGCTGCCCAAACTCGCCGAGCACGTGCACCTGCCACTGCAATCTGGATCCGATCGGATTCTCAAAGCGATGCATCGGCCTTACACCGCGGAGAAATATTCGGCGCTCGTCAATCGCATCCGCCAGGCACGACCGGGCGTGGCGATCACAACCGACGTGATCGTCGGCTTTCCTGGCGAGGACGAGAGCGACTACGCGCTGACGCGCGACCTCGTCGAGCGAATCCAGTTCGATAACGCCTTCATCTTCCGCTACTCGACCCGCGCCGGTACACCAGCGGCGACGGCGGCAGACCAGCTGCCGGAGCGCGTCAAAGAAGAGCGGAATCAGGACCTCCTCAAAGTCGTCGACCAATCAGCGCACCGCGCGAACGAGCGACTCGTTGGGCGCGAAGTGCACATCCTCTGCGAAGGGCCAAGCCGCACGAATGCCGCGCGCCTCATGGGCCGCACCGGCTCAAACAAGGTCGTCGTTTTCGAAGACAAGCTAGACCGCACCGGCGAGCTGATGAAGATCCGCGTCGAGCAGGCGAACGGATTCAGCTTGTATGGCACGCCGCTCGTGTAAATCTGCCGCTCCTCTCGCCGCATGATTTACGACATCCCGTTGCGCACCGCTGGCGTACTCGCCGGCCTTTTTCTGCTGCTCGTGAGCCTTCCAGGCATCGTCCTGCCGGGGCCTGTCCGCGGCGCGCTGGCCAAGCTTCCCAGGTCCAAAGTGGCGGGCATTGTCCTGCTGACGCTCGCTTTCATCTGGAGCTTCTGGCTGCTGGCGACAATGGAAATGGGCGAGTTCTCCGGCTTCCGACGCCCGCTGATGATTGCGCTGCCGATCGGGTACGCGCTGACCTTGTGGTTCGTGGATGAGTTTCTTGCCGTGCGCGCGCTTGGCATTCTGTTCCTGCTCGCGGCGGAGCCTTTGCTGGAAGCGGCGTTCCTGCGCTACGAGCCGAGCCGCCTGCTGGTTACGGTCTTTGCCTACATCCTGATCGTGATCGGCCTCTTCTGGGTGACGATGCCGTACCTGCTGCGTGATCACATCGCGTCCGCGAGCCGCAGCATAGGCGTGTGGATTTCTCTCAATGCGCTCGCGCTGCTCTACGGCGCCACGATCCTGTTCTTCGCACTCACGCAGTACTGACCGGGCACGGTGGGTGCTGAGCTCGGCGGCCGGTGAAACGTATTCTCGTCATCCGCGGGGGCGCGATCGGTGACTTCGTTCTGACGCTGCCCGCATTGAAGCTGCTGCGCGACGCGTTTCCGAAAGCGCGGCTCGAAATCCTCGGCTACCGCCACATTGCCGCGCTGGCGGAGGGGCGCTTCTACGCCGAAGCCACCCGCTCGATCGAATACAGCGCGCTCGCCGGCTTCTTCGCAAAGGGCGGCGCGTTAGACGCAGAGCTTGCTCGGTATTTCGAGAGCTTCGATCTCGTCGTCAGCTACCTGTTTGATCCTGATCGCGTCTTCGAACAGAACGTCGCGCGATGCGGCGTGGATATGTTCATCGCCGCTTCGCCGAAAATCGCCGATGCCGAACACGCTGCAGCACAATTGGCACGTCCGCTGGAACAGCTCGGACTGACGCTGCTCGAAGGCGCAGCGAGATTGTTCCCGTCTGAAGAGGATCGAAGACTCGCGTGCTCCTTTCTCGCCCAGACCCGCACGCCCCGAATCGCCATTCACCCGGGCAGCGGCAGCAGCACGAAGAACTGGGCGATCAGCAACTGGCAAGCGACCTTGACGGCTTTAAGCCGTCAAGATGTGTTGCTCGTCGGCGGTGAAGCGGATGAGCAGCAACTTGCGGCGCTTGGAAATCACGACGCGCACACCGCGGTCAATCTCCCCCTCCCGCACTTGGGCGCAGTCCTCGAGCATTGCGATGTGTTCGTCGGTCATGACAGCGGCATCTCGCACATCGCGGCGGCCGTGGGAACGCCTTGCGTGCTGCTATTCGGCCCGACCGATCCTGCTGTGTGGGCGCCCGCGAACTCGCACGTGCACGTTCTCCGACGAGGCAGCAAGTCACTACACGATGTGCAGGTGACAGAAGTCCTGGAAGCGGTGCGCGTTCTTGTCGATGACCGCCGTTCGACGCGGTCATCCCGAGCTGGCGGAGACAGCGAGGGATCTCACGCTGACACGCGCGAGTTGTCGTAAGCGTCGGGGCCTACCGTGCTCCAGTGCCACAGTTTCGCGGGGTGCAGCGCGTGCCGCCGGGCGTGAGGTCCTTCACCGTCTTCGCGGCTCAGGATGACCGCGGGTGTACGTGGCCCGCTTGTGTTGGCGGCAGTGTATCTGCTAGGAGCTGATGCGCATCGGCATCAGCACGTAGAGGAACGGCGTTTGAATCTTCAGCACGCCGGGACTCATCTCGTCGATGAGATCGAGGAAGACCTCGTCTTCGCTGAGGTTGCGCAGCGGCGCCATGAAGAATTCCGGATTGAACGCGATGGAGAAATCGCGGCCTTTGTAGGCGACCGGGAGCGACTCTTTGGCTTCACCGACTTCCGGCGTGTTGGCGGTGATGTCGATGTTGTTCTTGCTGAAGTTCAGCTTGATCGAGTTCGACTTGTCGCTCGCGAGCAGGGAGACACGGCGCAGTGAATTCAGGAACGTCTCGCGCTCGAGCGTGACGCGCTCCTTTGTCTCGCTTGGGATGACCTGGCGGTAGTTTGGGTAGTTGCCCTCGATTAGCTTCGAGACGAGCAGCGTGTTGTTTAGATCGAAGGCAATCTGCCCGCTGCCGAAGCTTACCTTCACGTCGCCTTCTTCCGTGAGCAGGCGCTGCAGCTCGGTCACCGCTTTCGTCGGCACGATGATGTCGCTCTCGTGGCTGCGCGGGAATTCGAGGTCGAGATCGACCATCGCAAGCCGGCGGCCGTCGGTCGCCACGAGCGTGAGCTTGTTGTCTTTGAGGCTGAACAGAACGCCGTTCAGCACATACCGCGTTTCGTCGGTGGAGATCGCGTAGGCGGTCTTGCGCAGGCCATCGCGCAGCGCCTTCTGCGGGATGGTGACGCTCTTCGCGCCTTCGAATTTCGGGAGCGGTGGAAACTCCTCCTCAGGCAATCCGAGGATCTTGAAGAAGCTCTGGCCGCTGCGGATGGAGGCGGCATTTTTGCCGTCGACCTCGATCTGAATTTCGCTCGAGGGAAGCTCGCGGATGATGGTGAAGAGGCGGCGGGCAGGCAGCGTGGTCGCGCCTTCGCGGTCGACGTTCGCTTCGAAGCTTCCGCGCACACCGACGTCGAGATCGGTGGTCGTTAGGTGAACTTCGTTGCCGCTCGCTTGCAGCAAGACGTTCGAGAGAATCGGCAGCGTCGTGCGGGTGCTGACGACGTTCTGCACCTGCTGCAAACCTTCGAGCAACTTCTCTTTTGTGACGCTGAATTTCATGGGTGACCCGCGGGTCGAGCTAAGATGTAAGCGTTAGGTTTTTGTTCGGCAACCGCAATATCGCTCGCGCGTCACGGGGATCCGCGAACCCTCAAGACCACACCTCCGATCTGCGCGCAGTCGGCGGTCATAGACCGCCGCTATAGTTCAGCGCTGCAGCGCGCTGTCGATGAACGTGATCGTCTGGCGGATGTTGTCCTGCTCGTGCATCCGCTTCTTCACGAGCTTGCAGGCGTGCAGGACGGTGCCGTGATCGCGCCCGCCGAACGCGTCGCCGATCTCGTTGAGCGACGCCTTCGTGAGCTCACGCGCGAGATACATCGCGATCTGTCGCGGGAAGGCGATGTTCGCCGGGCGGCGCTTGCTCGTCATGTCGGCGAGGCGCACGTCAAAGTGCTCGGCCACCTTGCGTTGAATCTGCTCGATCGTGACGGCGTGGCGCGCTTCTTCGTTGAGGATGTCCTTGAGCAGATGCTCGACGACTTCGTTGGTTAGTTCTTTTCCGCTCAGCGAGGCGAACGATGCGACGCGCATCAACGCGCCCTCAAGGCGGCGCACGTTGGTGCGGATGCGATTCGCGAGGAAGTCAAAGATTTCGTCGCGCAGCTTGATTTGCAGCGAGCGCGCTTTCTTGCGCAGGATCGCGGTGCGGGTCTCGACATCGGGTGGCTGCAGCTCGGCAGTCAGGCCCCATTCGAAACGCGAGACGAGCCGATGCTCGAGGTTCGCGATCTCTGACGCTGGCCGATCGCTCGAGAGCACGATCTGCTTATGGCCGTCGAACAGCGTGTTGAAGGTGTGGAAGAACTCTTCCTGCGAACGCTCCTTGCCGCCGAGGAACTGGATATCGTCGATCAAGAGCAGGTCGGCCTGCCGATAACGCTTCCGGAATTTGACGAGCGTGCTGTGCTGGATCGCGTCGATGAAGTCGTTGATGAAGACCTCGCTCGAGAGATACATCACCTTGGCGTTCTTCTTTTTCGCGAACACGTACTGACCGATCGCCTGCATCAGGTGCGTCTTGCCGAGGCCGACGCCGCCATAGATGAAGAGCGGGTTGTAGGTGCGCGCTGGTGACTGCGCGACGGCGAGACTGGCGGCATGCGCGATCTCGTTGTTCGGCCCGACCACGAACGACTCAAAGGTGTTGCGCGGGTTCAAGCCGAGCGCGGTGCCGACGCTCTTCGACTCGTCTCCAACCTCCGGCTCTGGCTCGGCTACGACGGTGATTGGCGTGCTCGCTTCCGGGCTCGATGCAGAGCCGTCCGGCATCGTGAATCTGATCCCGCGGGGGCCGCCCAGCGCGACCTCGACGGCAGACTGCAAAGCGGGCAGATGATTACTCTCGATCCAGAACTGGTAGATGTTGTTCGGGACGAGAAAAGTGAGCGTGTCGTCGCCCGCATTTACGAGCCGAACGGCCGAGAACCAGCGCTTGAAAGTATCCGGGCTAACCTGCGGTCTGAGGGCTGTCGACACCTTCTGCCATAACTGGGCACAGTTCTCGTCCATACTGACTTGTTAACAGCGTTAAACACCTCGCGGCACGAGGCGCACGGAGGAGAGCAAAGGGGGAAAATTTAGATTACGCGCGAGCGAACGCTGCGCGTGACGGAAAATGAAAGACGCGGCGCGGCGCCCGATTGTGCGAAAATACGAGGGAAAAACGTGCGTAACACCTTCCGCTGCTGGATTTGCTGGCGCTTGTTTCGCGATGACTCCCGGAACTCTGTTCCTCGGGGCGGGTGTTATACTCATTCTAGGTTCTTCAGTCGCTGCCAAGGTGTTCACATGTTATTCACACCCACTATCTTCCCTCTCTGCCAGCGGCTTGAGATTAGAAATGGTCAGCTGGAGCGACAAGGAAATTTCGGAAGTTTATTTCGCCGCGCGTTCCAAAAAAATCTTGACCCTATGTTTGAACCGGCAGGTTACCCGAACGTCTAAGGAGAGCGCTTCGGAGCGAGGTTGACCGGTCGGTTTGAGGCGCGAAACTTCGTGGCTTAAGCCGCCGCGCGAGGCTCGCCGGCACGTTCGTAATGCATCGGAAATTCGCACCCGCCCCTCGTGTCTTCACGCTGATTCTGGCGGTGTTTTGCGCGTGCGGAATACGCGCTTTCGGTGCCGAGGACATTCCGCCGCCGTTCGGCTTCCGCTGGAATGATCCGTCGGCGAAGGTGGAACAGGTGTTGACCGCCGCGAAGGCGAAGATCATTACGCGCGAGCAGAAGGAGAAGCGCGAGATCTGGACGGTGGAGGGACTTGTGCAGCCTGGACTGAAGCGGACGCTTTTTGAGTTCAAGGAAGGGTTCCTCGTCGAGGTTGAGCTGCAGTACGAGTACGACAAGTGGACGATCGAAAACTACAACAACCGGATGGGTGAAATCCGGCGGTATTTCGATGCGAAGTTCGGTACCGGGAAGCTGGTCTCGCGCACGCGCGACACCGATACCGACGTGATCCAAACGCTGGTCGGCTATCAGTGGATCGTCGGCGGCACGATGCTAGAGCTGTTCTACTTCTCGGCGCAGCGGGATCAACTGGTCTACCGCACAATCACCGTCACGTACAAGGCGATCTAAGGAAGCGTGCTCGGTTGCGCCGACTCAGGGCAGCACGAAAGCGGGCGCGCAAGCCTGTCATTCCGAGCGGAGCGAAGCGCAGTCGAGCAATCCCGTGGCGGTATCGGCCGTTTGCCACGGGATCCCTCGACTTCGCTAGGGATGACGGGGCGTTGTCGCTAGCCGCGCTGCGTTTCCTTCTGCAAACGCTTGAGCCGGCTGCCGAGGCTCGCTTTCGAGGCCGAGCTCATGCGGTCAATGAAGAGGATCCCGTTCAGGTGATCGACTTCATGCTGCAGCGCGCGAGCGAGCAACCCTGACGCCTCGATCTTGATCGTCTCGCCGTCGAGGGTCTGCGCTTTCGCCACCACTGAAACAGCGCGATCGATGTCGGCGCTGAGCTCGGGAAAACTGAGGCAACCTTCAACCCCCGGCTCGGTTTCTTCGTCCAGCGTGAGTTCCGGATTGAGCAAAACGAGCGGCATTGCCGATCGCGGATCCACATCCTTGCCGTTCAGCTTCATCGTGCTCGGTCGGTCTTCGACCTCGGAGATATCCAGCACTGTCAGCTGCAATGCTTCACCAATCTGCTGCGCTGCCAGGCCGACCCCGTTGGCCGCGTGCATTGTCTCGAGCATGTCGGATGCAAGCGCCCGGATTTCGGCATCCGCCTCGGCAATGCGTTTCCCCTTCGCGCGGAGAACGGGATCTCCGTACTTCACGATCGCGCGCTTCATTTCCCGCCCTGAGTGAAGGCTGGCAGATTCTTCACGCCCGCGAGCTTCAGTGCGTCCATCACTTTGATGATCGTGCCGAATGACGCCTTCTTGTCAGCCTCCAGCGCCAACGTTGTTTTCCGGGCCGCCGGCAGGTTCCTCACCGCGGCTTCGAGCTCCTCCACGGGCAATGGATTGCCATCCAATCTCACTTCGTCGGCTTCGTTCACGCTCACGATCGCGTGCTCTGACTGCGCCGGCTGCGTGGTCGCAGTCGCCGACTCCGGCAGATTGATCTGCACCTCGGGCTGGTCCTTTTTGAAAGTCGTCGAGACGACGAAGAAGATCAGCAGGATCGTCAGGATATCGACGAGCGAGACGATGATGATGGACGGCGCGCGTCGCTTGCGGACTGCGATCTTCATCGACGTTGCTCGTTAAACAACCGGTGCGCGCGAAGCCACCGTCGAGCGGATCGGGTGCGCGGACTCATCGCGCTGGACGCGGCCGTAGTAGCACTTGCCGATCAACTCCACGACCAGCGTCTCGATCTCCACGGACATCACTTCGATCTTCTTGGAGTAGTAGCTAAACGCGATCAGCGTCGGCACGGCGATGGAGAGGCCGAAAACGGTCGCATTGAGCGCTTCGGCGATACCGAGCGCGATCGCCTGCGTATTCGACGTGCCGGTGCCAACGCCGAGCGCGGAGAACACCCGCACAAGACCCGCCACTGCACCGATGAGTCCAAGCAGCGGCGCGATGCCGGTGATGATCTCGAGCACGATCAAGCCCTTCTCGATGATGATCATCTCGTGGCGCGCTTTCGTTTCCACCACTTCGACCGTTTCGTTGCGAGGCGCGCGCAAGTTCTGCAGAGCCGTCCGCACAATCTTGCCGAGGCTCGAGTCATCCTGCTGCACGATGCGCGCGAGTCGCTCGGCGCTTCCACCAGGCACGAGCCGTTCGATTTCGCTCTCGATGACGAGCGGGAGCACGTTCTTCCGCCGCAACGCGATGCCGCGCAGGATGATCACCGTCACGGCGACCACCGAGCACGCGAGCAGCGGCCACATGAAAAACCCGCCGGTGGAGAAAAACGTCCAAACCGACTGCACCGCATCAGGCATCTGCGCGAGCATCATCAGTAGGTCCTCGGAGGAGTCATGTTAAAGGAGATTTCCACAAGCAGCCGGCCGTCAGGCAGGCTTTGGACGAGGTCCGGCGGAATCGGAGGAATTTGCGCCTCCTGAAAAGATTGCAAGCAGATGTTGGCGAAAGCCTCGTTCGCGCTGTTCGAGACGAGCTTCAGGTTCTTAAGCTTGCCGCTCTCGTCGACCTCCGCCTGCACCTGCGCGGTGCCGATGCTGATCAGGTCGAGCTTTGCGTTTGTGTAATAATACCAACGTGAGCCGATCGCATCGATGACGCTCTTGCGATACTTGCCAAGCGGTGTGCCGACGGCGTCAACGGACGGCGCACCTTTGTTCGTGATGCGACCGGAGATGCGGTTCTGTTCCTTCTCGGGCTGGTAGGCGGAGGCGGCGCGGTCCGGCCGCGGGCGTGGCATAACTGGTGGAGGCGTCGGCGGCATGTCCGGCGGTGGCGTGGCGGCCGCTTCCTCGGCGTCGCGCAGGGCGGGCGGTGGCGTCCCTGTGAGCATGGCAAGGCGGTCAGGCTCCGGCGTTGCGAGCGGCTCTGGCAACGGGGTCGATGTCGGCACTGGTGTTGATTTCGGCGGGCTTGTTTTAGGCAGCGGCGTCGGAGTCGTTGGCGGTGGAGTGACGGATGGCTGCGGCGGAGGTGTGGGCTGTGCCGGCGGCTGCGGCTGCGAGCCCTCGCTGGCAAGCGAATGACGCTGCGTCTCCATTTGCAGGAACGGGCGATCGGCGCCTTGCTGAGTCGGGACCGGCGCGTCGCCGCTCGCCGGAAGATTGCTCGCAGCGATGGAGTTCGCATTCGATTCGAAGATCCTCTCCTTCGGCTCCTCCTTGGATTCTTTCGCAGGATCGGTCTCGATGTACCCAGGATTCGGTCGGCTCGGAGGGGGCGTGGCGGAGAGATTCATCATCGTCAACTCGACGGGTGCGTCTTCCGGCTCAGGCAATGGCGGACCGTGTGATGAGCCGAATGCGGCGAGCGACAACGCCACCAGAAGGTGCACGAACAGCGAACCGAGAACGGCAAGCCATACGCGTTTGCGTTCTCGTTTGGTGTCCTTCATGCGATGCAGGCTCGGCGCGCGACCAAATCGAGCAGCGTAATGGCAATACGCGCTTCGGCTTTGCAGGGCAGCCGACGTGGGCCGTAGCCCGGGTATTTTTTACGCATTACCGAGGCTCGATAGTATCGCAGTCGTCTCACTGTGACAACCGGGCCGCCTTGCCCGCAGCGCGCTTCTTCACCCTTCGCGGCGTGGTCTTGCGGGCATGGTGAAAGAGATACTGCTGCGCGTAACCGCCGTGCTCGCCGAAGTAGCTGTCGCAAAATTCGCGGAGCTTCTGCGCGGTCACCTTTCGCTTACGCGCGAAGTATCTCTCTTTCAGCACGCGCTCGATCCACACATCGATTGGAAATGCCCGCAGCCGTTCGTACGCGAAGAGCATCACACAATTAGCAACCTTCGCGCCGACGCCCGGCAGGCTGCAGAGCCGCGCGCGCAGCTCGTCGTCAGACAACACGCGCCACGCCTCCAGGTCCGCCTCGCCAGAGGCAACCAGCCGCGCCGTGCCGAGCAGATTCTTCGCGCGATAGCCGAGGGCGCACTCGCGCAGATCCTTCTCCGTGACCTGCGCGATACGCGCTGCCGATGGGAACGAGTATAACTCCAACTCGTCGATCACGCGTTGTTCGCCAAACCGCTGACGCAGCGCACGCGACATCTGCCTGATATGCGCGACCTGCTTCATCGAGGAAGTGATGAAGCTGGCGAGACATTCCCACAGCGGCTGCCGGATGATGCGTAAGCCGAGGCAATAATCTCGCGCAGCGCACATCGCAGGATCGTCGGGAAACGCCGCGCAGATGTCCGGCAGAGGGTGATCGAGAGCAAAGTAACGTTGCACTTCACGAGCAGACCCGGCCAACGCGCGAAGCTCGGATCCTTGCTGCTCTACATAGACCGCGCGATCGCCGATCAAGCCCGCGAAGCCTCCCCGATAACGCTCCCAATGAAACGTCTGGCCCGAGTCGAGCGTGAGCTCGAGGTCGAAGTTGGGCGCTCCGATCCGCTCGAGTTTCATTTCGGCCACAGATTAACACGGATTAAACACGGATGTGCGGAGGCACGCGCTGCGGCGTCCCGTGACAAGCGGAAGCACCCTCCGAAAAAATCTGTGTTTCATCCGTGTTCATCCGTGGCTAAGTAATCGGCCGTGGATACACGCCTGCTGATCGACACCGTCGTCCTGCTTGCTTACTTCTTCGGGATCGTTGCGCTGGGGCTCTGGGCCGGCCGGCGAAATCCAAACCTGCGCGAGTTCGCGCTCGGCGGTCGCTCGATCGCGTGGTGGGCGGTGCTCGCCTCCATCATCGCGGCGGAGACAAGCGCGGCGACTTTTCTTGGCGCGCCGGCAGAGGGGTTCAAGACGCGCGGCTACATCTACGCACAGCTGGTTATCGGCACCATCCTCGCCCGAGTGGTGATCGCTTACACGTTCATCGAACCGTATTACGCCTACCGGGTTCAGAGCATCTACGAGTTCCTCACCGTTCGGTTCGGGACGAAGACGAAGAACATGGCGAGCGGGATCTTTCTCGTCACGCGAGTGCTCGGTATGGGCGCGCGCCTTTACCTCGGCGGCGTCATCATGGTGGTGATCTGGCGCTATCTATTCCCGGATCGTCCCGTCAGTCTGCACACCTACTTCTGGGGCATCGTCTTCGTCACGCTGCTCACGACGCTCTACACAGCGGTCGGTGGCATCAAGGCGGTCGTCTGGACGGATTTGATCCAGGCCATTTTGATGATGGGCTCCATCGGATTCGCCGTGTGGCTGTTGCTGAACAGCATCCCAGGTGGACTCGACACCGTTCGTGAAAGGGTCGGCGGGTTCGGGAATGTCCCTGTGTTCCAGAGCGGCTGGGATTCCCAGAAGCCATTCGGCCAGGCCTTGAAAGGAATGCTCGAGCAGCCTTACACGCTCTGGGCGGCATTCATTGGCTCCACGTTCCTGACCATGGCCACCCACGGCACCGACCAGGACATGGTGCAGCGAATGCTCACTGCGACTGACTACCAGAAATCGCGGATGTCACTGATCCTGAGCGGGCTCGCCGATATCCCGATCGTGATGGCGTTTCTCACCGTCGGCATCCTGCTCTGGGTCTACTACCAAGGCAACGCGCCCCAGGTTCCCGACAACGAGATCTTCGCGCACTACATCGTGCACGAGATGCCGATCGGCATGCGCGGGCTGATCGTGGCGGGCGTCTTCGCCACGATGATGGGCTCGACTTCCGCCGCGCTCAACGCGCTCGCCACGAGCTTCACGAAGGACTTTTACCAGCCCTACATCAACCCCACCGCGACGGACGCGCAATCAATCCGCGCGGCGCGTCTCGCGACGGCTGTGTTCGGCGTGCTCATGATCCTGGTCGCCACCATCGCGGCGTACCTCGTGTTGAAGGATCCCAAGCTCACCATCATCCCGATCGCGCTAGGCATCTTCGGCTACACGTACGGTGGACTGCTCGGGGTTTTCCTCGTTGGAATGCTAACCCGGACCCGCGGCGCCGATGGGACAAACATCGTCGCCATGATCCTCGGCATCATTGCGGTCCTGGTGCTTTGCAAGATCGAGCTACCGCTCTTCGGCACCACGCTGAAATTCGGCGGCTTCATGCCGGATTGGTGGCCGAAGATCGCCTTCTCGTGGTACGTGTTCGTCGGCTGCATCGTCACATTTGCCTTCGGCGTCCTCTTCCGCACCCCGCAGTCGCGCATCGACGCCGCGAAAGCGCACGTCGCGAATTCCGGCAACGTCTAGGCCGGCGGCTTCTCGCCCGCAAGCTTCAGCCCCAGATCGCGCAACTGCCGCGCGTCCACTTCGCTCGGCGACTGCGACATCAGATCGATGCCGCGGTTGTTCTTCGGGAATGCCATCACTTCGCGGATGCTCTGCTCGCCGCAGATCAGCATCACCATGCGATCCAAGCCCATCGCGATGCCGCCGTGCGGCGGAGCGCCGAGACGGAACGCGCGCAGGATGTGTCCGAACATCGCCTGCTGGTCGGCTTCGCTCACGCCGAGCACGCTGAACATTTTCGCCTGCAAATCCTGCTCGTGAATTCGGATGCTGCCGCCGCCGATCTCCACGCCGTTTAGCACCACATCGTAAGCCTCTGCGCGGGCTTTGCCGTATTCGCCCGCGTCGATCAGAGCGACGTCTTCGGCCTTTGGCCGCGTGAACGGGTGATGGACGGCGTTCCACTTGTTTTCCGCGGCATCGAACGCGAGCAGGGGGAAGTCAGTCACCCAGAGGAAGTCGAGCGCGGTGGACGCTACGGTAAGCTTCTGGTACTCCGCGATGCGCAGACGCAAGCGGCCCAGCACTTCACAGACAATCTCCCACTTGTCGGCTGCGAAGAGCACGAGATCGCCTTCGGCAATATCGAGCTTCGCGGTTAGCGCGGCTTTCTCCTCATCCGTGAAGAACTTCACGAGCGGCGACTGCCACTTGCCGTTTTCCACCTTGAT
Organism: uncultured Chthoniobacterales bacterium; assembly: GCA_902805675.1. Lineage (GTDB taxonomy): Bacteria > Verrucomicrobiota > Verrucomicrobiia > Chthoniobacterales > UBA10450 > JACCTI01. The sequence continues at coordinate 92 of CADCTA010000101.1, read as the reverse complement.
AAAGGCGAGGCCCTTGGCGCCGTAGAGCTTCGCCATTGTGGTCAGCTCTTCCATCTGGCCGGTCGTCACAGACGCGAAGTTCTTCGCGTTGA
>CADCTA010000100.1 GCA_902805675.1 uncultured Chthoniobacterales bacterium | reverse complement strand
CCGGGGGTGTTGGGATGACCCGCGGGTTGTGCGATGACCCCGGGTTGTGCGATGACCCCGGGTTGTGCGATGACCCCGGGTTGTGCGATGACCCCGGGTTGTGCGATGACCCCGGGTTGTGCGATGGCGCGCTACCGGCTCAACGCCAGCTGGCGTTCCTGCTCTGCGCCTTCTGCAGGAAACTGCGGCTCCGACCTGCTCTTCCGCGCGTCCGCTCGGAGTTCGCCATCGGCGCCTTTCTCAGAAGCCAAACGCATCCCCACCAGTTTGCTCACCCCACGCTCTTCCATCGTCACGCCGTAGAGCACATCCGCTTTCGCAATCGTGCGCTTGTTATGCGTGATGATGATGAACTGGCTCTGCTGCACGAATCGATCGAGCATCTTGATGAACCGATTGATGTTCGATTCGTCGAGTGGTGCGTCCATTTCGTCGAGAATGCAGAACGGACTCGGTCGCACCATGTAGATCGCGAAGAGCAAGGCGACAGCCGTCATAGTGCGCTCCCCACCTGAGAGCAGCGACACGGTCTGCAGCTGCTTGCCGGGAGGCTTCGCCACGATGTCGATGCCGCAATTCAGCGGGTCGTTCTCGTCGACGAGCGACAAGTCCGCGCGGCCGCCGCCGAACAGCTCGGCGAACATCTCGCGGAAGTTCACCCGCACCTGCGCGAAGGTCTCCGCGAACAACTTCTGCGTGGTGCTGTTGATCTTCGCGATCACATCCAGCAGCTCCTTGCGCGATGCGGTGAGGTCGTTGTTCTGCGTCTCGAGGAAACGATGACGCTCCTCAAGCTCGTCGTATTCCTGCACGGCATCGAGGTTCACCGGGCCCATGTTGTCGATCTGGCGGGTGAGCTCGGCGATCATCGCCTCGAGTTGCGCGGCATCGACTTCGGCCGGTGCTTCTGACGGAGCGGCTTCGACGGTGTCTGCCGCTGCGACCGGTTCGCCGGTCGCGGGGTCCGTCGGGCGATTCCGCCGCTTCAGCTGCACGCGCAGCGTCTTCTGGAAAGCGTAGTGATCCGCGCTGAACTCACGCAGATCGAGTTGATACCGCCGCGTAACGTGTTCGAGCAGATTATCGACGCGCAGCTGCAGCTGCGTCTGCCTCACCTGCTCCTTGCCGCGCGTGTCATGCAGCTCGTTCAGTGAGTTGCGCGTCGCGCGGAGCTCCGCGTCAAGGCTGTTTACCGCAGCGAGCCGTTCGGCGCGCTCGTGCGAAATCGCAGCAGCCCGCTCCTCGGCGGCAGCGAGTTCGCCGGCCTGCGAGGCGAGCGAAGCCTCCGCCTGTTCGGACTCGATCGTCTGCACTTCGAGACGGCGCTCGTAGTTGCGAATATCAGACCGGCGCGCGTCGATCATCTCGGCGAGCTCGGCAGCGCGGGCTGCCATCGGCTGACGCTGACTGAGCAAGTTCTCGTGGCGCTGGGTTTCGGTCGCGACGGCGAGCCGCAGATCCTGCAAGGCAGCAGAAGTTTCCTCCTCCTGTAGGCGCGCCTGCTCGGTCGCTTCAGCGGCGCTTGCTCGGCGTGTTGTTTGCTCATCGACACTGTCGGTGAGTGACGCGAGTTCCTGCTCGAGCTCTCCGACGCGGCGGTCTGCGACGTTGATCTGCTGTTCGAGCGTGGCCCGCTCCGTTTGCACCTGCCGCACGCGATCTTCAGCCGCGCGCAATTCATGACCGAGCAGGAGAAGCTGCGCCGCCGAGTTAGATTGCGCGACGTGAGCGGCCTGGTGCCGCGCGCGCGCTTCTTCCAGCGCTGCGCGCGTCGATTGCACCAGCCCCTGCATCTCGTCGCGGCGCGCGTGCGTCGCGGTGAGTTCAGTCGTGAGTTGGGAAACCTCGGTCGCCGTTGCGCTGATCAGAGACTTGCGGCCGAGCAGCGAATCAGCCGCGGCTGCCACGCTGCCGCCGAACACGACGCCGGCGGTCGACACGAACTCGCCGGCGAGCGTGACAAATTGCAGGACTGAATGCTCGCGCTTCAGGCGCACCGCCGTTTCGAGGTCCTGCACCAAGACAACGCCGCGGAGCAAGCGGCTCACGAGCGTCGCAACCGCTCGTGGAGCGTTGATCTTGTTGATCGCCCAGCCGATCGCACCCTCGGGCAGATCGAGGAGATGATCATCGCTGCCGGCCGGGGTCAGTTCCGGAAGGGCGAGGGCGGCCTGCCCGAGATTGTTGCTCGCCACGTGGCGAAGGATCTCTGGAGCAAGCTCGGCATTTTGCAGGACGACGGCATGCATGTTTCGGCCGAGCGCGGCTTCCAGCGCCGCGAGGTATTCGCGGTCGACATCGAGGCTGGCGACCAATGCGCCGGCGAGCGCAGGACGGATGCGCTCGGGATCAGCGAGCCCCTTGAGTACAGCCTTGGAGCCTTTGGCGAGACCTTCGCCTTCTTCATTCAGCTGCCGCAGAATCTCGAGCCGCGACTCCTTCTCCGCGATCGCGCGTTCAAACCGATACGCTTCCTTCTCCGCGTCGGAGAGCGATTGTTGATGCGCGTGCAGTTGCTCTTCAGCGGCACGCAACGCCTGGAACATCGTCTCGACCGTCTGCTGCTCGGTGTCGGCTGCAGCCTTAGCGCGGTGGACGGCACCCTGGGCTTCGTCGCGTGCTCGCGTCGTCGACCCGATCTCCTGGCCGAGTTCGGTAATCCTACCGGCAGTCGCGTCGCGCCGTGTTGTTGTTCCGGCGAGTTCGTCGCCGAGTGATGCGATTCGGTTCTCGGCGCGCGAGACGGTGAGCTGGAGACTCTGGAGTTCTGCCTCGCGATCGGAACGCTCGTTGCGAAGACGCGCAGCTTTCTCCGTAAGCTCGGCGAGCTCGACTCGTTTGGCTTTCAACAGCGCGTTCGTTTTCTCGATCAGCGCGTCGGCTTCGCTGATCTGGTTTGCCTGCTCGGTGCGCTTGGTCTCGGCGGTCACGATGTCGTTCGTGTAACGCTCGATCAGCTCCGAGATTTCCTGCGCGCGCTGGCGGTTGAATTCGATCCGGCTGCGATGCGCGGACATCTCGCTGTGCAGGCGTTGCACCTCTGCGCGCGCGTCACCGATGCGCGTGTCGATTTCGTCCAGCTCACCGCGACGGCCAGCGAGCTCGTTCTCGCTCGCTTCGATCTTCTCCAGCGTGGCGCGTTCGCGTTCCTCGAAGCGCGCGATCTCTTCGCGGCAGCGGTTCAGCTCCGCTTCGAGCTCCTGAAGCTTGTGGTGCGAGTGGTGCGTGTCGAGCACCTGCAGGTCCGTCATCAACGTCTGGTAGCGCCGCGCCTTGCCGGCCTGACGCTGCAGCGAGCCGATCTGGCGCTTCACCTCTTTGATGATGTCGCCGATGCGCAGGAGGTTGGCCTCGGTCGCCTCCAGCTTCCGCATCGCCTCCTTCTTCTGGCCTTTGTATTTCGTGATGCCGGCGGCTTCCTCGAACACGGTGCGCCGGTCTTCGGGACGCGAGCTGAGGATGAGGTCGATCTTGCCCTGCTCCATGATGGAGTAGGCGCTACGGCCGACGCCGGTGTCGGCGAAAAGGCTTTGGATGTCGCGCAGGCGGCAGACCGTCTTGTTGAGGAGGTATTCCGAATTGCCATCGCGGTAGACGCGGCGCGTCACGCGCACCTCGTGCCAGTCGACTCCAAGTTCCTGGGCACAATCGCTGAAGGTCAGCGAGACTTCGGCGAAGCCGACCGGCTTGCGGGAGTCCGTGCCGCTAAAGATCACATCGGCCATTTCGCCGCCGCGCAATGCCTTGGCAGATTGCTCGCCCAGCACCCAGCGGACAGCGTCGAGGACGTTCGATTTGCCGCACCCGTTCGGGCCGACTACGGCGGTGACGCCCTCGTGAAAATTGAAGATCGTTTTGTCGGCGAAAGACTTAAAGCCGACCAGCTCAAGCGATTGGAGATGCATGCGGGAAAAGCGGCTTCGCCGCTGAAAGTTGCTTATCGCAACGCCGCAGGACTGACAAGCCTTTTCCCACCACTAAATGGGCGTGGAGCAGGTCGGCTACACAATATGTTGTGGAGCGGCTATCCGGCTGAGTCGGTGCTTGGGCGGGCAGAATTGCGCCGGAAGAAGTAGAGCGCGGAGACGAGTGCCAGGTAGGCGGCACTGAGCCCGAGTTCCTTCGCCGTCGCGTGGGAAAGGATCCAGAGGATCACCACGCAGGCGAGAATCGGCACGGCCATGGCGCCCGGAAACGTCAGCGGCTCGCCCGCGGTGCGCACGTCTCGCCGCATCAGCACGAAAGCGGACGAGCAGCCGAGCAGGAAGAGCAGGAGAAGTGTGACGTTCGAGAGGACGACGAGCTGCTCAAAGGTAGAACTGAACGCCAGCAGGTAGGTGACAACGGCGTAGGTGATGATCGCGACGTACGGAGTGCGGAACCGCGGATGCACGCGCGCGACGACTTGCGGGATAATGCCATCGCGGCTGAGCGCATAAATCGTGCGCGGCGAGCTGAGCATGTCGCTGGTGATGAATCCGAAGGCGGAGATGATCGCGCCAATCAGGATGAGGAGCCCGCCCGCGGTGCCAAGGAAACGCGAAGCGGCTTCCGCGAGTGGCGCGTCTTTGTGCTGCGGCATGTCCGGTCCGAGGACGCCTTGCGCGACAAATTGGATGCCGATGTAGAGCAGCGTCGTCGTTACCAACGCGGTGAAGATGGCACGCGGGACCGTGCGCGATGGATTCTTCACCTCGCCGCTGGGCGCCAGCGCGATCTCGATTCCGGAGAACGCAAACACGAGCAGCAACACCGACTCGCCAAGCGGCTTCGTCCCCGGCCAACCCGGCCATGCGATCAGCTCCGGCTGGATGAAGAACAGCCCGGCGCCGATGAAGATGAAGATCGGGATGAGCTTCGCGATCGTGACCGTGCCGACGGCGCGCGCGCCGGATTTCACGCCGCGGATATTGATGAACGCGAGGAGCGCAAAGACGGCCAGCAGGAGCAGCATCTTCGCCGTCTGGCTCGCCATGATCGGGAAGAGCTTGCCGACGAAGCCGGTAAACGCGCTGCCGACGCTCGAGACGCCGAGGCACGCGTTGATGAAAAGCAACGCGCCGGCGATGAACCCGAAGTAGCGGCCGAATGCGCTCTCAGCGTAACCGAAGATGCCGCCCGTGACCGAAACGCGACTGCCGGCGAGCGCAAAGGAGGTCACCATTAATCCCATCGCCGCCGCGCAGGCGACAAACGCGAGCGGCGCCGCTGCGCCCATCAGCACCGCAACGGACGCGGGCAGGACGAAGATGCCGGCGCCGATCGTGGTGTTGACGATGTTCGCCGCGAGGCCCGGAACGCCGAGGGCGCGCACGAGACCGGCGTCACGCGTTTGTGGATCGGCGGCTGGCATGCGGCAGATTGCTTGGCATTCAATGGCGAGACAAGCCAAGCCTGTCATTCCGACCAGGCGAAGCGGAGTGAAGGAAGCCCGCGGCCTTACGGAAAGTACCGCCACGGGATGTCTCGACTTCGCTCGACATGACAGACGGGCTGTACGTGGGTTACGTTCGGCACCTATGCGCGCCAGTCATCTCGAGGATTACTATCAGTTTTTGCGTTTCCCCAGCGTCTCGACCGACGAAGCACACACAGATGACGTTGCGCATTGCGCGCATTGGCTGGTCGAGAAGCTGACCGCCGTTGGCTTGGAAGCGAAGTTGATGCCGACGCCCGGCCATCCGGTCGTGTGGGCGAAGAACAAGCATCAGCCCGGCCGCAAGACGGTCATGATTTACGGCCACTACGACGTGCAGCCGCCAGATCCGCTCGATCTGTGGGATTCGCCGCCCTTCGATCCCGTGCTCAAGAACGGCTACGTCTTCGCGCGCGGCTCCACGGACAACAAAGGGCAGATCCTCGCGCACATCCTTGGCGTGCAGGAGACGATCGAGCGTGACGGCGAGTTGCCGGTGAACCTGCACTTCATCATTGAGGGCGAAGAGGAGATCGGCAGCGGGAATCTCGGTAATTTCCTCACGCAGAATCTGGAGGCGTTGCGCTGCGACGTCGTCGTGGTGTCGGACACGGGGATGGTGGCGCGTGGCGTGCCGACGTTGAGCTACGGGCTACGTGGTGTGACGGCGCTGGAGGTGAAGATCACCGGGTCGAAGATGGACCTGCACTCGGGCATGTTTGGCGGCGCGGTGGCGAATCCGATTACAGCGCTGACCCAGCTGCTGGCGACGTTGCATGACAAGGAAGGGCGTATTGCGATCGAGGGCTTCTACGACAAGGTGAAGCCGCTGGAAGATTGGGAGCGCGAAGCGTGGCGGAAGTTACCGCTCGATGGCGACAAGGAGATCCTCGGCGAGACCGGCTCACCGGATCTCTACGGCGAGAAAGGCTACAGCACGCTCGAGCGACTTTGGGCGCGGCCGACGGCAGAGATCAATGGGATCGGTGGCGGTTATCAGGGGCCGGGCACGAAGACGGTGATCGCAAGCCATGCGATGGCTAAGCTGACGTTTCGGCTGGTGCCGAACCAGGATGGGCCCGAGATCCTGGAGCTGGCGAAGAAGCACCTGCGCAAGCATCTGCCCGCCGGCGTGACGATGGAGATTACGGACGGCCACAGCGGGCCGTGGTATCTGACGGACCCGCACTCGAGCGTGGGACAGGCTGCGCAACGCGCGTTGCGCGATGCCTTCAGTGGCGCAGAGCCAGCGTTGATCCGCGAAGGCGGAAGCATTCCGATCACTTCACAGTTCCGCACGATCCTCGGGGTCGAGACGCTGTTGCTCGGACTCGCGCTGGCTGATTGCCGCGCGCATTCGCCTAACGAGAACTTCCCGCTGGAAAACTTCGACGCTGGTATCCGCTTGAACAAGGCCATCCTCCAGGAGCTCGCGAAGTAGATGCGCGTATTCGCACGCGACGGTCATCCTGAGGCTGGCGAAGCGCGCCGAAGAGCCTGTCCTGAGCCGGTCGAAGGAACCTCGCGCAGGGTCCCTGGTTTATTTTCCGCGAAAGATGCGCCAAGCACCCTGCGTGAGGTCCTTCGCCGTCTTCGCGGGCTCAGGATGACACGCTTGGGTGTGCGCAGCGTGTGTGCTTTGACCGCGCTCGCGTGCTTGATCGGATCTCCCGCAGCCGAAGCGCAGTCGTTAGGCGACAAAATCAAAGGCATCTTCGAGCCGACACCTCCGCCCAAGAAGCGCAAGAGCTCGAGCACGACGAAGAAGAAGACAGCCTCGACACCAACGCCTTCGCCGAAGCCGGATGCATCGCCGAGCGCGACACCGAAAACGAGCGCAACGCCAAAGCCGACAACCTCTCCCAAAGCAACCGCTTCGCCGACGCCCACGGCAGAACCTTCTGTAACACCGACGCCCAAGAGCTCCCCATCGCCTTCGTCGAAAAAGAGCGGCAAAAAGAAGGGTTCACCCAGTCCGTCGCCGAGCGTCACACCCTCCCCGTCGCCTGAAACGACGCCTACGCCCGCAGCGACGCCGACCGCCGAGGCGAGCCCGTCGCCCGGCACTAGTCCGACCGGATCACCTTCGCCGGATGGGAAGAAAGAGCGCTCAGGCGGTGTGACGATCGCGGCGAGCGAGTTGAAGGATTTCGAGAGCTATCCTCCGGCGGTGAAGAAGCTGGTCGAGTCGTCGCTCGCGCTCGCTGGGCAAAACCTCAGCTACAAATACGGATCTGCCGATCCGGCGAACGGCGGGTTTGATTGCTCCGGATTCATCTACTACGTGCTCCGCGAAAGCGGATTCACGGGGGTGCCGCGCGACTCGAGTCAGCAGTACGTGTGGGTGCGAAAGAGCGGCAGCTTCCAGGCCGTCGTGAGCAAGAGTGATGAGTCATTCGAGCTCGAGGCGCTGAAGCCTGGCGACCTGATGTTCTGGAGCGGCACGTACGACATCGATCGTGACCCGCCGATCACGCACTCAATGATCTATCTTGGGCGCGAAAAGAGCACTGGCCGGCGCGTGATGGTGGGCGCGAGCGACGGGCGTGTTTATCGCGATCAGTCTCGCTTCGGAGTGAGCATCTTCGATTTCAAAGTCTCCCGAACGCGCGCGCCGACGAATGGCCGGACGCCCGACTTCGTCGGCTATGGCCGAATTCCGGGGCTCGGCGAAGGCTGATCAACCTCCACTGCGGGAGGCGTGTCGACGCGCGAGTTCCCGGCGCCGTCTCGCGCTGCCTTCAGCGCGACAAACGCAACCAGCGCGCACAGGGCAAATACCACGACGCGCTGCTCGGGCACGGTTAACTCCACCACCTTCCGCAGCTGCTTGATCATGCGTAGGGAATCGGATCGGTGAGCCCCGCCTCGGCAAAACCTTTGAGGCGCAGCTGACATGAATCGCACCGGCCGCATGCTGCCCTGTCCGGCACCGGATCGTAGCAGCTGTGCGTCAGCGTGAAGTCGACGCCGAGCTTGACGCCTTCGCGAATGATCTCGGCCTTCGAGAGCTCCAGCAGGGGCGCGTGAATGTTAAAGCGCGTTCCGCCGACGCCGGCTTTTGTCGCGAGCGAGGCCAGCTGCTCGAAGGCGCGGAGGAAGTCAGGACGGCAATCGGGATATCCGCTGTAGTCGACCGCATTCACACCAATGAAGATGTCGCGCGCGTCGATCACCTCTGCGAAGGCCAGTGCGTAGGAGAGGAAGATGGTATTGCGCGCCGGCACGTAGGTGACCGGAATCTGATCGCCGCCGGAGTCGTGTGCCGGGACAGCGATATCGTCCGTGAGCGCGGATCCGCCGAAGACCCGCAGATCGATGTGCGCGAAGCGATGATCACGGACGCCGAACGATTCGCCGACCCGCCGCGCTGATTGCACTTCAATGCGGTGCCGCTGTCCGTATTCAAACGACAGCGCATGCGGCTCAAATCCGTCGCGCTTTGCGATCGCGAGTGTCACCGCCGAGTCGAGGCCGCCGCTCAGCAGCACGACGGCTGGCGTCATCGCCCGTTTCGGCCAGAGGAGCGGCTCGCGGGTTTCACGTCGGGATACTCCGCGCGAACCGTCAGGCCAATACCGCCGCGCGGCGAGAACTCAGCCGTCACGATCATCTCGCGTGGCGTGCACGCTTTCACGAGGTCATCGAGGATTCGATTCGTGATCGCCTCGTTGAAGCCGCACTGATTGCGGTACGAGGCGAGATAGAACTTGAGCGACTTGCTTTCGATGCAGAGCCGATCGGGCACGTAGTCGATCACGATCTGGGCGAAATCCATCTGCCCAGTCACGGGGCAGAGGGAAGTAAAATCCGCGGTCTCGAAACGGATGCGATAAGGCCGGCGAGACGGGCTCGGAAACGTCTCTAGCTGCGCGTGGTCCGGCGACTCCGGCAGACGCGTTTCGCTGCGGCCAAGCAGGGTAAGCGGAGAGGATTTTGGCTTCGCCACGCGATCTATTAAAGCGCTTCGCCTCCCGACGCAATGCGCCGCCGGGGATCATTCTGGAAATTCAGCTGTTCGCACGCGCACTTGGCGGCTCCGATCCGAAATAACAGCTACAAGCGAAGCTTCAGGGGCAGCAGGGGACATTGCGTCGCCAGCGGCTGTCGCGAAGAGCTTTGCTTTCGTTTTTTTGGTCATGGAAACCCAGATCGCACACCGGCATTCACTGCGCATTTTATGCGCCGACGACAATATGGAGCTCGTAGAGCTCATGGGCGATATGCTGCGCTTTTACGGCTATCGAGTCGAATGCGTCTACGATGGCACGCAGGCGTTGAGCGTAATCAAAGAGGGCCCGACGAAGTTCGACCTCCTGATCACGGATATGCAGATGCCGGGGCTGGATGGCGCCGAGTTGATCGTGGCGGCGCGTGGGGCGGGATTTCACGGCAAGGTGATCGTGTTCTCGGGTGCGTTGTCGCTGGAATGGCGGCAGCGGTTTGGCGATCTCGGCGTCGAGGCGATCGTCGATAAACCGGCAGATCACCGGCAGTTGATCAGCGTCGTGGCGCGGCTCCAGACGGAGCTTTGGGAGCGCGCGAACGCGGCCGCGGCTTAAGGTCGCTCCGGATCGTCAGCTTTCTCACCGCCCCACGGCGGTTGTAGCGTCCGGTGTCCTCAGCGGATCTGCGCGCGCTGCGTGTTTCGAACGCGCCGTGAAATGCGCTGAGGACAGCGCACGCTGCAATGCTCGGCCTTCGGCGAGCTAATCCGGCAGACGCAGCATCGGGTTGTTAAACGCCCGCTCTTTGTCCCCGTTCTTGTTGTAGTTCCAATAGTCGACCTTCAGGTTCCGCTTCATCTTCAGGCGGCTGCCGTCGGCCGCTTTCCATTCGCGCATCAGGTGCGGCGGATCACGATCGAGCACGAATTCATCTGCGCCGCCGGCATGTTGAAGCTTCACGCTGATCGCGCGACGATCGGAGCTGAATGACACTTTTGCCGGTGCGAAGGTAAACGTGTCTTTCTTCGAGTGGATGCTCGAGCCGGCGAGCTGAATCTCGAATTCGCCGGTGGGTTTGCTGAAGTCGATGGTGCGCACGATCCACGGTAGTTCGTCGTAAAAGTAGCCATTCGCCGGCGGCTTTACGTTGTCGCTGCCGCTGGCCATCCCATCCCAGTAGGTGCGGTAATCGTAGGTGAACGCGTCGCCTGCGCGCCGCCCTTCCTTGTAGGTATTGCCGCAGCTGTCGTTGCTCGTGAGGGAGAACTTTTGCAGCTGCGCGTTATCTACGCGCCAGAAGTTCGAGTGCATTTGCTGGTAGACATAGAGCCCAGTCGGCACATGCAGGATCTGGTTCATCTTCAGCACAGGGAAGCTGTCGGCGCGGGGCGATCCCTCGGGTTTCACCAGCTGCTTGGGATCGATCGGCTCGCGCACCAGGATGTGCAGGATCTCCGTCTGGCGCGGCTGGCCGTAGCGCACGATCTCCGCGCCGTAGATGCTGAACTCCGCTTTGCCGTCGCCCCAGTAGTTGTTGTTCTGAAGCAGGGCGGGGGAGAACTGCGCGTGGCCCGTGGGCGCGGCGAGACACGCAAGAGCGGCGAGGAAAGAGCGGAGGTGCACAGGGGAACGTCCAACGTCCAACGTTCAACGTCCAACGCTTCAAAGGGCATCCCGCCGAGACCGCCTTCTGAATTGAAACATTGGACGTTGAGCGTTGAACGTCCGACGTTTCTCCTATGAGCGGTTCACATGAATGCGGTTGCGATCACGACCATGAACACAACCACGATCCCGTTGCGGCAGGCGTCGCCAATGCGGCGGTGATCGACATGTTCGCGCTCGATCAGCACGCGGACGAGGTGTTGCTGGTGATGATGGAGGATCGGCCGTGGGACGGTTCCGACGACCGCCTCCACGAAGTGCAGGAGAAATTCAACGCTTACGTTTCATTCCTGCTCGATGGCGAGATGCTCGCGGAGCACCCGGAGCTGAAGGGAAAGCGGGCGCGGATCGAACTGCGTTGCGCTGACATGCCGGACGAACGCGCCGTCGAGCTGCTTGGAAATATCCACGATCAGCTCGCGCTGCAGGAGATTAAGATGGAAGTGCTCGTCGCGGATTCGGGGGGCGGGTGCGGGTCGGGCTGCAGCTGTCACGGCGAGTGATCTGCGCTACTGCGGATCATCAGACACACGCGCGGTCATCCTGAGTCGCGCAGACGACGAAGGACCTCACGCAGGGTGCTTGGCGATGCGTGTCGCGTGCACTACCCAGCATGCCTGCGTGAGGTCCTTCGGCGCGCTTCGCCGGCCTCAGGATGACCGCGTTGCCTTGATGACGGTGAGTGGGACGCGTAGCGCGCTCACCGCGACAGCCGCTCGCTGATCCACACCGCCGTGAACGACATCAGCACGCACACTGCGACCAGCCGCCATGCAGTCGCGTCGTGACCCAGTTGGACGGCTTCGTAGATCTTGAGCGAGATCGTCGTCGTTTTCCCGGGGATGTTTCCGGCGACGAGAATGGTGGCGCCGAACTCACCAATCGCGCGAGCAAAGGCCAGCACAATCCCAGCGGCAATGCCGCGCGCGGCGAGCGGCAGCGTGACGAGGAAGAACACACGCAGCGGAGACGCTCCGAAGATCACCGCCACCTCTTCCAGCTCGCGATCGACCCCTTCGAAACCGACGCGCGCCGCGCGCACGAGCAGAGGGAACGACATCACCGCAGCCGCGATGACGACGGCTTGCCACGTGAAAACGATGTCCCACCCGAGGCGCTCATGCAGGAACTGGCCGATTGGCCCGCGGCGGCCGAGTAGCTTCAACAGAATCAATCCGGTCGCGACCGGCGGAATGACGAGCGGCACCGTCACCAGCGCCTCCACGATCGTCTTGCCGCGCCAGCGTTTGCGCGCGAGCAGCCATGCGAGCGCGAGCCCGAACGGCGTGATCAGCACGGTGGCGAGCGCGCACACGGCAAGCGTGAAGCCCACGACCTGCCACTCGTCGGGTGTAAGCACCATTACTGCTGCCGGCGGACGATGAAGCCGTGGCTCTCGAACACTTTCGTCGCGGCGTCGCTTTGCAGATGGTTCAGAAACTTTTCAGCGGCCGCGCGATCCTTCGTCGCTTTCACGACCGCGGCGGGATAGCTGATGCGGGGTTCCTCCTCCGCGGGCACGGCAAAGATCACCTTCACCTTTTGCGAGATTCGAGCATCGGTGGCGTAGGCGAAGCCAGCATCAACATTGCCGGATTCAACGGCGGCGACGGCCGCGCGCACGTTTTCGACTGGGATAACTTTTGGCACGATCGAATCCCAGAGGGTTTGGCGTGTGAGGTAGGCGCGAGCATACACGCCGACCGGCACGATGTTCGGATCGGCGATGGCCACGCGCGAAACAGTGGCGAGCTCCGCGGGCGAAGCGATCTTCAGCTGACTGTCAGCAGGCGCGATCACGACCAAGGCGTTCGAAAGCAGCGTGCGCCGAGTCTCGGCGATGACCGTCGCGCTTTTCACCAGCCGATCCATCTGCGGCTCGTCTGCGGAGAAGAAGATGTCGGCAGGTGCGCCTTCCTCGATCTGCCGCGCGAGCGTGTTTGCAGCAGCGAAGTTGAAGGAGACCCGATCGCCCGATTGCTTCTCATACTCGGCGCCGATCTGCTTGAGGACGTCGGTCAGGCTCGATGCGGCGTAGACGTTGATCTCTGCGGCGGGAGCCGTCGCGTAGATGATCGAGGTGAGGACGACGAGCAGCGTGCGCAGCATGGGGACGAACGTTCAACGTCCAACGTTCAACGTTCAACGCTCAAATGCAGCAGCACCGTGCACCGTCTGCCTTTGAACGTTGGACGTTGAACGTTGAGCGTTGGACGTTTCTGCTGATGCCCAGCAACAGACTCGCTAACGAGAAGTCGCCTTACCTCCTCCAGCACGCCGATAATCCCGTCGACTGGCTGCCGTGGGGCGATGTCGCATTCGAAAAAGCGCGACGCGAGGAGAAGCCGATCTTCCTCTCAATCGGCTACTCGACCTGCCACTGGTGCCACGTCATGGCGCACGAGTCGTTCGAGGACGACGCCACGGCGGAGATCATGAACCGCGAGTTCGTGAACATCAAAGTCGACCGGGAGGAACGGCCAGATGTTGACCGTGTGTACATGACCTTCGTGCAGGCGACGACGGGTCACGGCGGGTGGCCGATGAGCGTCTGGCTTACCCCGGATCTCAAGCCGTTCGTGGGCGGCACGTACTTTCCGCCGGAGGATCGGTATGGACAGCCGGGCTTCAAACGAGTGCTGCAGCGCATCGCGGACGCGTGGAAAACCGACCGGGAGAACATCGCCGCGCAAGGCACCCGGATCGTCGAGGCGCTGAGCGAGTCTGCGGCCGGTCACGGAAGCGAGCGCAGTGATCTTGGCATCCCGACGCTCGAGAATGCGTATCGGCAGATCGCGCGCAGCTACGATGCGCATGAGGGCGGCTTCGGCAGCGCGCCGAAGTTCCCGCGACCCGTGCTGCTGAACTTCCTCTTCCGCATCTACGCGCGAGATCGCGCAGGCACGAGCGGCAGGCACGCGCTCGAGATGAACCTGTTCACGCTGCGCAAGATGGCTGCGGGCGGCATGCACGATCACATTGGCGGCGGGTTCGCGCGTTATTCCGTCGATCGATTCTGGCACGTGCCGCATTTCGAAAAGATGCTCTACGATAACGCGCAGCTGGCGGTGGCGTATGCCGACGCGTTCCAGATCACGCGCGATCCGCTGTTCGAGGAGGTGACGCGCGGCATCCTTGATTACGTGCTGCGCGACATGACTTCGCCCGAGGGTGGATTCTATTCCGCCGAAGATGCCGACAGCATCATCGCGCACGGAAAGCCGGAGCATGCCGAGGGCGCGTTTTACGTCTGGACGAAAGAGGAGATCGAGGGCGCGCTCGGAGGCGCGGCTGAGATCTTCACCTATCACTACGGCGTAGAGCCCACGGGCAACGCGCCGCAGGGGAGTGACCCGCATGGCGAGTTCACGGGTAAGAACATCCTGATCCAGCGACACACCGTGGCAGAGACCGCGGAGCGTTTCGGCAAGACGGAAGCGGAGCTGCGCGAGCTGCTGGCGCATGCACGGCGCAGGTTGTTCGATGAGCGTGAGAAGCGTCCGCGGCCGCACCTCGACGACAAGATCATCACGGCGTGGAACGGGCTCATGATCTCAGCGTTCGCACGCGCAGCTCAGGTGCTCGGCGAGCCGAAATACCTTGCCGCGGCCGAGCAGGCGGCCGGCTTCCTGCGCAGCAATCTGTACGATGCATCGCGCAAGACGCTCGTGCGGAACTTCCGCGAAGGTCCTAGCGCAGTCGAGGGTTTCGCGGACGACTACGCATTCCTGATCGGAGGCTTGCTCGATCTCTACGAGGCGTCGTTCGACGTCGAGTGGCTGAAGTTCGCGATCGATTTACAGGCGACGCAGGATCGCCTGTTCTTCGATGCCGCGGACGGCGGCTACTTCAGCGGCACCGGCACGGATCCGAGCATCCTGCTGCGGATGAAAGAGGACAACGACGGCGCGGAGCCGGCAGCCAGCTCGATCGCAGCGTTGAATCTCCTGAGGCTGTCGCAGCTCCGCCGCGACGATACGATGCGGGGGCGCGCAGAGAAGACGATCGCGGCGTTCAGCGTGATGCTCGCGCAGGTCCCCAGTGCGATGCCGCAGATGCTCGTCGCGTTGGACTCGCTCTTGAGCAAGCCACAGCAGATCGTCATCGCCGGCGAGCGCGAGTCGTCAGCAACGCGCGCGTTGATCCGCGAAGTGCATCGACAGTATGCGCCGAACAAGATCGTTGTGCTTGCTGACGGCGATGAGGGACAGCGTTACCTCGAAGACAAGCTGCCGGAGCTGCATGGGATGCGACAGCTCGACGAAAAGCCGACAGCCTACGTCTGCGAAAACTTCGCCTGTCAGGCGCCGGTGAATGACCCGGCCGCGTTGCGCGATCTGCTGACCAGCTGACGCTTCCCAGTGGCCTCGTTGGCCCGCTACGACGTCTTCTGCAGATCCGACGACGTCGGGAAGCGCTTCCGCTTGCGCAGACGCAGCCAGTTGTTCCAGCTCTTCCGGAAGCTGGCGCCGGGCGTGAGGTAATGCTGGCTGAGCTCGTTGCGTTTGACGATCTGGCCGAGAACACCCGCGACGCTGAAGTCGTTGGTGTCCAGAATCGTAAAGGCGGTGCCGAGCGCTTCCGAGTGATGGGCGTCGCTCGCGGCGGTCATGGCCAGACCGCGGGACTGCGCGTAATGCAGCGCGTGGTCGTTGTAGCGGCGAAGCGTGGTCGCCGCGTTGAAGACTTCGAGCGCGTCGATCGGGAGGGTCGCGAGAGTCTCCGCGCGGATGCCGGCGCGGAACAAATCAAATGGGTGCGGCGGAATGGCGAGGCCGCCTTGTTCGTGGATGCACTCGCAAACTTCGCGAGCTGGTTTGCCCTTCATGTTGGGGAGTGTCGTGCCGACGCAGAGCAGGTGACCTTCGTCGGTCGAGACTTCGACGCCGGGGATGACGAGGAAGCCGTCGACCGGCTGCCCGTCTTCCCGCATCAGGCCTTTGTCGAGCAGGTAGCTGACGGCATCACAGGTGTTGTGATCTGTGACGGCGAAACCGTGCAGGCCTTTCTCGCGTGCGGCGGCGATGTTTTCCTCCGGGCTCGATACGCCATCGCCCGAGAAGAACGTGTGCGTATGGAGGTCGATGTTGATCGCCATCGAGCGGAGGCTAGTTTGCCCGGCTGAAAATGGAAAGCGTCGGTTTCAAGGAATGGGCGCTGGTCTGCGAGGCCCTCGGGCGCGGCGAGCAGACGGTTATCCTGCGGAAAGGCGGGATCGCTGAGGGCCGGGAAGGCTTTTCATTCAAGCACCGCGAGTTCTTCCTCTTTCCCACATTTTTCCACGAACAGGTGGAGAAGGTGCGCGCGGTCGACTGTGAACTGCCGGCGCAACGAGAGGGCGAGCTCGAGATCCGTTTTTGGGCCAGGCTCGAGGCTGCTGTCACGGTCACGCGCTGGGAGATCGCAGCCGCCCTCCATCCATTTCACATCCTGCATGGGGACGTTGTGCGGGAGCGGTTCGAGTACGACGAGGCGCCAGGGATTCATGTCGCTTTCCTGCGGATTTTTCGGTTGGCCGTGCCGTGGACATTTCCGGATCAACGCTCGTACGGCGGATGCCGCTCCTGGTTGCGCCTGCCCGACGCTGCGCCAGAGATGCGGCTCGACGCGGTGCTAAATGAAACCGAGCACTCAGCGCGTCTGTCCGAGTTCCGGACGCTCCTCGCACGGACACCCGCAGCAGTAGCCTAGGCGAACACTTCTTCGACGATAAACGGCTCGTCTTCGCGCGCGGTCGGCTTCTCGCGATCGACGTTAAACTGCATGTCGTAAAGCCGACGGTAATAGCCGGACTGCTCGATCAGCTCCGCGTGCGTGCCGACTTCCTTGATGTGGCCTTCCTCCATCACGACGATCTGATCCGCCGATAGAATGGTGGAGAGCCGGTGCGCGATCGCGATCACGGTGCGTCCGGCCGCGAGTGTCTCGAGCGCGCTCTGGATCTGCTTCTCAGACTCGGAGTCGAGCGCGGAGGTCGCTTCGTCGAGCAGGAGGATCGGCGCGTTCTTGAGCAAGGCGCGCGCGATCGCGAGGCGCTGCTGCTGGCCACCTGAGAGCAGGCAGCCCTTGTCGCCGATCACGGTCTGGTAGCCCTGCGGCTGCGCCATGATGAAGTCGTGCGCGAAGGCCGTCCGCGCTGCCGCTTCCACCTCCTCCTTCGTCGCCTTGAGCCGGCCGAACTGGATGTTTTTGAAGATCGTATCGTGAAACAGGAAGGTCTCCTGCGTGACGAGACCGATCTGTTCGCGGAGTGATTTCTGCGTGACCTTCTTCAGGTCGTAGCCATCCACGCGGATGACTCCGCTGGTCGGATCGTAGAGTCGCAGGAGAAGCGATAGGATGGTGCTCTTGCCCGCGCCGCTCGCGCCCACGAGCGCGTACGTTTTGCCTGGCTCAATCTCGAGGTTCAGCTCTTTGACGGCATCGTCGATGCCGCCGGCGTAGCGGAAGGTGACGTTCTCCAATTGGAGGCGCCCCTCGGATGGCGGTAGGTCGATCGCGTCCGGCGGCTCAACGACAGACGGCTTGGTGTCTAGAATCTTGAAGATCTCGGTCATCGCCTGGATCGAGCGTTCCATGACGATCTGGATGCGGCTGAGCGCCTTGATCGGCTCGTACAAGAGGAAGATGCCCATGTTCAGCGCCAGGAACTTGGCTGCGCTGATCTGGCTGAAGTAGACGTACATCAGCGCCAGCCCCACGCCAATGGCCGCGATCGCTTCCACCATGGGGCCCACCGATTCCATGGCGCGCGAGATGCGCATTGCGTTCTGAAATTGCAGCTTGTTGCTGTGGCGGAAGATCTTCTCCT
>CADCTA010000099.1 GCA_902805675.1 uncultured Chthoniobacterales bacterium | reverse complement strand
CGGCAGAAGATTTCGTCGGTGGCAGTTCCCGGATGAATGACCAAGACACCTCGGCCGTCTGGCCATTGGCGTAATGCACGAAGAACCCGCTGCGCGTCTCCGGCTCGAGTTCCACAGACATTGGAACCGCGTCGGCTGCGATCTTGTTCGCTTTGCGGATCGTGCGATGTGGCTCCAAGAACGAAAGCCCGTCGTCGAATTCCACTTCGAACGCGTCCTCCCACTGGTGGAAGCTCACGTTTCGCAGGCATGACCATTTCGCCGTGCCGAATGGAACTTTGAGCGGGTTGAGCGTCTTCATAAGCGGCCTTCGTTTTGCAGCGCGGTAAGAATCTCTATCACTTTGCGCGGCGGCTTCCAAGGGTCGAGCGGCTCCAGGCTCGGAACGGCGACTCGGCCCAGCAAGCGGTTCCGGCCATCGAAAACGTGGACGTGCCGTGGTGCATGATCGCCTTTCCACCAGATGAAGAGGTAACCACCACGCCGAACTTTCCCCATCGCTTACGCCTTTGAGTAGATCTCGGCGCCCGCTCCCGCGAACTCCTTCGACTTCTGTTCCATTCCGGCCTGTAGCGCCTGCTCGTCGGATAGCTCCTGTTCGGCAGCGTACTTGCGGACATCCTCGGTGATCTTCATGGAACAAAAGTGCGGCCCGCACATAGAGCAAAAGTGTGCCGTCTTCGCGCCTTCCTGCGGCAGGGTCTCGTCGTGGAACTCGCGGGCAGTCTCCGGGTCTAACGAGAGGTTGAATTGATCCTCCCATCGGAACTCGAAGCGGGCTTTTGAGACGGCGTTGTCGCGGTATTGGGCGGCGGGGTGGCCTTTGGCGAGGTCGGCGGCGTGGGCGGCTAGTTTATAGGTGATGACGCCGGTTTTGACGTCGTCTTTGTTTGGCAAGCCCAGGTGCTCCTTCGGCGTGACGTAGCAGAGCATGGCGCACCCATACCAGCCGATCATGGCCGCGCCGATGCCGCTGGTGATGTGGTCGTAGCCGGGGGCGATATCGGTGGTGAGCGGGCCGAGGGTGTAGAAGGGCGCTTCGTGGCACCACTCGAGCTGCTTCTCCATGTTCTCCCGAATGAGGTGCATGGGGACGTGGCCGGGGCCTTCGTTCATGACCTGGACGCCGTGGGCCCAGGCGCGCTCGGTGAGCTCGCCCTGGACCTTTAGCTCCGCGAATTGCGCCTCATCATTGGCGTCAGCAATAGAACCTGGTCGAAGACCATCGCCAATGCTGAAGCTGACGTCGTAGGCGGCCATGATTTCGCAGATCTCGTCCCAACGGGTGTAGAGGAAGCTTTCCTGGTGATGGGCGAGGCACCATTTCGCCATGATGGAGCCGCCGCGGGAGACGATGCCGGTCATGCGGCGGGCGGTGAGCGGGACGAAGCGGAGGAGGACGCCGGCGTGGATGGTGAAGTAATCGACGCCTTGCTCGGCCTGCTCGATGAGGGTGTCGCGGTAGATCTCCCAGGTGAGCTCTTCGGCGCGGCCGCCGACTTTCTCGAGGGCCTGGTAGATGGGGACGGTGCCGATGGGGACGGGGGAATTGCGGATGATCCACTCGCGGGTGGCGTGGATGTTTTTCCCGGTGGAGAGGTCCATGACGGTGTCGGCGCCCCACTTGGTGGCCCAGCGCATTTTTTCGACTTCTTCTTCGATGCTGGAGGCGACGGCGCTGTTGCCGATGTTGGCGTTGATTTTGACGAGGAAATTGCGGCCGATGATCATCGGCTCGAGCTCGGGATGGTTGATGTTCGCCGGGATGATGGCGCGGCCGCGGGCGACTTCGGCGCGGACGAATTCGGCGGTGATTTCTTTCGGGATGGCGGCGCCGAAGCTTTCGCCGGGGTGCTGGTGGCGGAGGCTGGTGGGCGGCTCTTTGGCGGCATCGATGGCGGCGGCGTTGGCGATCGCGCGGCCGTTGTTTTCGCGGATGGCGATGAACTCCATCTCGGGGGTGACGATGCCCTGACGCGCATACCAGAGCTGGGTGACGGGATGGCCGGCGCTGGCGCGGAGCGGACGCCGTTTCGCGTCGCGGAAATGCTCGAGGCGATTGCGGCGCTCGGCGGTGGAAGCGAACTCTTCGTGGCCGCGCGTGAGGTAGCCGTTATCTTCGGGCTTCACTTCGCGGCCATCGTACTCGGCGACGTCCCCTCGCCTCGCGATCCACTCGGCACGCAAAGGCTCCAGGCCTTCGACCGGGTCGAGCGTCAGGCTTGGATCGCCCCACGGGCCGCTGCAATCGTAGACGCGGATCGGCTCGTTAGGCTCGATGGTGCCATTGAAGGCTTTGGTGTTCGCCTGCGAGATTTCGCGGAACGGGACGCGCACGTCGGGATGCAGTTCGCCCTCGACGTAAATGCGCCGGCTGTTCGGCATCACGTAGTCGGAGGATTTCGGTTCGAGGGAGTCTTTGGAGGCGATCATAAGCAGGGAACGGGTTGATGAATCAGGAAAGTAGGAACGCAGGAAAAAGAAGCCGAAGGGCGACGCCTCTTTTCCTTATTTCCTGTTTTCCTGATTCGTTAAGTCTGAAGTGGGTTCGTGAGAGGCGGCCTTGGGTCTTACCGTCACATTGAGGTGCGGCTGGTCCTTCGCGAGCGGCGGCAGGAGATGCGAGAGGAGCTGTTCGGCCGTCATGCGGCGGACGACGCCCGCGGGTGTGGTTTGCGACCACGCGTCGGCTTCTTTCGCGTAAGTCCATGAGCGGCCGCGGCTGGTAGCGATGCGGATGACGTAGTCGGTGTTCTTCACGGGCGGTTGGAAACAAAAAAGCCATGCGCGTGAACGCATGGCTGACAGATTTCGAACTCTTCGCTCCCTACGGCGGCATTACCCGCTTCAGGTTTAAAGGGTCTCCGACGATCTCTCGCCGAACTCTCAGCCCAGTGGCTCCCCCGCTTCGAAGGCAGAATAGGGCCACGGGTCCGCAAGTCAATGTGGCTTCATACCACCGTGAAGATCCGGTGAGGACACGGGACGCTACACCGCAACGCTTTGCGCGATCAGGTGTGCTCGCGGCGGGTTGCGACGCTGGATGCCGTTGAGACGGCGTACGGCACGAGGACCGTCAGGCACATCTGCAGTACACGGCCCACGCTCACGTCACCCGCGAGGATCGCCGGGCCGTGATTGATGCAGATGAGGATGGTGCCAACGATCACCGCTGTAATGAGCGCGCGCCGGACGGTTCCAGGATGCGCTGCCATTTGCAGCCACGTGCGCGCGGACATTTCAGTTCGACCAGAGGAACAGCGGTTTCACGAGAAACGAGGCAGCGTAGAGCAGACCGAAGACCAGGTGCGTCTGGGCTGTGCCTTCGACGCTCCCGGTCCTTGAAGCGCGCAGCAGGAGCGGGAGCGAAAGGACGGTCGCGAGGCTCCAAACCGGCAGCAGTCCACAGAGCACGCACACGAGCACGAAGGCGAGCGGCCCAAAGAGCAGCACCTGCTGCAGCCGCTGCCCGTTCTGCGGGGACAATGCCGTCGCCAGCGTGCGGACTCGCGCCGCTCGATCGTCAGCGGCGTCGCGCAGGTTGTTGGCGTGGAGGATGGCGTCGACGAGCAGGCAGATGGGAAGCGACAGGAATGCGACGAGCAGCCATTGGCGTGAGCCCAGTTCCCCCGCGTGCACGACGTAGGCGCCAAGCGTCAGGCCGACGCCGAAGGCGATGATGATGAGGAGATCGCCGAGGCCGTATTGTTTCAGGAACGCTGGGTACAACACAGCGCAGGCGAGACCGATCAGCGCCAACGGAATGATGGCGCTCGGGTTCGCGCGCAGCAGCACGAGTCCGCACAGCGCCGCGCCGGCGAAGAGCAGCAACGCGAACACGAGCGCCTGCGGCGGCGTCATGAGCTGCTGCGTCAAAACGCCGCTGCCATGTTCCGGGCGGGTATCGACGCCTTTGATGTAGTCGAAGTAGTCGTTGATGACGTTGGCGCCGAAGTGCGCCAGCACCGCTCCTATCAAGACGGTCAGGAACGTGCCGACGTGGAACTCTCCGCGACCAAGCTCGCCGTAGCCGCGCGCCGCCAACACGGTGCCGAGAAGGACGGGCACCACGCTCGCAGGGAGCGAGTAGGCGCGGGTGGCGCGCCAAAGGATTGCCGGATTCATGGGATCACCATACGCCCGCCGCGCAATGATTGCTGTGGCTACTTAGGCAGTGTGCGATCCGCGGCGAGATTCCGCTGGGGACAGCGGACGCTACAACGCTATTGGCGGAATTTCGGGAGCGGGAGGAGCTTCAACACGCGGTGCAACGTCGATGGCGGCTGCTCGGGCGTCCCGGCCGGAACGGGTGCAGGTTCCATCGAAGGCGGAGCGGCAGCAGCAGGATCGTCGGTGGCGGAGGCCGCCTGCGGCGCAGCAGCTGGTGGCATGTCCTGTGTCTGCTGATCGAGCTGCGTCGTCTCAGGCTGCGTGGGTGGCTCTTGAACCGTCGGCGGTGGCGTTGTGTCGGCCTTGGCCAGCGCGGTCTCGACCGGCCCGGTGCTCTCGTGACCCTCTTCATCTTCGTGACTCGGCGCGTCGGCGGAGCTTGTTTGCACCGCCGCCGTGACTGCGGGCGGCGCGGTGGTGGCCAGGTCACCGGCGGGTTTGCCACCCGCAGGAGTCGTCACCCGCAACGTGGCCGCCGACTGCTGGTTCCGCGCCGGCAAAATCGTGGAGAGGGCGCTTTGCAGCAGGCCAGGGCTGTTCGAATTCCGAGCCACGAGGACGCCGCCGAACTGCCGCTGATAATCGGCGAGCAACATCGGGCGCTGCTTCTTCTCGGCGAGCGTTTTGTAGTTCTCGATCCCGACCGCGATCGACTGTGCGAGCTTCGTGCGCCATTCCTTGCTCGCGATGAGGCGGGCCTCCTCGCGCTCGCTAACGAAACCGCCCTCGACGAGGATCGCGGGGACCTGCGTCAGGCGGAGCACAGCGAAGCGCGCGCGCTTGATGCCGCGGTCGAACTGCGGGACGTGCCCCAGCATCGAGTGATAGACCGACATCGAGAGCCCGAAGCTCACGGCGTCGACCGGGCTGCCGGCCTGCATGTTGGCGAACTTGGCGGCGAGGTGGTTGTCGTTCGTGGACGGCGCGCCGCGCGGCGTGAGCGAGTAGATCTCGAAACCGGCGGCGAGCGGGTTGCTCGTGGCGTTGAAGTGGATGCTGACGAAGATGCAGTCTTTGGTCGCGTTGGCGAGCCTCGCGCGGTCCTGCAGCGGCACCTGCACGTCGGTCGAGCGCGTCATGATGACCTTGATGCCTCT
Source organism: uncultured Chthoniobacterales bacterium (assembly GCA_902805675.1). Classification (GTDB taxonomy): domain Bacteria; phylum Verrucomicrobiota; class Verrucomicrobiia; order Chthoniobacterales; family UBA10450; genus JACCTI01. The sequence goes on along the minus strand of CADCTA010000099.1, from coordinate 12,747 downwards.
GGCCTCGAGCATCGGCTTGAGCTGGAGCGCGACGTCGAGCGCGAAGTCTTTCTCCATGCCGTGGATGTTGGTGGCGCCTTTCTCGACGCCGCCGTGGCCGGGATCGAGCACGACGGTTTTGAACGGCCGCATGCCGGCGATCATCTGCGGGCGGAACTGCGGCTCGACCGTCTTCGCGAGGTCGATGCGCGAGAGGAGATACTTACCGTCGGCATTCGCGATGACCGGGAAGCAGAACCAGGTGCGGACGCCGTTGACGATGGCTTCGCGGCTGTCGAGGCGAACTTCGAGGCTATTGGCGCCATTCTCGAGGCGGATCACTTTGTCCACCGGGGTCAGGTCACCGCCCAGGCTGTAGAATTTCGCGATATTCTCGACGGAAAGATAATCCCAGCGCCCAACCTTGATGACCTGCCACTCGGCATTTGCCTGCGCAGCCGGCGCGAGGGCGAGCACGAGCGCGACTGCGCATAGGAGGCGCAGGAGGCAGGCTCGGGCAGAAATCATATCAGTTAAGATGCAGGTTAGATGCCGCGCGGGCAACAAAGCCCGCGCGCCGTGATACATGAGACAACGGAAACCGTCGGACGTTCGGATGGGAATGTGACGGGCGTGTGACGCTGCGGGGCCGGGCGTGGGTTTAGGCCGGCGGATCCCAACGGCGCAGCGTTGTAGCGTCCGCTGTCCTTAGCGGAAGTGCTGGAAGCTGGCCGCGCCCGACATGCGCTGGGGACATCGCAGGCGACCACCGGCTGCAGGTCGGCGGTCACGGATCGCCGCTACAGGTCAATCGCCGGCCGCGTTGGACTTGATCGCGAATCACGCGTTTCTTCGTCGATGCTCAAGTTCACCCCCCTCCTCCTCGCCAGCTGCTTCTGCGCTGTGACGTTGCACGCGCAATCGGAACCGCAGAAAGCGCAGGGCACCGGCAAAGCGACGCCGCCCCCGACCATCAAGGAGACGTCCAAGGCTCCGGCCGACAAGCAGGCGCCTGTCGCGACGCCGGCACCTGCCGAATCGACGAGCGATGCGGCGGCGAAGCCGAAGATCGACAAGGATCCGCCGCCTTTCGACGTCAATCACATGGATAAATCGGTGAACCCGGCGGAGGACTTTTACACCTACGCCGTCGGCGGCTGGCTGAAGCAGAACCCGATTCCGCCGGAGTTCTCGCGCTGGGGCAGCTTTAACGAGCTGGCGGAGAAGAATAACGAAGCGATGCGCATCGCGGCGGAGCGGGCCGCCAAGACGAAGACGGATCCGAAGCTTGCGCCGGAAGTCCAGAAGGTCGGCGATTTCTACTCCAGCGGCATCGACGAAAAAGCGGTCGAAGCAGCCAAGGCGAAGCCGCTCGAAGAGGAGCTCAAGCGCATCGAGTCGATCAAGAGCCATGGCGACGTGCTGCAAGGCATCGCGCGGCTGCACTTGATGGGCGGCAACGCGTTGTTCGGCTTCACGTCAGGCGCGGATGACAAGAACGCCTCGATGGTCATCGCGCAGGCCTACCAGGGTGGGCTTGGGCTGCCGGATCGCGATTATTACACAAAGGAAGACGAGGGCTCGAAGAAGCTGCGCGACGGCTACGTGGAGCACGTCGGGAAGATGCTGACATTACTGGGCGACCCGGCGGCGAAAGCGGCCGAGAGCGCGCAGAAGGTGATGGCGATCGAGACCGCTCTCGCGAAGCCGGCCCGCACTCGCGTGGAGCTGCGCAATCCGGAGGCGAACTACAACAAGATGTCGCAAGCCGATCTCCAGGCGCTGATGCCCGACTTCAAGTGGGCTGACTACTTCAAGGCGATCGGCCTCACCGAGCCGGGCGACATCAATGTCGGACAGCCGGATTTCTTCAAGGCCGCAAACGGCGTCTTCACCTCCACGTCGGTCGACGATTGGAAGACGTATCTGCGCTGGCACCTGGTCAAGAACATGGCGTCCGAGCTCTCGAGCGATTTCGTGAACGAGGAGTTCCGCTTCTTCGGGCAGACGCTGACCGGAGCGAAGAAGTTGAAGGAACGCTGGAAACGCGTGGTGGAAGCAACCGACGCGTCGGTCGGCGAAGCGCTCGGCAAGCTCTACGTGGCCGACAATTTCCCGCCGGAATCCAAGGCGCGCATGCTCGAGCTGGTGAAGAACGTGCAGGAGGCGATGGCCGACAGCATCAAGTCCCGCGACTGGATGGACGACGTGACGAAGCAGGAGGCGCTGAAGAAGCTCGCCGCCTTCACGGTGAAGATCGGGTATCCGGACAAGTGGCGTGACTACTCGACGCTGAAGATCGATCGCGCCTCGTTTGCTGGTAATGCGATGCGCGCGGCGATGTTTGAGGTCGATCGCCAGCTGAAGAAGATCGGGAAACCAGTTGATCGCACGGAATGGGGCATGACGCCGCCGACCGTGAACGCCTACTACAATCCGAACCAAAACGAGATCGTCTTCCCGGCGGGCATTCTGCAACCGCCGTTCTTCAACGCGAAGGCCGATGATGCCATCAACTACGGCGGGATCGGCGCGGTCATCGCGCATGAGATCTCGCACGGGTTCGACGATCAGGGCCGGCAGTTCGATGCGCAGGGCAATCTGCGCGACTGGTGGACACCGGAATCGGCGGCGCGCTACAAAGAACGCGCGGATCGGATCGTGCAGCAGTACGAAGAGTACGAGCCGCTCCCCGGCCAGAAGATCAACGGCAAGCTCACGCTCGGCGAGAACATCGCCGACGACGGCGGCGTGAAGCTCGCCTTCGCGGCGTTGCAAAAAGCGCTGGCGAAGGATCCTGCGAAGGCGCAGCAGAAGATCGACGGCTTTACACCGGAGCAGCGCTTCTTCTTCGGCTGGGCGCAGATCTGGCGCTCGAATACGCGTGAGGAAGAGATCAAGCGCCGCCTCATCATGGACACGCACTCACCGGGCCAATACCGCTGCAACGGTCCGCTCTCGAACACACCGGAATTCCAGAAGGCGTTCGACATCCCGGACGGCTCGCCAATGATCCGTGCGAAGGAGAAGATCGTCAGCATCTGGTAAACGCTTCGCCAGAGTGGTAGGGACGCCGCGCCGCGGCGTCCAGACGGCGTGGCTCGCGTCTCGGACGTTCGCACGTTCATCGCGCGTGCCACACCACTCGGACATCGCAGCGCGATGTCCCTACCCTCCTGTCGTTCCGACCGCAGTGGAGGAACCGCTAACTTCCCTCTGCTTCCGACGTGCTGAGTGCGGAGGACGTTAAAGACGTCTCGACGCTCGACATGTCAGGGCTTGGGATCGCTACGGCTGCCACGAGCAGATCGGCGGGATTCGCCCTACTCCTTTGCGATCTTACCGCCCCAGGAGAGGATCTTCGCCTTCGTGCCCGCGGCTTCGGCTTCCTTGATGTCGCCGTTGCGATTGTAGAAGAGAGATAAACTCGTCCAGCCGATCAGGTCGTTAGGCCGCAGCGACGTGGCGCGTTTCCCGGCTTCGATCGCCTCCGGGAAACGCCCGGTCTTCATCAGCGCCATGCCCAGCGCATGCCAGCCGTCGAAGAACTCCGGGTCGAGCTCTACACAGCGCTGGTATTTCTCCACCGCGGTCTCGAGCTCTCCGATCGCGAGGTCGCCGTTCGCGTCGTCGAAGAGCTCTTCGAGCGCCTCCATTCGGGTTTCGGGACGGATGCGACTAGCCGACAGCGGCCGCTGCGGCGGCTGCGCTCTGCTCCTCGGGCGTCGCGGTCTTTACGCCCGCCTCTTCGCGCCGCTCGCGCAGCCACTCGTAGAACGCCATCTCGCTTTTGCTGCGCAGGAAGCGCTGGCTGAACATGGCCTTGCTCGCTTCGTAGCCAGCCGGGTCCGGCTGCTCGCGCTTCTCAACAATGGCGATCACGCCACCAGCTTGAGTCGGCGTGAACGCGCTTACTTCACCCGGGGCGAGCTCGGAGATCGCGCCTTTGATGCTCTGCAAGTCCGGCGTCTCAGGCGGCGGCGGAGGCTGATCGGGCGCTGGTTTTGGTGCCGGTGGATCGGCTAGCGCGAACGGCGGCACCTTTTCCACTGGGACGCCCGCCTGTTGAACGGCAGCTTCAGGAGGGGCGCCGGAAGTCATTGCCTCGCGGATCTTGGTCGTGATCTCCGTGGCTCGCGCCGTCAGCAGCTCGCGCTGCTTTTGTGTCTTCAGCGTCTCGGTGATCTTCGGCCGAGCTTCTTCCGGCGTGAGCGGTCGCGCGGCATCGATTCCACCCAGGTGCAGGACGTAGAATGCGTCGCCGACCTGCAACACGTCGCTCGTCGGCTCCTGCTGCGTGAGCCGGAATGCCGCCGCGCTGAGCTGCGGGTTCGTGGCGAGGAGAGGGTCGGGTGCGATCTTCGTGAAGTCGCCCGTCGTTTGCACAGGCAGCTCGAACTTTGCCGCTACCTGCTGGAAGTTCGCGCCCTGCTCGAGCAGCGCCTGGCTGAGCTCGGTCGCGCGATCGGCGAGCTTCTGGAGCACCTCGACACGCTGCTTCGGCTCGAGCTTCTTCTGCTCTTCGTTTAAGCCAAGGGTGACGAAGCTGACCTTGCGCTTCTCTTCCGTGTTGAGCGTAGCGCGATTCGCTTCGAAGTACTTCGCGACGTCGTCATCGCTGATCGCCACGTCTTTGGCCACTTCGTCCGAGCGCAGGCGAACTACGGAGACGTTCAGCTTTCCATAGGCGCGCTCGTAGTTCTCGCGGCTCTCGGCTTCGGCAACCTGCACGCCTGAGCTGACGATTTCCTTCAAGCGCGCAAAGGCCAGCTGATCGCCCGCGAGCTCCTGGATGTCCCCTTCCGTGAAGCCCATCGCCGGCAGCTGCGTCTGCGTGAACTCGTTATACTTGGCTGCGTCGAAACCCTTGTCGCCGCGGAATGGCCGTAGCTCGCGCACCACATTCGCGAGTTCCTGCGACGACGGGCGGATACCGAGACGCTCGGCTTGTTCGCGCAGGATCAGGCGGTTGAAGGTGAACTCGGTGTAGGCGTCTTCCTGCGATTGCGCGCCGGCGACCAGGTCCTGCAGCAAGGTGAACATGCCGAGCTCGCGCGCGAGATTGAAGAGGCGGGCGTTGCGCTGGAACTCGACCGGCGAGACGGGACGGCCGTAGAGATCTCCGATCTGATTCTGCCCCTGGTCGTCGAAGTTGAGGACATCAGCCTGGAAGTAGAACACGAACGGGATGGCGAGGAACGCGATGACGATCCAGAGAACCCGCTGGTTCTTGCGCATTACATTGATCATAGGGAGGTCGGGAGGGTGGTTGCGGTTAGGGGCGGGAAGTTACGTGGCGGGTGTGCGGTTGCCACTCGGTTTTTGTTGTCGCAGCGCGGCTGTGTGTAGAGGCGCTTGTGCGAAGCGCCGGCCATCTGCGTCAGTGCTTGGCACCAGCACCGCTACACACACTCAGTCGCCAAAGGAGATCTCTACGTCGCGCGCGGTTTGGATCAGCTCGCCTTCCGGCGGGACGAGGCGCAGCCGGTTGACGGCATCGGCGATCGGGACGTGGCGGACCTGATAGTTTTGGTAGCTCACCATGGAGCCGTACTGGCGCTCGCTGACGAGCCGGACTGCCTTGACGCCGAAGCGCGTGCCAAGGATCCGGTCGAGCGTCGTCGGCGCGCCGCCTCGCTGGAGATGTCCGAGCACAGTGCAGCGCGTCTCCCTCCCGCTACGCACCGCGATCTCGCCCGCGACGACATGGCCGATGCCGCCCATCCGGTATTCGCCGCCCTCGTTAGGCTGCATCACCACCTGGCCGTGACAAGGCTTGGCCCCTTCCGCCACGACGACAAGCGAGTAGATGCTGCCGCGAACGTCACGCATGGTCAGAGCTTCGCAGATCTTGTCGTAATCGAACGGGATCTCCGGAATGAGAATGATGTGAGCGCCGCCCGCGATGCCGCCATGGAGCGCGATCCAGCCGGCGTGGCGGCCCATGACTTCGAGCACCATGACACGCTTGTGGCTCGTGGCGGTCGTGTGCAGCCGATCGAGTGCATCGGTGACCGCCGCGACGGCAGAGTCGAAGCCGAAAGTCATCGCCGTTGCTTCGAGATCGTTGTCGATCGTCTTCGGCACGCCGATGCAGTTGATGCCGGCTTCGTGTAGCTGGAGCGCAGTGGTCATCGAGCCGTCGCCGCCGACGATGATCAGGGCTTCCACGCGATGTTCATTCAACATCCGCCGCGCATCTTCGATGATTTCCGGTGCAACCTCGGCGCGATCCCCTGCCCCGATCTTAGCGACGAAGTGACCGCGGTTCGTGGTGCCGATAATCGTGCCGCCGCGCGGCATGATGCCACTCGTGCTACGGCGATTGAGTTCGATGAATCGGCCCGGCGGGAGCAGCCCCTCGAACCCGTCGAGGAAACCGAGCACCTCGAAGTTCAACTTCTCCGCCGCGAGTGCTACGCCTCGCAGCACTGCATTAAGACCCGGACAATCCCCGCCGCTTGTCAGAACGCCGATCCGGGGCTTCATCGTTTCCCGAGCCGCGGAAGCTAGAGGGCTTTTTTCTGGTCGACCGGTCGCCCGGCTGCTGCCCACTGATCGTAGAGCTGCCAGCCGATGTTCAGCAACTGCCCGCCTTCTGCGAAACGGTTACCGCTCCCGAGGAGGACGATCACAAGGTGCCGCGGAATGACCGTCGCGTTCGTCTCGCTATGTTTGATGACCTCGGCCTGCCGCTGCGCGGATAGGATGAGGCAATCGCCAGCACGCGCGGTGCGGCCGGTCTTCACACCCTCGACGCCGTTCGTGCCGAGCAGCTCGTTCGTGTTGCGCAGCAGATAACCCTGCTGAGTGCCCGCGCGCGTGAACGAAATCTGGCGCTCCTTTTGCGAGACGTAAAAGCGGAAGCCGGCCTTGCTCATCGCGTAGCGCGTGAGGCGCGCCATATCGGCCGCGGTCGAGAACGGCACCGGCTTCACGCCAGTGTCGATGCCGTGCGGATTCACGAAGCGCGTGCGCTCCATCTTCAGCGTACCGGCGAGGGCATTCATCTGGCCGACGAACGTCGCGACTGGGCCGCCGCTACTCGCCGGCACCGTCCCCTGGATCGCAGTGCCGACATGCTGCGCCAGGGTGTACGCCGCGATGTTGTCCGATTGCACCAGCGCCGCATAAAGGAGGTCGCGCAGCGCCGCAGAATCGCCGGGCTGGAAACCGATCAGGTTCTCCGTGCCGACCATCGCCTCCGGCGGGATCGTCGCCACCTGTCCGAGATCGCCCCCGCGCTTCTCCGCCCAGTCGAGCACCACCATCGCCATCGCCACCTTGGTCAGGCTGGCGACCTGGCGCTTGTCGCGCGACTTACTCTCCTGAAGGACGTGGCCGCTCTTGCCATCCACGATCACGTAGGCCGTCGCCGCAGCCGCGTGACTGGCGGTCGCGAGCAGGGCGAGGAAGGCGAAAAGGACGGTGTAGAAATGATGCAGTTTTCTCACGGCAGGATAAATCGCCGCACCTTAAGCTCCGGGGTCCGATTGGCAACCCACTTGTCGAGGCGTTCCTGTCAGACGCCTGACCAACACGTAGTAGAGGCGTTTGTGTCCAACGCCCGCCTTCAGGCTCGGTGCTTGGCACAAGCACCACTACGCTGCTGCGATCGCTACCGCAGCGCCACGTCGCCACACTGCTGCTACCGCAGCGCGAGATCGCCGCGCTCGCCGTAGCGGTGCGGGTTCGGATCGAGCGTGAGGTAGATGCGCTCCGCTGCATTCACGAGATCAAACGGAGTCGCCTTGCCGAGGCCGCTTGCGCGAATCGTGCCATGACGGCCCTGCAGGCGGCTACCGCCCGCGACATCGAATTCATAAACTACCACGCCTGCATCCACATCCGTGACGCGAACGCGCATCGCGAGATACGAGCGCCCGACGCCGACCGTGCCGAGGAAGAAGCGACCCGCCGGGCTGCCACCATCCACCATCGTGAAATCACCTTCCACCAGCCAGCCGGTGCGAGGCGTCTCGTCTTCCTCGAGAATGCGCGTCGGCGCAATCTTTCCGAGCTGCTGCTTCAGGGTCGAAGCAAAAGAGTGTGGCGTGAGCGCCTTCCGGATCGGCACCTCGCCTTCCGAATGCGCGAAGTCGCCCTGCACGGTCGCCTGGTCGATGCAGAACGGGCGAATGTAAATTGCCTTCGGATTAGCCGCGCCAACCCCGCAGTTGTTGGTCACCATGCGGACGCCTTCGACGGCGCTTAGATCTTTTGGGTCGATAGGCGCAGTGGAGGCCGCACCGCCGCCGTTGACCGTTGCGCTGGTCACATACATGTCGGCGCACGAGCAAAGAAGCAGGCTGCTGGAGAGGATGGCGAACAATGGTTTCATAAACGGTAATCAAGCTCCGCAGCGGCTCGCCCCTACGGCGCTCCGAACGGAAAGTTACGCGCTTGTGATGCAACTCTCGTGCCGTGCCTCGCGGAAATTTTCCCGCCGCGGCCTGCGAGTGCGGACGTGCCCAACGCCCGCGGTGTAGAGGCGCTTGTGTCAAGCGCCCGCCCCCTGTGGCGCCGCCCACCCCCGGCGCGTGTCACAAGCACCACGAGACGGTCGACGATCCGCCGCCGCTACAGCGACAACTCCGCCTGGCGCGGCGGCGCCTTGGCGATTTGCTTCAGCGCCACGCGCAGCCGCAGGGCCGCATGCGGCGCATAATCGTGCGTGTTGTTGTTGAACACGATGTGCGCCTGAGGTGCCTGCTTCGCCAGCTTCTTACTCCGCTCCGCGATCCCCTCGATCTCTTCGTCGCTGTAGTCGTAGTTGAACCGCGCCGCCACCGTCTTCCCAGTCGTGTAGGCGTGAGCATCGCGCCCGTGAAGTCGCAGGTATGCCACCTCCGGATTCGTGATCTCATCCAGCTCCGTCGGCATGATCGTGAAGTGTTCCTTCGCGGGCGTGTCGACCGACACCAGCGCGGCTGAATGCTCGCGAAGAAAGCTGAGCATCTCCTCCAGCCGCTCGCCTTCCGCCCAGTTCCGGTTCCGAAACTCGATCGCGACCTCCCGGCCATCCAGGAGCGCGAGCAACGGCCGGAGCTCATCGAGCTGGTGCTTGCGCGGCGAGAACGCGGGCGACAGCTGCAAGAGCAACACGCCCAGCTTACCCGCAGAGCGCAGCAGCTCGACCGGCTTCAGGAATTCGCGCGCCACCGCTTCCTCGATCTCCGGCGTCAGCAGCACTTTGCCCTTTCCGTCGAGCTCCGCCTTTTTCTGCAAAGCGGGCGGCAGCAGCTTCGCCGCAGTCGAGTGCCGCGAGAGCAGCTGATGGAGCTTCACATCGAATGTGAAGTCGTCCGGCGTGCTGTGGATCCAGCGTTCCACCATCCGCGGATCCGGCACCGAGTAGAACGTCGAGTTCACCTCCACCATCTCGAAATGCTGCGCGTACCAAGGCAGCCGATCCGTCGCCGGCATTCCTTTCGGATACCAGCGTTCGATGAATCCCGGATCCGCCCAGCTCGCCGTGCCGACGAGGATGCGTCCCGCTTTGCCCGTTTCGTCGCCCGTCTGGCTCACGCCCTAACGAACAGCCACGCGCACGTCGCGCAAACGCCATTCGCGATGATGAGGTTGCGTTCGCAGCAGACGAAGCGCCGCGACCCGCCTCCGCTTTAGGCCGCCGCCCTAAGTGCGTTTAGACAAACGCGAAGCATGCTGTCGACCCGATGCTCGAGCGGTGGAGCAACCGATGGAGAAGCAGCAGCAAGCCGCCATCGGAGTGGTTGCGGGGGCGGGATTTGAACCCGCGGCCTTCAGGTTATGAGCCTGACGAGCTACCAGACTGCTCCACCCCGCGTCTTGAGATTGCGACTATGCGGGGCTGACGCTGGTATTGCAAGCAGACAATCCAACGAGCTCGTCTGGACAACGCACCAGTGGCCGAGAAGTGCGGCCGCGCGGCGTCTCGTTGCGAAGCGGCTCGCCATTCTATTCGGAGAGCACCTCGTAGACGCCGAAGGCGACCGGAGGGACTGGAGCAGATCGCCCAACCCACTGGACCCCGTCGGAGACAGATCCCGCGTAAACAACCTTCGAGCCGACGGTGCACGAACGCCTCACGCTAGGATCGCTGATCACCTCAAGGCTGTCGGTCGCGCCGACCAACACACGGCGCCCCTCACCCGTTCTGCGGTAGATTCGCACCGGTCTCGCCAGCCGCATTACACATGGTTCTGGACGAGTGCGCTTCGGTCCGACACCGGAAAGGATCGTGCCCGCGAGCTGGATATAGTCGCCCACGACAATCGCCGTCGGGTTCTTCCCCTCCCGCGGCTCAGCACACACGGCCGGCGCGATAACGAGCGCGACCGCAACGCCGACCAACCGGGTGGTTCTCACGAGGCAACGAGAAGCGCGCACCGTTCCGTGCTCCGCCTCTTACTCCTCCGCGTCGACCGGCTTCGTTGCCGCCTTTTCATCGCCTTTTGCCTCATCCTTCGAGTCGAACTTCGGCTTCTCCAACGTCGGCGTCCCGCCAATGAACCGCGCCAGCCAGCTCTGCATTTCCCAATGCCAGTGGATCGCGTTCTGCGGCTTCAGCACCCAGTGGTTCTCGTCGGGGAAAACAACGAGACGCGACGGCACATTCTTCGCCTGCAGGACGTTGTAGAGTTCCAGCGCCTGGTAATATGGCACCCGGTAGTCGAGCTCTCCGGCGATGATCAGCGTCGGCGTCTTGAAGTCCTTGGCGTATAACATCGGGTTGTTCCGCTGCAGCCCTTCCACATTTTCCCAAGGCGAGCCGCCCATCACCAATGGCCAGCCATGCGGCCCATCGGTGGCAAATTGCGAGTAGCTGTTGGTCACGCCCGCGTGGTTCACCGTCGCTTTGAATCGATCCGTGTGCCCGAGCAGCCAAGCGGCCATGTAACCGCCGTAGCTCGCGCCCGCGGCAGCGAGCTTGTCACCATCGATGTTCGGGAAGCGCTGCATCAGGTGATCGGTTGATTTCATCACGTCCTCGAGCGGCTTGTCGCCCCACTGGTTCACGATGCTCCGCGAGAATTCCTCGCTGAAGCCCGTCGAGCCGTGGCGATTCACCCACGTCACGATCCACCCCGCGGCGGCGAACAGCTGCGCGTTCCAGCGATAGCTCCAGCTGTCGCGGTTCATGGTGTGCGGGCCGCCGTGGAGCAGCTGCACGAGCGGGTACTTCTTGCCCGTGTCGTAATTCGGCGGGAGCACGAGCCAGCCGTGCACGTCGGCGTCGTTCGCGCCTTTAAACCAATACGGCTCCGCCTTGCCCAGCGTGAAGCCCTTCATGAACTCATCGTTGAAGTGCGTCAGCTGGCGCGCTTTTCCCGACTTCCCGTCGAGCGCGAAAAGCTCGTTAGGCCGGTTCGTATTGTCGTTCTGGAAGACGACCGTGTCCGCGCGCACGTCGAGGCCGGTGGAGGTGCCCTCCGCGTGCACCTGCTTCCAGCCGGTGCCATCCGCGTTCAGGCGGAAGATCGGCACCACGCCTTTCTCTTCCGCGGTCACCCAGAGCGTTTTGCTATCCGGCGCCACCCGCACATCGCCGATCGCGTAATCGAGCGCTTCGGTCACCGGCACGTTCTTGCCCGTCGCGATGTCATGACGCCACAGCTTCTCGAATTCGCCGGAGTAATACGGCGTCTCCTGGCGCGTGAAGAAGACCGAGCGACCGTCCGGCGCGAAAATAGGACCGCCGTCGCTCCCCTTGTTCTCCGGCGTCACATTTTTCATCGCGCCCGAGCCATCCGTCGGGATGAGGTAGATGTCCGGATTCAGGAAATCGCGGAATGGTGCCGGCGTGGAGTTGAACTGGAGCGCGATCGTTTTGCCGTCCGGTGACACATCGAAGTGCACCTCGCCGCTGCTCAGGAAAAGTCGATCGACGGTCGGCGTCAGATCCGTCAGCGCCTTCGTTTCGAGGTCCACCCGCAGCAGCCGGTGCACGTTGTTATCGGTCAGCCATTTGTCGAAGAACCGATACTGCCGGTTCTCCGTCACCTTTGCCGTCATCTTGGAATCCTTGCGCCGCTTGAACTCCTTCTTCATCGCGTCGCGATCCGCCTTCTCCCACTTGCCGATCAGCTCGGGGATCGCGGACGTCGCAAAGACGATGCTCTTCCCATCCGGCATCCACTTCGGCGCGATCACCGAGCTCGGCATCTCGATGATCCTCTCCGCCTCGCCCCCGCCGAACGGAATCACATAAAGCGAAGCGTTCTCATCCTCCCCGCGCTTCGAAGTGAACGCGATGCGCGTCCCATCCGGACTCCACCGCGGAGCGTCTTCGCTCGTCTCCGCCGTCGTCAGCCGCCGCACCTCCCCACCGGCCACTGGCACCGTCCAAAGATTGCTGGTGCTCTTGTTCTTCTCGATCGACCACTCCTGCACCGGAAACACCGCGTGTTTGCCATCCGGCGACAACGCCGGCGTGTTAACCCGCTTAATCGCCCACAGATCCTGCGGCGTGAGCACCCTCGGTTCCGCCGCCGCCGCGGCGACGCTGAACGTGAAGGTGACGAGAAGAGCGAGGAGGGAACGCGGGACCATTAGGCAGCCATACCAGCGGCTGCGGCAGAGTCAAAGAGGGCGCACGCTGTACCTGCCGGCCGCAAATTCAGGAGAGGCGTGCATCAGCGCCACTCTTTGCCAGCGGGCCTGCACGCGGCCCAACACGAGAACGAACTTGCTGTTGGAGTCGGGCTCAAGGCTGCCTTTCGACGAACGCTGGAACCGCGATCGCCGCTGCACGTACTTCTATCGTCTGTTGCTCCCACATTAATC
>CADCTA010000098.1:16684-19077 GCA_902805675.1 uncultured Chthoniobacterales bacterium | reverse complement strand
TCGCCGACAAACGTCAGCGTCGCCTCGAACTCGGTGTTCTTCGGAAAGCTCTTCGTGCGCGGTAAGAAGACCGCGGAGCGCGTCTCATCGACCTTGTAGGTGCCCTGCTTGGTCGCCTTCAGCTTATCGGCGACGCCATGCGCATCAGTCAGCAGGAATGGCGTCGCATCCACCAGCACGCGTCCATTTTCCTCCGCCTCCACTTTGAAACCCCACAGCGTCGACTCCGCGAACGCCTCCTGCACAGCAGCGCGCTCGTCTGCATTCGGGCTGACGGCGCGGTAGCGAAGGTTCGCCTGAATCAGAAGAACCTTGGCTCCCACGCGAACAAACCGAACGAGGTGCTCGGGATCCGCTCCGCCGTCGAGCCCGCCGAATTGCCCACGATCAAGGCCGATGTCGTTGGAACCGACACCGGTGGCGAGAGAATTCACGTAGAGGAATTCTGAATCGAACTTCGCAATTTCGAGCCAGAGCTTCCCGGCGCGTGGATCCCAGTAGAAAGTGAAGAAACCGGGAGTCGCCTGAAGACCCTTGGTCTTCTGCGCAATGGTCGGCAGCGGCTTGGTTTCATCGGCCGGCGGCTGCTTCTTTTCTGCCTCCTGCGCGGAAACCATCGCCGTCGCGAAGGTGGCCAACGAGATTACTACTGCGAAGCGACTGAGTATCCGCATGCCGCGCATTCGATCAGAACGCGCGCCGAAATTCCGCAACAAAGTCGCGCGTCAGAGCGGCGCGCGCGTGTTCAGGAGGAAGACGACGATCATGGCGAGTGCGATCGCCAGCTTCGCCACCATGCCGGCGAGGTTGCCGAGCAGTGTCCCCCACCCTGCTTTCCCCGCGTCGACCATCTTCTTGCCGCCGATCAACTCGCCGGCAATTGCGCCGATGATCGGCGCCACCAGCAGCGTGATGAATCCAGTGAAGATGCCGACGATTCCGCCGATCACCGCACCGATCACGCCCCAGCGCGTCGCGCCGAAGTGTTTCGCGCCGACGTAGCCGCTTAGGAACTCAATGCCGTAGGAGGCGAGCGTCAGCACGACCAAGACGCCGAGGCTCCACCAGCCCATCCCCTTCTCCGCTCCCACCATAATGCGATGCACGATCGCAGCCGCGAGGATGATCGTGGTGCCGGGTACAATCGGCAGAATCGTGCCGAGCAGCCCAACGGCCATGACCACAATCGCCGCAAACCACCAAAGCGCGTCCATCGTTAGGCGCGAGCCTGCGGCTCCGGTTGGGCAAATCTTTTGACCATATTCAGCGCGTTTCTATAGTGACTCTCCCGCGCTCGGATGCGCGTCTTACTATGGCACTTTCCATCGGCACCAAGGCTCCAGATTTCACTCTTTCCACCAAAACTGCGGACGGTCCGAAGCAGATCACCTTGAGCGATCAGTTCGGAAAAGGGAATACCGTGCTGCTGTTCTTTCCGATGGCCTTCACCGGCACCTGCACGACCGAAATGTGCAGTGTGAGCGAGGACACATCTGCTTACAGCAGCCTGAACGCGACTGTCTACGGGATCAGCGGCGACAATCCCTTTGCGCAGGAAGCGTGGGCGCAAAAGGAGAAGATCACGTTGCCGCTGCTCAGCGACTACGAGCATCAGGTCGCGCGCGCTTATGATGTGGCCTACGACTCGTTCCTGCCGCAGATCGGTTTGCCGATGGGCGGGGTGCCGAAGCGCGCCGCGTTCATCATCGATCGTGAAGGCGTCATTCAATACGTCGAAAGCTTGGAAGACGCGCGGGAGATTCCTGACTTCGACAAGGTGAAAGCGAAACTCGCGGAGCTGAAGTAACTTCTCGCGGCATGTCGGCCAACGGTGTCATGTCCAGCGAAGTCGAGACATCCCGTTGCCGCACCGACCGGCGTGCCGCGGGATTTCTCCATTCCGCTTCGCTCCAGTCGAAATGACAAAGCTTATGAACGACGAATTCAAAACCCTTCAGCAGTTCGACTCCGGCACCGGGCAGAACAGCTATTTCCATTCGCTGCCCGCGCTCGAGCAGCAGGGTATCGGGCCAATCTCGCGCCTGCCGGTCAGCATCCGCATCGTGCTCGAGTCGGTGCTGCGGAATTGCGACGGCAAGAAGGTTCGCCGCAAGGATGTCGAGACGCTGGCGAACTGGAACGCGAAGGCGACGGCTAACGAGGAGATTCCATTCGTCGTTGCGCGCATCGTCTTGCAGGACTTCACCGGCGTTCCGCTTGTCGTTGATCTCGCGGCGATGCGTAGCGCCGTGAAGCGCGTCGGTGGCGATCCTAAGATCATTGAGCCGCTCGTGCCCGTCGACCTTGTCGTCGATCACTCCGTGCAGGTCGACTTCGCCGGCTCAGCCATGGCGCTGCAGCTGAACATGGACATGGAATTCAAGCGCAAACCC
>CADCTA010000098.1:0-16674 GCA_902805675.1 uncultured Chthoniobacterales bacterium | reverse complement strand
ATGGGGACAGCAGGCGTTCAAGACCTTCGGCCTCGTGCCGCCCGGCATCGGCATCGTGCACCAGGTGAACCTGGAGTATCTCGCGAAAGGCGTGCTCGCCACCGCGACGCAGGTGAATGGCGAGGCGGCTCGCGTTTATTATCCCGACACCCTGGTCGGGACCGACTCGCACACCACCATGATCAACGGTCTCGGAGTCGTCGGCTGGGGTGTCGGCGGCATCGAAGCGGAAGCGGGGATGCTCGGGCAGCCGGTTTATTTCCTCACGCCAGAAGTGGTAGGCGTACACATGACTGGCGAATTGCGCGAAGGCGTCACCGCGACCGATCTCGCGCTGCACATCACGCAAATGCTGCGAGCGCAGAAGGTCGTCGGCAAGTTTGTCGAGTTTTACGGCGAAGGCGCGGCGTCGCTGCCGGTCGCTGATCGCGCGACAATCGGCAACATGTCGCCCGAGTACGGCGCTACGATGGGCTTCTTCCCCATCGATCACGAGTCTGTCGCTTACCTCCGCGCCACTGGGCGCACCGAGGAGCAATGCGCCGCGTTCGAAGCTTATTACCGCGCGCAGCAGATGTTCGGCATGCCACAGAAGGGGCAGATCAACTACAGCGTCGACCTCGATCTCGACCTCGCCGATGTGCAACCAAGTGTCGCTGGTCCGAAGCGTCCGCAGGATCGCATCAATCTTCCGGAGTTGGGCGACAAGTTCCGCTCTCTCTTCGCTGCGGCGACGAGCGAAGGCGGCTACGGCAAGTCACTCGACAGCCTCGGAAATCGCTTCCCCCTTCATCTGAATGGTGAGGCGAAGCCGGGGCACCAGGAGATGGAGCCGGCGAGCGTTCAGAGCCCGACCGATACGCGCGAAGCCATGCCGATCGGTGACGGCAAGTTCATCGGCCAGACAGTCGGCGACAGCGAGATGGTCACGAACCGACCTACGGCCACGCCGGCCGACATGATTGCTGAGACGCACGAGCAGGAATTTAAAGACGGCGACAGCATGATCGGCCACGGCAGCGTCCTCATCGCCGCGATCACGAGCTGCACAAACACGAGCAACCCGAGCGTGATGCTCGCGTCCGGCCTCGTGGCGAAGAAGGCGGTCGAGCGCGGCCTGCGAGTCGATCCGTCCGTGAAGACGTCGCTCGCGCCGGGTTCGCGCGTAGTGACCGATTACCTCAACAAGACCGGCCTGCAGAAGTATCTCGATGAGCTCGGATTCCAAACCGTCGGCTACGGCTGCACGACCTGCATCGGCAACTCCGGCCCGCTCGATCCGAAGATCGAGAAGACGATTAACGACCACGATCTGATCGCGGCTTCTGTCCTCTCCGGGAACCGCAACTTCGAGGCGCGCGTGCATCAAAACATCAAGGCGAACTTCCTCATGTCGCCGCCTCTCGTGGTGGCGTTCGCACTGGCTGGTCGCGTCGACATCGATCTCTCGAACGAGCCGATCGGCAAAGATCGCGACGGCGTGGACGTCTACCTGCGAGATCTCTGGCCTACGCTGCAAGAGGTGCGCGACACGCTGCGGACTGCGCTCACACCTGAAGTATTCCAACGGCTATACCGCGACTTCAGCGCGCAGAATCCAAAGTGGAACGAGATCCCAGCGAGCACGGGCGAGATCTACGAATGGGATGAAACCAGCGATTACATCAACGAGCCGCCGTTTTTCAAAGACTTCGGGATGGAGCCCGGACGCATCGAGGAAATCCGCGATGCGCGACCGCTCGGCATCTTCGGCGATTCGGTCACGACGGACCACATTTCGCCGGCCGGCGCGATCAAAGCTACTTCGCCAGCAGGTCATTATCTGAAGTCACGCGGCATCGAGGCTTCGGATTTCAACAGCTACGGCAGCCGGCGCGGCAACGATCTGGTGATGACGCGCGGGACGTTCGCCAACGTGCGCATCAAGAACCTGATGGTGCCTGGCGTCGAAGGAGGCGTCACGATTCACCAGCCGGAAGGCGAGCAGATGTCGATCTACGACGCGGCGGTGCGTTATCAGAAAGACGACGTGCCGCTCGTCATTTTAGCGGGCCACGAGTACGGCACCGGATCCAGCCGCGACTGGGCCGCGAAAGGCACGCGCTTGTTAGGCGTGAAGGCGGTTGTAGCGGCAAGCTTCGAGCGCATTCATCGCTCGAATCTCGTCGGCATGGGCGTGCTGCCGATGCAGTTCGAAGAAGGCACCAGCGCGCAGACGCTTGGGCTCGACGGCTCGGAGACGTTCAGCATCACCGGCTTGTCGGATCAGATTCAGCCGGGGCAGATGGTCGCGCTCGAGATCACGCGTAAAGACAAGACGAAGCAGTCGGTTCCTGTGAAGCTGCGCATCGATACGCCGATCGAGATCGACTACTACCGGCATGGCGGGATTTTGCCGTTTGTGCTGCGAGAGCTGATCGCGCGGAAGTAGCGTAACTTGCCGTCATTCCGACCGGAGCGCAGCGCAGCGGAGGAATCCCGCGGCGGTACCGATCGCTACTGCCACGGGATTCCTCGACTTCGCTCGGAATGACAGCGCTTTTCGACCTCAGGTTCCCTTAGGAAAAGCGATCTTCCGTCCAAGGATCCGCGGTATTGCTGTAGCCGCGGACTTCCCAGAAACCGAGCTTGTCGTCCGCACTGAACTCGATCGAGCGGATGAACTTCGCGCCCTTCCAGGCGTAGAGCTTCGGGATGATGACGCGCGCCGGGCCGCCGTGCTCGCGCGTGAGCGGTTTGTCGTCGTAGTGCGTTGCGATGAGCACGTCGTCGTCCATCACGTCTTCGATGCGCACGTTCGTTGTGTAGCCGTCGTAGCTCTCGAAAAGCACGTGCTTCGCTTCAGGTTTTGGCTTCACGATCTCTGCCAGCATGAAGAAAGCGACGCCGCGCCATTTCACGTCGAATTTGCTCCACGTCGTCACACAGTGGAAGTCGCTCACATCTTCGAAAGGCGCGATCGCATTGAACTCTTCCCACGTGAACGTCTTCGGATTGTCGACCATGCCGCCGACCTGAAGCCGCCATTCGGTGAGCGGGATCTCCGGACGAATACCGAGATCGAGCACCGGGAACCCGGGAGTGAGATGCTGGCCAGGCGGCAGCCGATTTTCCGAGCGGACCGCCGGCCTCGCTTTGCCGGCCATCTTTCGTGCAAAGCGCTCTTTGCGCTCGATAAAGCTCGGGTTGCTCACGAGGTGAGGTTAGCCGCAGAACGAAACGTTGCCAGCGGCCGCTGTCCCTCCAGCGAGGAAAAGCGCGGGCGCTAAAACGCGCTGCCGCGCATCTTCAGCAGCTTGATGGCGTCGCGCAGCTCCGCGGCGCGCTCGTATAGCTCACTGGCGATCGCGATCTCCATCTCGCGCTGCATGATCTCGAGCTTAGAGAGCGGACGCTTGGCCGTCACTTCTTCGAGCCATTCGTCCAGGAACGCGATCTCTGAGCTCTTCTGTGCCATCTCCGGGAAGTTCGAATTCTGGAAGAACTCCTCGATCGCTTCCCGACCGCGCTCGATCTCGCCGATCGCATCACTGAAGCGACCCTCGCCCAGCATGACGGACGCTTTTGCGCGGGTGTTCATCATGAGCACGTACGGGCGGAACTGCTGGAAGGTCCAAGCGAGCTCGTCGCGGTCGGTGTGTTCGGAGACAAACTCGAACAGGTCGAGGTTGCGCTGCGTGTCACGGATCACGGCCTGAAATTCGTTGATCTGGAAGAGGCTGAGGTAGCGGTGATAATACTGGATGCCCTCCTGCTGCAGCTCGCTGCATTGATCAGTGGAGAGCTCGTAGGTGTCGCCGCGGGCTTCGCAACGCGCGGCGCGGCGCTGATGATACTGGAGCAGCGACTCGCAGTTGTGCGGGCGCACTCCATCGGGGCGGCCGGTCATCTCCATCTGGAGAATGCCGAGATCGATGCGCAACTGCAGTTTCTCGCGCCCGTCGAGGCCGAGAATTTTTCGCACCTTGATGGAACCGGATTCGTGGGGCCAGTCCTGCAGGAGCGTGTTGAGATCAAGGCTCATCGTATAAATCAGGTTCGGATACTCACTCTCTCTTTGTCAATCGTGGCTCCTTCTCGGGCACGATGTCTCTTTGTTATTCGAAGCTGCACCGAGAGCAGATGCGCACGAACAATGAGACGGCGGCACGAGCGTCGATGTTCAATCGCTACCAGGCAGACGCTCAATGGATTTGTGGTGCGCTCCGTGGCCTGAGAAGGTGGACGTGAATGGAGCAGGAGATCGACTCGTTCATCCGGTTTCTCGCGACGGAACGCGGGCTTTCGGACAACTACCAGCTCTCCACGCGCCGCTCGCTCTCGGAGTTTGCAGCCTGGTGCTCGAGCGCGCGCGAGCTCACGGCCGCAGGGGATGTGACGCTGCCGTTGATCAGCGATTATCTCGCTCACCGCAAACGCGGCGGACTGGCGGCGTCTTCGATCAAATTGATCGTCGTGGCGCTGAAGATTTTCTTTCGCTTCCTCACAGCGAAAGGACGGATCGAACGCGACCCAACGGAGACACTGACGCTGCCGCGCATCGAGCGGTATTTGCCCGAAACGTTAAACGAGATGCAGGTGGAGCAGTTGATCGACAGCATCAATACGACGCAGCCGCTCGGCTTGCGCGACCGTGCGATGATCGAGCTGCTTTATGCGAGCGGGCTCCGGATTTCCGAGCTGGCGAATGCGCGGCTGGAGAACTTCAATACCGACGAACGCATCCTGCGCGTGACCGGCAAAGGCAACAAGATGCGGCTCGTGCCGGTCGGACGCCGGGCGTGCGATGCGCTGGCGGCGTATCTCTCGACCGAGCGGCCGAAGCTGGTGAAGCCCCGCTCAAGCAGCGAGATCTTCCTCTCCTCTCGCGGGACGAAACTTACCACCGTCCGACTCTGGCAGATCGTGAAGGAGCGCGCGCGGCACTCAGGATTGGAGGCGAACATCTACCCGCACTTGCTGCGGCATAGCTTCGCCACTCACCTGCTCGGTAACGGCGCCGATCTCCGGATCATCCAGGAGATGCTCGGGCACTCCGACATCTCGACGACGCAAGTCTACACGCATGTCGATCAGCAGCGCTTGAAGGCGGTGCATCGAAAATTTCACCCGCGCGGTTAGCCGGGCCGCATGCGCGGTGAAGCTGGCGGCGCTGCGGCAACCCCGCTACAATGCGCCGCACATGCGACGATTAATGGTGCTGGTGGCCGTATTGGCAGCCTGCGCAGTGGGAATATGGCTGGCGGTGCGTGGCGGCGGAGCCGCAGATACAAACGCGCGAGTCACTTCGCTGTTGCCGCCCGAGACGCTGGCAGTGCTCCACGTGCCGGATTTCAAGCGTGCCCGCGAACAGTGGCGCGAGACGGACATCTTCAAGCTGTGGCGCGAACCGGCAGTGCAGGATTTCCTGCAAAAGCCACTTAGCCGAATGCGGAGGAGCGGTGGAGTCGAAGAGCGGATGCAGCAACTCGAGCGGCTAGGAGTCAGGGACGGGTTTGTGGCGATGACCTCCTGGGAGAACGATGCGCCAGTTTTGGTCGGCGGTTTCCGCTTCAAGACGGGCAAGGCGGATGCGGAGAAGGTAATCGGCGAATGGCGCACACGCGTGCAACCACACGCGCCAGACGCGCCGCGCGAGACGGTGCAACACGGCCGTCATCGTCTGGAGGTGACGCAGCGGGGAAATGTGACGCTGGCGACGGTGTACGATCGCGACTGGTTCTTCGCGGCGAATAACGTGCCGGCGCTGACGGCGTTGCTCGACCGCGCCAACAGCAGAACCGGGGACGCCGCAGCGACTCTCGGCGCAGAACCGGAATTCGACGGGGCGAGGAGGCGGATGCCGGAGAATTACGCAGTACTTGGATACGCACGACTGGACGCGTTCCTGCCGCGACTGGCCGCGCGTCAGCCACAGGATGGAGACAACGCGAAACGGGTGGCGCTTCTCGGGCAGGTACGCAGCGTCTGCGCGGCGACTCTTTTCGAGAGCGGCAAGATTCGCGATGTGCTGTTCGTGGCGATGCCGAAAGCCGCGGACGAGCCGGAGCTCACGCGCGCATCTCTCGCGCTCGCGACGAACGAAACGTTCCTTTACGTCGCGACGCTCCTGACGCTTCCGCGCGGCACCGGGATGCCGAACAATCCGCCGCCGGTGCCGTCTGCGGGATTCGCCGCCGGGCTTCAGGGACTCTTCGCGCGACTGAGCGCGAGCGGGATCACCCTGGACGAGTGGAACAGCGCGTTCGGCGCCGAGCTTGGCGTGATCGGCGACTGGCCCGCGAACGCGCGCATTCCGGCGCTGGTAGCGACGCTGCCGATCAAAGATGCCGCGAAAGCAGAGCACGTGGCGATTACGATCACTGCGTCCGCGCTCGAGGGCAGTCGATGGGCGGTATCGGAGCGGGATGGGGTGCGCTACTACTCGCAGCCGCCGCACAATCCGTTGGTGCCGGTTTCTCCGACGCTTGGCTTGGGAAATGATCGGGCGATCTTCGGCTTGGACGTGGCGTCCGTAGAGGCGGCCATGCGCCGTGTCGCTGGCGAGAGCGGAGACCAGTTGGCCGCGAGCGACCGCTTCAAGGCCGCTGACGGGGCAGTAAGACCGGCGCAGCAGACGTCCGCTTATCTGGACACTGCTCTGCTCTACACCCGACTCGACGCTGCCTTGCGACCGATGTTGATCATGAGCGCAGCGTTTGTTCCCTCCATCGCGCAATCCGTCGATCTGAACAAAGTGCCGCCGGCCGATGTAGTTACGCGGCACCTCAGCCCGACGGTTATCTCGCAGAGCTACGCTGGCGAGGGTTATCTCGTCGAGTCCGTCGGGCCGGTGTCAATGTATCAGGCGACGCTTGGGATTGCAGCCGCATCGGGGGCTGGCGCGCAGTGGTATCGCTCCAACATGCCGCCCAGTGTCGGTGGCAGCATCCGTCAGCCGACTCCAGCCATTCCGGCTCTGGCTCCCTCGCCGCCGGCGTCCGCTTCGCCAGACGAAACGCCTTAGGCCTCCGCTTGCGACCGCGGTTGATGTGAGTGACCTGCGCCAGAATGGCGCAAGCACGAATGCGCTGGATGTGTTTGTTCCCCCTCAGAATCAGAATTCTGCTGCTAAGTAGCTGAAACATGGCTAGCGTGGCCGACCTATGGCTATTCTCAAGAAAAACGCGTTTTCCCGTAGAGTTCCTGACCTTGTGACGGAGGAATTGGTAGCGGTTCTGTCCCGCCGTTCCACGTTCGAGTTCAAGCAACTCTTCGACATCGTGCACGAGAATCTGCGTGCCCGGAACGCCGCCAGTGGCGGTGAGGAAATGCTGCGCCTGCGTGCGTATGAGAAGCTGCAAAATCTGGTCGCGCGCGGCGCGGTGAAGAAGGACGGCAAGAAGTACAAGGGTCTTCCAGCCGCGTTGAAACTGGCGATCGCGCCGCAGAACGGTCATATCCCACCGGCCAGGACGGCTGCTGCCGCGACAAAGTAGCGCGCGTCGCGCCTCGGACGCGCGATAGAAGATCGCACGCGCATCATCATGATTAGTGAATACCTGCCGGTGCTTTTGCACATCCTGGTCGCGATCGGCTTCGCTGCCGGCGCGCTGATTATCAGCGTCGTCCTCGGCAAAGCAGGGCGCACAACCAAGATCAAGGATTCCGCCTACGAGTGCGGGATGCTGCCGCAGGGGGAGGCGCAGCCGCGGTTCAGCGTGAAGTTCTACCTCGTGGCGATGCTGTTCATCCTGTTCGATCTGGAGATCGTGTTCATGTACCCATGGGCGGTCGTTTACCGGGAGTCGATCGTGGAGAGTAAGACCATCCTCTGGAGCATGCTCAGCTTCGTGAGCATCCTGATGGTGGGGTACGTTTACGCCCTGAAAAAGGGCGCGCTCGACTGGAAAAAATAGGCGGCTGGAACGACTCGGATTTCACCGTCGGGCGTGTGCCGGTTCGCGCTTGCGTGAACCATTCTCCACGCCTAAACCTTAGGCCCCATGGTCCACCACATCGATCTTTTCAAGCTGAAGCCCGAGGTCACGCCGGCCCGGATCGAAGAGATGATGATGCACACCCGCATGCAGCTGCTGAAGATCCCCGAGGTGCTGAGCATCAAGTGCGGCAAACGAATCGACGGCGGCATGCAGTGGCCGTTCTTCGTCGCGATCGACTTCGAGTCGATGGACAAATACGAGATCTTTCGCGAGGACCCGATCTACGTGAAATACGTCGAGGATGTCATCAAGCCGAACGTCGCCGAGACGGTGCGGCTCGACTTCGAGATGGATCCCGGCAAGGACGTCCAGTTTTCCTGATCCGCGCGGCGATTGACTCGCGCCGCGGTATGCTGTCGAGCATGAGCATGAGCGCGAGCAGGATTACGAAGGGAGAAGAAGCGGGGCACGGCAGTCCGTTCTCATGCTCCTGCTCGCGCTCGCGCTCCAATTGGTAAAGACGTGCGACTCGGCTACCTCTACTCGCGCTATCCGGTGCTCTCGCAGACGTTCTGCGACACGGAGATGCTCGAGCTCGAGCGCCGCGGCTATTCGCTCCTGCTCGGCTCAGTGCATCCGCCGCTCACCAGTCTGCGGCATGCGCATGCCGCTCGGCTAAAGGCGCAAGTGCACTATGCTCCCCCACCGGCCATCCTGCGGCTGTGGGAGGAACGAGCGAAGGAGGACCTCCGCTGGCCTGACAAGCTAATCCGCGAGCACGAGCGGAAATATGGACGCGAATTCAAGCCCGCCTTGCGCGCCCGGAACGCCGCCTACTTCGCCTACTTGTTTGCCCGCGAAGGGATACGGCACTTTCACGTTCACTTTGCGAATCGCGCGGCGCACACAGCCCTGTTCCTGAAGGAGATGGTCGGCATCCCGTTCAGTGTGACGGCTCACGGGCAGGACTTCATGTCCGATCTCGGGAGCGACGCTCTGCTGCGTGAGATTGTTGATGCAGCTGAGTTTGTGGCCGTGGAGACAGATTACAGCCGCGGCCTGCTCTCAGCTCGCTGCCCGCAAGCCGTGACGAAGATCCATCGCGTCTACAACGGGATGGACTTCACCAACTTCGCATCGGCAGAGGCACCAGCGTATGCGATGCGGCCAGTGCGAATTGTAAGCGTCGGGCGGTTGGTGGAATTCAAGGGATTCGCTTACCTCATCGCGGCCTGTGCTGAGCTGAAGCGGCGTGGCCTGGAGTTTACCTGCGACATCGTCGGTGACGGACCGCTGCGAGACAGCTTGCAGGCGCAGATCGCGGCAGGCGGGCTGGAATCCGTAGTCACACTGGCCGGTTCCCTGCCGCAGCAAGCTGTGTTCGAGAAGCTTCGCGATTGCGACATCTTCGCGCTGGCCTCGACGTTCGACCGCGCAGGAGCGAGCGATGTCTTCCCGACGGTGATCCTCGAAGCGATGGCATCAGCGCGGCCCGTCGTCTCGACAGCTGTCGCGGGCATCCCAGAAGCGGTGGTGCACGGGCTGACCGGCCTCGTCGTCCCGAGCTCAGACGCTGAGGCTCTGGCAAACGCACTCGAGCGGCTGATCCGCGACCAATGGCTGCGATTTACATTCGGCAACGAAGGACGAACGCGCGTCGACCGGTATTTCCAAGTCGAGACGACGGTGGCGCCATTGATGGCGCTCTTCGATCGCATAGCCGACGCTGCACCCGCGGCGAAGGAGAAAACACCGGAGATCAGTCAACCGGCGCAGATCGGCTACATCATCGATCGGTGGCCGGATCCGGAGTCGCCACTGCTCGCCGAGGAAATGGCGGAGATGGAGAAGCAAGGTGTGCCGGTGATTGGCTTCGTGCGGGAACTCTCGGCTGGCACGCGGCTCGACGGCAGAACGAAAGAGGCGGCGATGAGGTTGATATTCCTGCCCGATCCTTTGGTAGTCGAGGCGGAGTGGGAGGCGAACCGTGCAACACGTTTGGAACTGGAAGATGACCGCGCGAACGAGAAGGACCGGGCGCCGGCCGGCATCTTCCTCGAGCAGGCACGATTCGCCATCGCGCTACGAACGCTGATGCGGGAGCGGAACATCTCGCACCTGCACGCCGTCGGATCTCGGTCCCTACTCTGTGGCATCATGCTGAAGAAGCTGCTCGGCCTCACGCTGAGCGCTGCGATTGAGCCGCGGCCGGTGCTCGCTGAGGGAGTGATTCGCAGCGCGCTGAAGCAGTGCCTAGGCGGCCGCATTGCCGACAGCAAACTGGCGACGGAATCAGGCGGCACGTTCCTGCGCGAGTCTCGCGACGGCTTCCTGCGCAAATCACTGCGGGCGATTTCCGGCACCGTCGGTGCGAACTTCACCGGCCGCGCCACGATGTGGCACGATTGGGCCGAGCTCCTCGTGCGCTGGAGGTAAACGAATGAACAAAAAAGCAATTCTCCTCGCGGGCGGTGCTGGGACCCGCCTCTACCCCCTGACGAAGATCGTCTGCAAGCAGCTACTGCCTGTCTACGACAAGCCGATGATCTGCTATCCGCTGGCCACGTTGATGCTCGGCGGCTTGCGCGAGATCCTCATCATCTCGACGCCGAAAGATCTGCCGATGCTGGAAGACTACCTCGGCGATGGCTCGCAGCTCGGCATTCGGATCGAGTACGCCGCTCAACCGAAGCCGGAGGGCATCGCACAGGCATTCCTCATCGGCGCCAAGTTTATCGACGGCGCAGGAGCATCATTGATTCTTGGGGACAACATCTTCTACGGGAAGCTCGATTTCTACCGGGCCGCTCTTGCGGTCGAACGCGGCGCCTGCATTTTCGGCTACCAGGTGCGCGACCCGGAGCGCTACGGTGTGGTGGAATTTGGTCGCGATGGCCGTGCGATCAGCCTGGAGGAGAAGCCGGCAAAGCCCAAAAGCCACTTCGCGGTCCCGGGGCTGTATGTCTACGACGAGCGGGTGACGGAGTTTAGCCGGATGCTGAAGCCTTCCGCCCGCGGCGAACTCGAGATCACGGATCTGAACAGGATGTACCTCGATCGCAACGAGCTACATGTGAAGCTGTTAAGCCGTGGAATGGCATGGCTCGACACCGGCACGCAGGCCAGCCTGCTCGACGCCGGTAATTACATCGCCACGATCGAGCACCGGCAGGGCCTCAAGATCGCCTGCCTGGAGGAAGTCGCACTCCGCGTCGGCTTCATCGGCGAGCTGGAACTCGAGCGGATCATCGACCGGCTGCCGAAAGGCGAGTACCGGGAATACCTTCGCGTGGTCTGCGACGAAGGGCCGCGGTCGGTCGCTCCCGAGCCTGAAGTGTAGCTGGCATCGCAGTCGCGATGGCGGCTCAGCCCGGAAGCGGGCGCCGCGATTCTCGTTTTGCTACGGACGGCTCAGCCGAGCCTCAGTTGTGAGAACAAAGGTCTCGCCATTCTCACCTTTGAGGTAAAAGCCGCCGTTTTCTCATCCCGGAGCAGAGGCGTGCCCGGGAGTATGGCAATTATAAACCTGGGCACGCCCTATGCTCAGTTACTGCCAACAACAACACGCTTATGATCCTTTCGAAAACTTCCGGCCAAAGCGGCACCTCGCTCATCGAAGCCACGATCGCGGCGTGCACCTCCGCGCTATTTCTCGGCTCTCTGTTCACGATGAACATGACGGCCATGCGCACGATGAGAACAGCGCGTGAAGCAGCAAGTGCCAGCCAGGTGCTGCAGCAGCGCGTCGAGGCGCTGCGAATCGCCAACTGGCATCAGGTGACTAACGCGGATTGGGTCAAAACGAACCTTTTGAACACCTCTGCAGCCGGCGGCGACGCTCTGAAAAACATGACTGAAACACTGACGCTCGTGCCCTACGAAGGGAAGACGACCGGCAACACTCAGCTTGTGCGAACCGCCGGCACAACGCAGATCGTGAACCGCAACTCTGAGCTGCTGAAGGAGCACGCGATGAAGGTGATCTGGACAGTCGCTTATAACGGTGGCGCGCAGGGCAAGGCAACGACCCGTCAGACTGTGGCCGTTCTGGCCAAAGGCGGCGTGGCAAAATGGTAAGCCGCATGCCGTTTGCCCGCTCGATACGCCGGCACGGGACGAGAGGTTTCGCCCTGGGCGAGCTGATCATCTCGACCGCGATCTTCAGCTCCGTTAGTGCCGGATTGATCCTCGGTTTCGTCTCCCTGAGGCGGAACTACGAAGCAACGTCCGACTTTGCCATGAACCACGGCGACCAGATGCGGATCTCCGATTACCTGGCGCTCGACTTCCGCCGCGCCATCGCAGTCGTCCCGGCGCAAAACGACACCACCATCTACATCCCGGCTTACTACACGCCCGGCCTGGCAGGTGAGCGAGATATTTCTAAAGAAGCACGAAATCCAGTGCTGGACAGCAAGGGCAAGATCTTCTACGGGCCCACGCCACAGGCGAAGACAACCGCAGCGCTTCCGTCGTGCGTCTATACGAACTTCACCGCGGGCGCGCCGGCCAAATTGCGCGCGACCGGCGCCGGCGCGTTGACCATCAACGGCTATAACGTGGTGCCCGGCGACACAGTGTTCGTGGCGCATCAGGGCACTGAGACGCAGAACGGCCTCTACACGGTAAATACAAGTGGAAGCGCGGCAGAGATATGGGAGCTCACCGCCATAGCGGTGAAAGTGCGGTATTATCTCGCCGGTTCGATTATCTATCGAAACCAGGAAGGCGACGCAAATCAACCGGCGGCGCTCGCACGAGACGTGCAGGATTTCGTCTTCAAGCCGTCGGATCTCGGAAAGGTGATCACGAGCTCGATCACCTTCGAACCCAAATTCCGCGCAAGCGGCGCGTCTGAGCATGTGAAGACCGCGACTGCGTTCCACAACACGACCCTTCTCCGCAACAATCGAGGAGTTTACTAATGAACTACCGCAAGCGTCACGACGACTCCGGCAGCGTCCTTATCTGGACCGTGCTCGTCATCACCATCCTGTCGCTCGCAGCCGCTGAGCTCCTGCACATCATTTCGTCGAAATACAACGCCACTCTCCACACCGCGACGTGGCAGGAGTCGCTTCTCGGTGCCGAGTCAGGCGTTGATTTGGCGCTGCGAGAGCTACGTAAGTCGCTCTTCCCCGGCGCGAATCAGGCATGGCAGAACTGGACGACCATCCCGGGCGACGGCGTGACGAGTTATGGCCTGGCGACTATCCCAAACGCTGGCCTCGCAGGCACGGAAATGCGGATCAAGGTCAACGTGGACGCCCCGGCGCAGCTGAAGGAGCCGAGCAACGGCTGGCAGCACTATCGCATCCGTGCAATCGGCACCATGCCAATCACCGGCGTCCCGCGCGCGAGCGACAACAAACAGGACACGCTCCTGCGCAAGTTCAGCTTACTGCGGGAACGCTTCGCCGGCACGGCCCTCGCCTCCAACATTTTCGACGGCCCGCAGGCCTCGCGCCGCGTCGAGGCAGTGGTGCGTCCGAAATCAGCATTCGATCAGGCAATCGTCTCCGTGGGCGCCCTGAACCTTTTGAACCACAACATCATCATCGACAGCTACGACTCGCGCGATGCCAGCAAGTCGACCGTCGACCCGAAGGGTCAAGACGGCATCCTTGGAACAGCCGATGACGGAAAAGGTCCCGGGCTCTACGACCTCGCGAAGCGCCAGCGGAACGGCCATATCGCAACGAACGGCACCGTGCTGAATGCAGGTAACGCGTATGTCTACGGTGACGTCTCGACGAACTCAGGAACCGTGAGTGGGGTGACCAACGTCACCGGTGTCCAGCGGAATGACTTCTATCAGGAACCAATTCCAGTCGGTGCGCCGAGCTGGTATGGGACCTCATCCATCAACCCCTCACCGTCGACCGCGAGCGGCAACACAACTATTGCGGCGAACGCTACACAGGGTTCGATCTCTTCGCGCTACGTCCTCAGTGCAATCAACCTCGACGGAAACCAGAGACTTGATCTTACCGGCGCAGCAGATGGCAGCCGCACGTTTGTCGAAATCTACGTCACCGGAGACATCACCGCCGTGGGTCTATCGGAGATCGTGGTGCACCCCGGCGTCGAAGCGATCATATATTTTGCCGGTAACGTCAATGTGCAGGGCAACGGTATCGTCAACAAGAATAACAAGCCGGGCAATCTGCTCATGTATGGAATCACTCCGACCGATACGACTGTCACGAAGACGGTGCAGCTTGGCGGGAACGGTCTACTCAGTGCGGCCGTTTATGCACCCGATTACGCTGTCACGATCAACAACGGTGGCACCAAAGGCAGCGTGTTTGGCTCGTTCGTCGGCAAGAGCGTCACGATGGACGGTGTGACCGATCTGCATTACGACGAAGCACTCGCCTCGGGCGGGCGCATCACCGACTACAAGATCGTCAGCTGGTTCGAGGATACCCGCTAGCACGGAGCGCTACTTCGCCGCCGGCTGTTCCCGCAACAGCTGGTGAGTGTCCGCCACGAGCTTCGTCAAGGTGTCGGGTGCGAGTACATCGTAGTAGCCGCGGATCGCACCGCGGCGATCAACTAACACCGCGCGCGTGGTGTGTACCGGCACACCGGGTTGATCTCCATCCTCGCTGACGGGGAGCTTGAAACCCGAGCGCGACAGGTCGTAGATCGTCGCCTTCGGCCCCGTAAGAAAATCCCAGCGGCCGGGCTGCGCCTCCAGCTTGTCGGCATAACCCTTCAGCACCTCAGGCGTGTCTTTCTCCGGATCGACAGTGACCGACACAAGCCGCACGTCGCTTTTCTCGAGCGGCTTCTGAAGGTCGGCCATCCGGCTGCTGATCATCGGACATGGACCAGGGCAGGTGCTGAAGATGAAATCGACGATCCAGATCTTGCCGTTTAGCTGCTCGGTGCCGAACGGCTGACCATCCTGGTTCGTCAGCTGGAAAGCCGGCACGGTGCCGTAGCTGCCAATCACACGGCGAGAATTCCGCTCCATTTGCGCGTTCCGCAGCCAGAATAGAAACGCTGCCGTAAGAACCGGAATCAGAAGCAACGCGACATACCACGCGATCGACTTGGCAGATTGCTGCGGGCGTTGGACGGCGGTGGCAGTCGTCATGATTTTGTGAGCACAAGCGTGCCGAGCAGCAGCGGCAGGTAGATGATCGAGGCGATGAACAGCGCGCGCGCAGCAGCGACGGTTCGCTTCATGTAGAAGCGCACCGCGAGCAGCAAAAACGCGCCGCCGAGCAGCACCTCGAGGGCAAGGTACGACGGTGAGGTAAAGCCCATCACGGCCGGAACTACGCTGGCGGCGAGCAGCAGCGACGCGAAGAGCACGCTCTGTCTTCCGCTCCGCGCGCCGTTCAGATCGGCACTCGATAACATCCGAAAACCGGCGCGCGCGTAGTCTTCGCGATACATCCAGGCGATAGCGAAGAAGTGCGGCATCTGCCAGCAGAAGAGGATCGCGAAAAGGCTCCAGGCCGGCCACGCGAGGTCATTGCGCGCAGCCGCCCAGCCGATCATTGGCGGCAACGCGCCGGGTATTGCACCGACCAGCGTGTTGACCGTGCTGATGCGCTTGAGCGGCGTGTAGGCAAAGATGTAAATCGCGATCGTCGTAGCCGCGAGCGCGGCGCTGAGCAGGTTGCACGCGATCGCCAGGTAGATGACGCCCGCGGCGCCCAGCGCGCCGCCTACAATTGCCGCATCGCGCGGCAGCATGCGCCCACCTGGGATCGGGCGCATCCGCGTGCGATGCATCAGCGCATCGAATTGATGCTCCCACCATTGGTTCAACGCGGCAGCGCCAGCGGCGGCGAGCGCAGTGCCGAAAACCGCATGGAACAGGGTAGCCGGCGTGAAGGTGTCTGCGCCGAGGTAGTAGCCGACCGCGGTGGTCACAAGGACCAGCATGGTGAGGCGCGCCTTCGTGAGCTCCGCAAAGTCGAGCAGCGTTCCGTTCGCCGACGCGCTCGTCACGACGGCGCTCGGCTCGACAGCGGGAACTTTCTCGATGGTCACGGTTTTCACAGCGCGTGCGCCTCTTGAACAGCGCGCGGCCGCGAAAGTATAGCAGAGGTCGGGCGGACTGCTGAGACTCGCCGTGAGATTGCGACGATGCTCACGCCGAGCGCGAGCAGGGTTGCACCGACCGCGACATGCGCCGTCGCGACATCAGCCGCCTTGTTGCTCCAAATCGTCCAGGCACCAAGTGTCACCTGGATCGCAAGGAAGAAGACCCAGAAGCTCGACAACGTCAGCAGCGCACGGGCGGGCGCGGCTGTTCGGCGCAACGCGAGCGCATACCAGACGACACCGGCCAGCACCAACACCGCCCCGAACCGATGCGCCATCTGGAGCCAGATGTGAGATGCGTCGAGATTCGAGAGCGCCTGCGCATCGCGCCACTTGTTGATGGCAGCGAGACGTTCAGCGCCCGTGTCGGGAATCACCTGCCCGTAGGCGAGCGGAAAGTCGAGGATCGCCAGGTCCCGGTGCTGATGGCGCATCGATGCACCGAGCGCGAGCTGGACGAAAATCAGCACAGTCGTTGCGACTGCCAGCGAAACCGGTGCCGAGGTCAGCCGCAGCCCTGCGGGCAAATTCCAGGCTCGCGAGCGAACGACACCGATGAACACCAGCAGAGCGAGAAACGCCTGCGCCAGACAAGCGTGGAAGATGCCGATCTGGTCTTTCAACATGGTCACGCGCAGGCCGCCGAGCACGCCTTGGATGATGACCGCGACGAGCGCCACGATGC
>CADCTA010000097.1 GCA_902805675.1 uncultured Chthoniobacterales bacterium | reverse complement strand
GGCACCTTGCGGGCTGCCGTCGGCTTCACATCGACCGGCGCCGTACCAGCCCTGCTCTCAGCTTCGGTCTTGGAACGCCTCATCTGCTCGGGACGACTGAGCTCGTCGGCGGACACAGCGTAGGCCGCGGACGGAACGATGCCGGCAAGGAACGCGGCGTTGTTCAGAAGAAACGTCTGCAGCTCCGGCTTCGCGCGCGCATCCTCTGGCGCTGGCGAGAGCAGGCGGCCATCTGCGCCGATGGCAAAGCCGACCGCTTTGCGCGGCCATGCCGCGGGCAGTTTCGCAGTGAAGTCGCGCCCGAGCTGCGTTGCGCCCTCTGCTGCCACCAGCTGTCGCACTGCTTCCGTAAAGCCGCGTCGTTCGTCGTCGATCAGCGCGCGTGCCGCGCCTGCCACGCCCTCGATCTGCTTCTGGTAAAGCTCAGTCGTGCGGCGCTCGAGGATGATCTGTTGCTCGCCTGCGCTGCGCAGCGCGAGCCAACCGAGACCGATGCTCGGGAGCAGGATCGCGACGAGGAAAATCCAGATGCTTCGTTTCACGAGGCGATGCGCAGGCTAACACGAGGACACGAGCTGCACATACTGCCGGTCATTTCGAGCGGAGCGAAGCGCAGTCGAGAAATCCCGTGGCATATCTTTCGGTTCCGCAACGGGATTCCTCGACTTCGCTCGGAATGACGCGTGGTGGTGCGCGAGCGGCGGAACGATGCCGCCCGCGCACCTTGGCAACTCTCAGCGGACCTTCTGATACTTATCGGCGAAGTTCTCGAACTGCATCGCTTTGCGACGCGCCTTGTCGAGCCCACCTCGTGCCTCGAGGTCGGCAGCCGCCGCTTCGAGCCTTTGGTTCTCCTGCGGCATGGCAGGAACTTGCATCGGCGCCGGCGCGGCAGCGTTCACTGCCGCCTGATTGCGCAACACCGCCACGGCATCAGTTGCTTTGCCTTCGTCAGCCAGCCTCACCGCCAGCTCTTTCGCGAGGCGGTTCTGCACCACGCTGTTCTCGCGCGCGACTTCCACCTGGATGCTGTCGTTCGCCTTCTTCTCGTCGTCCGTGAACGCCACCTTTGCCGCGATGCGCTGCGCAGGCGCAGGATCACCGTTCACTGCCGCGTAATTGAGCTCCACCTGCGCCGCTTCGACGGACTCGGGCACGTTCTCTTCTGCAACAGCGCGGACGAGGAAGCGCCGCTTCTCTGCGCCGAAGAGCTCCGGCATCGAGATCTCGGCGGTGCGATCGCCGCATTTGATGTCGGGCCGGCCGACGATCTCCTTCAAGCGCACACCTTCCGGCGCGCTGATGCGGATCGTGATGCTGCGCGCGAGGAGCGAGCGCGAGGCGCCGAGCTCCTGGGCGAAGATGCCCGGTAACTTCTCCGCGTCTTTCACGTAGTAGTAGTTCGCGTTGCTCGCTTCCGCGAGCGCAGTCATGAGGTCCTCGTTGTAGTCGTCACCGAGACCGACGGTGCTGACCGAGATGCCGTCGCTGCGCAGCTCGCGCCCGAGGCTCGAGAGATCTGATGGGCGGCTCGGGCCTGCGTTCGCGATCCCATCGGAGAGCAGGATCACGCGGTTCACGCGCTCTTTGACGAGTTTCTGCCGCACCTGCTTCGCACCGAGCACCACGCCGGCATGCAATGCGGTGCTGCCGCCCGGCTGGATACGATGAATGCGCTGCTTCAGCTCTTCGCGGTTATCGCGATTACCGATCCGCTGCGGCTCGATGAGCAGATTCGTCTCGCTGTCATAGGTGACGAGGGAGAAGAAGTCATCGTCGGCGAGCTTGTCGACCGCCATGGCGGCGGCCTGCCGCGCCTTCTCGATCTTGGCGCCTTCCATCGAACCGCTGCGATCGAGCACGATGGCGAGGTTCATGGGCGAGCGGCGGCCGTCGTCGTCGACTTTGCGCCCTTCGATCTCGACCTGCACGATCACTTCGCGCGGGCCAGATTTGTAGATGTATTCGCGCTCGGGCGTGACGCGGAGGGTCACATCAGGCGCGGGTGAAGCCGAGGCTGCTTGCGCGAGCGCTGCGGCACAGACCGTGAGTAGTTGGAGTTTGTTCATGACTCCAACGCTAGAGCGACGCGCCTAACGTTGTGTCAGAGCCGCGTGCGAAGATTGTAAAAGAATTGTCAGCGCGCCGGAGCGCCACCAGCCTCGGCTCAGCGGAAGACGAGGAAGATCGTCATCATCACCGCAGTCGGAATCAATGCACCCAGCAACAGCCAGAGCGCCGAAACACCGTCGGAGAAGTAGCTGCTGAGGATCGATTGGCCAGCCGGGTTCGGCGCATTCGCAATCACGGTCAGGCCGCCACCGGCCACTGCTCCTGCCATGACCGCGTACTTGAGCGACTCGCTGAAGTTTGGCACGAGCGATGCCAGATACGTGATCGCAGCGTTGTCGTTAAATGCGGTCAAGCTCATCCCGGCGAACATCAGCGGCACTTCCGTCATGCTCTGAAGCACGGGCGAGATCCACCAGCCCTGCAATCCGCCGTGCACGACGAGCCCTGCGAGGAAGAATCCGACGAGCAGCGCCGGCTTTAGGCTAATGGGGTTCTGGTGATGCTCCGTCGCCGCCGTGTAGGCGAGGAAGAAGAGGAAGCCGCCGATGAACAGCGACGGGTAATGCGCGGTGAACACTGTCCAGGCGAGAAAGAACAAGTGCACTCCGATGACCGAAAGCGGCACCGGATCGGTCCGGTCGCTCCAGTTGTCCGGCAGATTATTCGGAGGCGGCGGATGGTGCAGCGTCTTGAACTCCCGGCGGAAAATCGCGAAGTAGATTGCGTTCGCGATCATGATGCCGAGCGCGGCTTTCCAGCCGAAGTGCGTGAGCATGAACGGCGTGTCCCAATTCCATCGGCTTGCCACCATCAGCACGGGTGGCGCGGCGAAGTGGGTCAGCGTGCCGCCGACGGAGATGTTGACGAAGAGTAAACCGAGGGTGGCGTAGCGGAACTTGCGGCTCGGCTTCAGATCGTAGAAGTGCTGCGCGAGGAGCAACGCGCAGATCGTCATGGCAGCCGGCTCGGTGATGAACGAACCGAGCAACGGACCCACGGTGAGAATCGACAACCACCAGGCGGCCGGCTTCCGTTTGCCCATGCTGGCGAGCAGGCTCATGAACCACTCCGCCGCGCAAAGCACCGGCCGCGTGGAGGCGATCGTCATGATGACCACGACGAACATCGGCTCGGTGAAGTTGACCGCACCGCTGACGTATTGCTCCGCCGCCGGCCAGCCGCGGAAGACCGTCACCGCGATGAGGAGCGGCACCACCCAGATGCCGAAGATCGCTTCGATCTCGCCGAGAAAATGCATGAGCTCGGCCTTGAAGCTGACCGACTCCTTCTGCCCATCGCGCGGGAGGCGCCCGCGCTTCCGGATCTTCTCTTTGTGCTCATCTCGCCACTTGTGGGAGAGCGTCATGAATCTCTTCGCCAGGAACGTGTGGATGATCGCGAGGAAGAAAATCAGCGTCGCGATGACGTTGAACGGCTCGGTCGCGGCGCGATGGCGAATGATCTCGAACACGCCTGTCATTCCTGCATCGCCGTACTGATCCAGCGGGCGCGGGAACGAAGGAGGCTTTGGCTCCATCGACGAAGCAGCGTCGGCGGAAGCGGCAATTACGATCAGCAGCAAAACGCTGACCGCGGCCCATCGGCTTACGAAAATAGCGCTGGTGGTTCGGGGTCGACGCACGACGCAGGATTGCGCGGTTAGGCGGGCCTGAAAAGCGATTAGTCAGCAGCAGCCTACGATCGTGGTAAGCCGCTTCGATCGAGTCCAGGAGATCGCCGGCGAACCTTTGGCTTGGCTTCCGCGCCGCAGGGCGGAGAGTCCGGAGATGCCAAAGTTCGCGTGGTTCCTCTCGAACGCAGCGCTGCTGGGCATTGTTGCCGCGCTCGACCATCTGAGCGGCACGGACCTTCAGTTCTCAGTCTTTTACTTCGTGCCGATCGCCCTGACGGCGTGGCACCTCGGCCCGCGCGCCGCGCTCTTCGCCGCGGTCGCCTGTTCCGCGATCTGGTGGGGAGTGGACATTGCGAGCGGCCGCAGCTACCGCTCAG
Source organism: uncultured Chthoniobacterales bacterium (assembly GCA_902805675.1). Classification (GTDB taxonomy): domain Bacteria; phylum Verrucomicrobiota; class Verrucomicrobiia; order Chthoniobacterales; family UBA10450; genus JACCTI01. The sequence continues at coordinate 74,112 of CADCTA010000097.1, read as the reverse complement.
AACTTGTCGAGGTGGCAAATTACACCCTGCGTCTGATCTCGTTCGTCGCAATCGCAGTCGTGGTCTCGCGCCTGCGGCACGCGCGCGACGCCCAGCGGCAGCTGAATGTCCGATTGGAAACCACAGTCGGTGAGCTGCAAAGCTCGATGTCCGAGATCGAGAAGCTGCGCAGTGAGATGCAGCGGGTCTGCGCGTGGACGAACCGTATCCAATCGGAAGGAAAGTGGGTGTCGATGGACCAGTTCCTGACCGACAAACTCCACTTCAAAATCACGCACGGGATCTCGGAGGAAGGCGTGGAGAAGTTTCGAGGCACCGTAAAGCACGCGGATGATTCGCCGATTGGCGGATAGCGCGCCCGAGGAACAGAATTTCAGCTACAGGGACGCCGGCGCTTTCGCTGCATCGGTCACCATCTTCCTGAGCGCCTCAGCGGACGCTTTCACAACCGCCGCCGGTCCGGTCATCTTTACGTAAACGTCGCCTCCGGCATTCTCGATGATCGCGCCGCACAGCGCGTAACCGGGCATCGGCGAGGCAGGCGCGCCCGGCATGCCGCTGCTGAAGGTGCCTTCTGTCGTCGCGAACGTGATCTTCGTGCCACCGGCGTCGGCCGTCTCCGTCTTCCGATTCGCCTCGCTGCCGGCGAACTGCCCGAACCAGCGAGCCACGTTATCGGTGGCTGTGCCGCTCCCGCCGCCGAAATGAAAGAACGTGACCTCCGCCTTCTCCTGACCACGCGCGACTTCCAGCTGCGCGTTCCGCATGGGGGATGCGGGCGTCACTTTCGTCCACCCTTCCGGGACTGTGAATGTGAAGGACCCGACCTTGAAAGACTCGCCGGCATCGGACGCGTGCGTGGCGACGAACAGGCAAACGATCAGCGTACAGAGGATTCGGTTCATAGGATTCGTAACTAGCTACTGAACGGTTCGCTCGTCGCAACGGTCAACGTTCGCGGGTCGTATCCGCGTTTCGGCTACCTGAACTACGCGGCCAGAGTGTAATGTGCGGGCGAATGGACCTGCACGCGCCGCTGAAGAAGCATTTCGGCTACGACGCTTTCCGCCCGCTGCAGGAGGAGATCGTGCGCGATTCGCTGGCGGGCCGCGATGTTTTTGCGCTGATGCCGACGGGCGGCGGCAAGTCGCTTTGCTTTCAACTGCCCGCCCTGCTGCGCGAAGGGCTCACGATCGTGGTGTCGCCGCTGATCGCTCTGATGAAGGACCAGGTGGATTCGATGCAAGCGAGCGGGATCGCGGCAACATTTCTGAACTCGACGCTCGATGCCGGCGAGGCGAAGGCGCGCTGGCGCGGATTGCACCGCGGCGAGTATCGGATGCTCTACGTCGCGCCGGAGCGCCTCATGCTGGAGGGGTTTCTCGACAAGGCGCTGAACTGGAACATCGCGCAGATCGCGATCGACGAGGCGCATTGCATCAGCGAGTGGGGTCACGATTTTCGGCCAGAATACCGCGAGCTGAAGAAGCTGCGCACGCACCTGCCGGATGTGCCGACGATGGCCCTGACCGCGACGGCGACGGAGCGCGTGCGCGAGGACATCCTGAAGCAGCTTCAACTGCGCGAGCCGCGTTGCTATGTGGCGAGCTTCGATCGGCCGAACCTCACCTACCGTGTGGTGCCGAAAGCGTCGCCATACGATCAGCTGCTCAGCTTTGTGAAGGCGCGGCCGCATGAGAGCGGGATCGTGTATTGCGCGAGCCGGAAGATCACGGAATCGCTGGCGGCGAAGCTGAACGAGGACGGCGTGCCCGCGCGCGCCTATCACGCTGGTCTGGAGAACGACCAGCGCGCGCGCAACCAGGAGATGTTTCTGCGCGATGATGTGCGGGTCATCACGGCGACGATCGCGTTCGGCATGGGCATCAACAAGCCAAACGTCCGCTTCGTCGTGCACCACGACCTGCCGAAAAACATCGAGAGCTACTACCAGGAGACGGGTCGCGCCGGGCGCGACGGTTTGCCAAGCGAATGCGTGCTCCTGTTCAGCGCAGCAGACGTCGTAAAGCAGACGCGCTTCATTGAGGAAAAGAGCGAACCGGAAGCGCGCATCGCGCGCGAGCAGTTGCGACAGATGGTGCACTTCGCCGAGGCGCGCGAATGCCGGCGCACGACTTTGCTGCGTTACTTCGCGGAGGAGCGGCCGGATGAGCCGTGCGGCGGCTGCGATAACTGCCTGACGCCACGCGAGACGTTCGACGGCACGATCGCGGCCCAGAAGTTCCTCTCCTGCATCGCGCGCATTCAACAGAAGAGCGGCTTCGGCTTCGGGTTGAACCACATCGTCGAGGTGCTCACGGGCGCGAACACCGAAGCGGTGCGGCAACGCGGCCATGACCAGCTCTCGACCTACGGGATCGGCGGCGAGATGAAGCGCGAAGCGTGGCAAGCCGTCGGGCGCGAGCTGCTGCGGCTCGGGCTCGTAGAGGCTGCGCCTGGAAAGTTCGCGACATTGAGCCTGAACGAGAAGGGCCTGGCTGCGCTACGAGAGCGAACCTCGATTACGCTGACAAAGCCGACGGACGTGGCGAGGAAGACGAAAAGCCGCGCGGGAGAGATCGAGGCGGACGAGAAGCTGTTCGATGCGCTTCGCGCCACGCGGCGCCGGCTCGCCGACGAGCGGAACGTGCCGGCTTACGTCATCTTCTCGGACGTGGCGCTCCGCGAGATGGCGCGCACTTATCCGACATCGCCCACCGACTTCCGCCGCATCCCCGGAGTCGGCGAGCAGAAGCTGAAGGACTTCGCCGAGCCGTTTCTCGCCACGATCGCGGAGTATCTGGAATTGAATGCGCGGCAGACATTCGGAGCACCCGCTGCGGCGGCCGAGGGCACGACGCGTCGTGCTGCTCTAAACGACAGCGAACGCGAAACGCTGCGCCATTTTGAGCGCGGCGAGTCGATCGAGGAAATCGCGCGGTCGCGTGGCTTCGTGCCCAGTACGATCTGCATGCACCTGGCGCTCGCGATCGAATCGGGCGCGCCGCTGTCGCGCGATCGCTTCTTCACGGCTGATCAACAGGCGGAGATCGCGGTCGCGTTCGCGCGCACCGGCGGTCGCAACCTGGTCGGCTTGCGCGATGCGTTAGGCGGCAAGTACGGCATCGACGAGCTGCGGATATTCCGAGCGTTCGCGCAGCGCGGAGAAGGTTAACCGCAGAGGCGCAGAGTGCGCGGAGCACGATGCGACGCTGTCATTCCGACCGCAGCGCAGCGAAGTGGAGGAATCCCGTGGCGTCTCGAGACGGCTCGCCACAGGATTCCTCGACTTCGCTCGGAATGACAGTGAGTGGCTGCGCGCTGGGATGCTGCTAGCGCTTCTTGCTCGACGATTTCTGACCGCTGCGCGATCTCTTCGCGCTCGACTTGCCGCCGCTCGACTTCTTCCCGCCTGATTTTCCGCCGCCGGACTTCTTCGCGCCCGACGACTTCTTGCCGGACGACTTTGAGCCGCCACCCGCGCGTTTCGGCAGCTTCTTGCGGCTGCCGGTGCTGGCGAGCTCCGCGAGCTGCTTCTCGCTCATCGATTCGACCATGCTCTTCGATGCGCCTTTGAGCGCTTTCTTCGGGCGGTCGCCGCGTTTCGCTGCGAGTGCCGCGCCGGCGGCCATTTGTTGTTTGCTGGATTTTGCTGGCATAACAACTCTTCGGGCGCGAGCACCTTCGCGGCTGCTCAGCGCGCGCCGGCAGCGAAAGCGAAGACCTTCGTCTAAGCGGCTTGGCAAGAGGGCCGCGCGCAGTCAGCATCCGATTCTTCCTAGGAACCCGCATGCAAACACCCCCGACCGCCAACCCACCGAACGAAATGCCCGACATGGTCGGCGCGAAACCCGCCAATCCATTCCTCGCTGTCTTCAAGCCGTTCATCCCGGCTTCTGCGCAGATCGCGGAATTCACGCCCGTGCCGCTGATCGTCGGCACACTGCTCGGCATGCTGTTTGGCGCGTCGTCTCTCTACCTCGTGCTGAAGGTCGGCCTCACGGTGAGCGCGTCGATCCCGGTCGCGGTGATCTCGATCACGATCTTCCGGCTTTTCGCCAAGCTCCGCATCCGGCGCGACGCGACCATTCTCGAAAACAATATCGTGCAGACTGCCGGCTCGGCCGGTGAGTCGATCGCTTTCGGCCTCGGTGTCACGATGCCCGCGATCATGATTCTCGGGTTCGATCTCGAGATCATGCGCGTGATGATGGTGGCGGTGCTCGGCGGATTGCTTGGCATTCTGATGATGATTCCGCTCCGGCGCGCGCTCATCGTCGAGCAACACGGACTATTGAAATACCCGGAAGGCACCGCCTGCGCGGAGGTGTTGAAAGCGGCGGCGGCGAAAGATCCGACGGGTGAGCTATCGCCGGACGCGCGTCGCACACTTGAGCAGGATGAGTCATCGGGCGGCGGCAAGATTATCTTCGCCGGCTTCGGTATCGGGCTCCTCTACCAGACCGCGATGGGTGCCTTCAAAGCGTGGAAAGATGTGCCGGAAAAAGTATTCGGCGCGCCGCTCAAGGCTGGCTCGATTGGCGCGGAGATTTCGCCTGCGCTGCTCGGAGTCGGCTACATCATCGGACCGCGGATCGCGTCCATCATGTGCGCTGGTGGCGTGCTCGCCTACCTGGTGCTGATCCCGGCGATCAAGTTCTTCGGTGAGAAGAGCGGTGTCATCATCCCGCCGGGCACCGAGCCGATCGGCGAGATGGGGCCGAACGACATCCGCGGCGCGTACGTTCTCTACATTGGCGCCGGCGCGGTGGCAGCGGGTGGCATCATCAGTCTCTTCCGTTCCCTGCCGACGATCTGGCATGGATTGAAGGGTGGACTCGCTGATATTCGCGGCGGGCAGGCGGCGGCGGCGAACGTGCCGCGCACTGATCAAGATCTGCCAATGAAGTTCGTACTCATCGGCGTTCTCGCGCTGATCGGACTCATCATGGCGGTGCCGCAGCTGAACCTGCAGTGGAACATCCTCGGCGCTCTCCTGATCGTCGCCTTCGGCTTTCTGTTCGTGACCGTCTCGTCGCGGCTAACCGGCGAGATCGGCTCCTCCTCGAACCCGATCTCGGGCATGACGGTCGCAACGCTGCTGCTGACGTGCCTCGTTTTCCTTTTCATCGGGTGGACAGCGCCGAACTACTTCGTCACTGCGCTCTCGATCGGCGGAATCGTTTGTATCGCGTCGTCCAACGGCGGGACCACTTCGCAGGATCTCAAAACAGGCTTCCTCGTGGGCGCGACACCGCGTCTGCAACAGATCGCGATCCTGATCGGCGCCCTCGCCTCCGCGCTCGTGCTCGGGCCGATCCTGCTCAAGCTGAACGACTCGTACACAGTCTACGTCCCGGCGATGACTTTCGCTCCAGTGCCGCAGGACGTTGCGCGAATGGATCTCGGCCCCACGGCGGCGACGCTGCCGCCCTTCGCTGAAGGGATTAAGCCAGAGCCGCGCAACTTCACGATCTTGAAGAGCGAAGGCGGCGATCAAACACAGCCGATCGCAGGCCTTGGCGCAGGCGAGTATCTCGTGAACGACGAAGGCCGGATCGCTTACAAGGTGGAGCGGCATTTCGCGCCCGACTTGCGCGCGGACCCGGCGCAGCTTGGCAAAACCGAGAAGCTCCACGGCGTGCAGGGTGCAGGTGATCAGAACGCGTATCGCGTCTGGCAACGGCTCGATCCGGCGGGCGGTCCGGCGCAGAAATTCCTCGTCAATGATCAAGGCGTCGTCACCTACCTCGTCGATCCCGGAATCAACGGGACGCAGCGTTTCCGGCCCGATGGTTCAGCGGTGACGAAATTCGACGCGCCCAAAGCCACGCTGATGTCCTACATCATCAAAGGAATCCTCAGCCGCGAGCTTCCATGGGCGCTGGTGTTGCTCGGCGTGTTCATCGCGATCGTGCTCGAGATGAGCGGCATCCCGTCGCTCGCCTTTGCGGTCGGTGTTTACCTTCCACTCTCGTCTTCGAGTCCGATCTTCATCGGCGGAATGGTGCGCTGGCTGGTTGATCGATATCTGCGGCGGAACAAATTCCGCGGCAAAAACCTGACGCCGGAGGAGCTCGTCGCCGAGGGAGACAAGAGCTCCGGTGTATTGCTCGCCTCCGGTTACATCGCAGGCGGCGCGCTTGCCGGCATCATCATCGCGTTCATGGCGGGCGTGCCGGCATTGGCCGGTTTCAGCCGCGCGGTCGAGGACTGGTCCGCGACGAGCAATCCGTTCTATCACGGACCGAATGCAGACTTGCTGGCGCTGATTCCATTCACCATCCTGGCGGTTCTGCTTTACCTCGTCGGACGGGATCGCATTCTCGCCACGCGCCGGACTGTAACGCCGGCAGCTTAAGCGGTTCGTTATCGCTCGTGTGACGGGCGAAGCGAACGGCGGCATACAGCCGCGGGACCGTCCTAGTTGTCGCGCGAGCCAGAGCCCCGACGGCCGGGGTTGTTGCGACTGCGGCGGACGAGCTTCTGAAAGGAAGGCTTAGCTTTGCGCGTGCGCGGGGCGGGCGCAGCGATGTGGACGCTGGCGCAGGCGTCGCTCGGATCGCGGCCCGCGTATTTGCGCTGCCAGTCGCTCAGTGCCGCGGCGAGGATCTTCTGGTGATTGCGCGCCAGCGTCTGCTGGAGATTGGCAACGAGCTCACGCATCGGCACGTTTTTGTCGGTAGCGGCGTACTCTTCCAGCGGGAAGTTCATGTGCCTATTTCTTAAGCACGATCCGGGCCGCGAATGCCGCCGCGGCTGCCGCCAATCTTGCGATGCACACCGCTCGTCCGCATCTGGCGATTGACGCCGCACTGCGAACTCAACAGGATGCGCATCCATGCGGAACATCCTGATCACCTGCTTCCTGCTGGCGGCGCTGATCGCCCATGCGCAGTCGCCGCCGGTTCCGTCCGAGAAGGAACTGAAGTCCCTCACCGTCGAGTCGCTGCGCGCCTTTCAAAAGGCGATCCAGGCGAAAGACTTCACCGCATTCCACAGGCAAACCTCGGCGCTCTGGCGGGAACAGATCACGCCCGCCAAACTGAAATCGATCTTCCAGACTTTCATCGACCAGGAGATCGATCTCGCGCCCATCTTGAAGCTCGACCCGGAGTTCGATGGGCCAGCGGCGATCGAAGATGAGGTGCTCGTAATCCAGGGCCGCTACCCAACGCGCCCGAGCGCCGTGCAATTCCGGCTGAAATACGTGAACGAGAAATCCGCCTGGAAGCTGGTCGGCATCAAGGTGGACGTGAAGGGGCCGACGGTGCCGAGCGAGCGCGAGGCGCGGGCGCTCGCCCTCGAGTCATTGCTGGCCTTCAACCGGGCCGTCCAGGCGAAAAACTTCACCACCTTCCACAAACAAGTCGCCGACGTCTGGCGGAAACAGATCACGCCGGAAGAACTCAAGAAGGCCTTCGCGTCATTTACCGAGCAGGAGGTCGACATCGGATTGATTGCCGAGCACCAGCCGGTGTTCGAGCCTGCGCCGGGATTTGACGAAGACGAGCTTCTGCTGCTCAAAGGCTACTACCCGACCGAGCCGAACAAGGTGCACTTCAAGCTTCGTTACATCCAGGAATCCGACGCCTGGCAGCTGGTGAACATCGCCGTGAACGTCAGCCCGGAGGCCGACGCGGACGCCGACAACGCTCAGGCCGCGACGGAAGACTAAACCGTCCGGTCGTTAGGCCCTTGCGCAGTCGGGCTGTCGCTCGCGGCGCGACGCGTCGCCGCGTCGGACTGATTCCCTGACTGCGCGAACACCGCGGTCAGTCCGCCGACCACCAGCAACACCGCGCCGATCCCGAGAAGAACCCACGCGGCGCCGTGCTGCTCGCGCATCGACTGCGCCCACCCAAGTAGAAGACAGAGAACACCGAGCGCCCCAAGCGTGACGCCAGTACCAATGGCTGCCTCAGCGGACATGCGACGAGTCGGGGCGGGTGTTGGCGTTTCTGGTGAGGTGTTCATGGCTGAGGTCGAGAATAGCCGCCGGGAAGCGGCGTGCAACGCGGAAGCATTCGGTCAATCGGCCAAGCGCGCAGGTGCGGCGCGCCTGCGCCAGGCGAGGTAAACGGGAACACCCGTGAGCACGAGGAGATATCCAATTCCCGAGGTGGACGGCGCCAGGTAAGCGAGGTCCACGATCAGGAGCCCAGCGATCGTGATGTAGATCAGCGGCACGATGGGATAGCCCCACGTTCGATAGGGCCGCTCCATCGCAGGCGACTTGCGCCGCATCACGATCACCGCCGCGACCATCAGCGCGTAGAACACGAGATCGACTGAGATGATGTATTCGAGCAACTGCGTATAGACATTGCCGTATGAGACCGCGCCCGTCGCAGCGTCGGTCGTCATGGTTCGCGGCAGCGTGAGAAAGGAAGCCCAGATGCCTTGCGCGACGAGCGCCACGGCGGGCGCCTGATGCCGATTCAGAGTCGCGACCTTGCGGAAGAATAGACCGTCGCGCGCCATCGCGTAGTAGACGCGCGCGCCGGCGAGGATGAGCCCGTTGTTGCAGCCGAAGGTGGAGATCATGATCGCGATCGCCATCAAGACTGTGCCGACAGGGCCGAGGATCGCGTTCATCGCCGCGACCGCGACGCGGTTCTGCGGCGCGTTCTGGATGCCCTCGAGCGGAAGCGTCGCGACGTAGGCGACGTTCGCGAGGATGTAGAGGGTGACGACGATGCCGCATCCGATGAGCAGCGCGCGTGGCAACGTGCGCCCCGGATCGCGCACTTCGCTGCCGGTGAAGGTCACGTTGTTCCAGGCCGACTGCGCAAAGAGCGGGCCCACCATGGCTTTGCCTAACAACATCAACAGCGCGAGCGATCCGGCGACGGCGAGGCCGGGCTGCGCGATCTCAGGACGCCAGCCATTCGCCGTGGAGTCCCACCACGCGGCGCTGCGGGCCGCACTTGTCTCGCCCCAACCGAGCGCAAGCCCGAGGAGGATGAGCCCGATCAGCGCTGCCGTTTTCGCGAACGTGAACGTGTTCTGCACCAACTTGCCGAGCTCGAGGCCGCGAGTGTTGCTCCACGTCAGCAGGAGAATCATGGCCACCGCCACCAGCTGTTCGGTGGAGAGGCTGATCGCATAGCCGGCGCCGAGTGGCACCGGAGCGATGAGGTAATTCGTCGTTGCGATTCCCGGCACCAGCACTCCGGTAAATCGCGCGAATGCCACCGCCACCGCGGCGATCGTTCCAGTCTGGATCACGAGGAAAACCGCCCAGCCGAAAAGGAAACCAAAGGCCGGGCTGTATGCCTCGCGCAGGAAGACGTATTGGCCGCCGGCACGCGGCATCATTGCCGCAAGCTCGGCGCAACAGAGCGCGCCCGTGATCGTGAGCAGCCCCGCAAGCGCCCACGCCATCAGCAACCAGCCGGGTGCGCCGATCAACCGCGCCGACTCCGCCGAGGTGAGAAAGATGCCGGACCCGATCATCGAGCCGACCACGATCGTAGTGGCGTCGAGCTGGCCTAGGCCCTTAGCCAGGCCGCCACGACTCTGCTCCCGTTCGGCTACGCCGCCTTTTGTGCTCATGTCGAAGGAGTCGGCGAGCCGATCACGATGCCGGTTTGCATCAGGCAGGTGCGCAACGCCAGTGCAAATTCGACCGCGTGCGGTGTGTCCCCATGCACACAGACGGTATCGGCATGCACCGGAATGTCGGTTCCATCGATCGCCTGCACCTTGTCATCGCGCAGCATGCCGAAGACGCGATTGGCCGCCTCTTCCGGATCGTGCAGCAACGCCTGCGGGTGGTCGCGAGGAACCAGTGAGCCGTCTGGCATGTAGTTACGATCTGCGAAAACTTCGCGAGCCACCTGCAACTCGCCCGCTTCAGCTGCGCGCGACAACTCACTCTTCGGCGGCGCATACACGATCAGGCTCGGATCGACCTGGCGGACCGCCGCGATGACGGCGTGAGCAATCTGCTCATCGCGCGCTGCCATGTTGTACAACGCGCCGTGCGGCTTCACATGCTGCACGCGCATGCCGACCGAATGGGCCACGGCTGCGAAGGTGCGCAGCTGGCTGGCGACGAGCGCGATCAGATCATCGGAGCTGAGTGACATCTCACGCCGGCCGAAGTTCTCACGGTCATCAAAGCTCGGGTGCGCTCCAACGGCCACACCGCGCTGCTTCGCGGCCAGCAAGGTGGCGCGCATCGTCTCCGCGTCGCCCGCATGCAACCCGCAGGCGATATTCGCGGACGTGACGAGCTGGAGCAGTTGCTCGTCGTGGCCAGCGCCTTCACCGAGATCGGCGTTGATGTCGATGGCGAGGCTCATTTGCTTCGCATTTTGAGCGCGAGCCGGAACATCGCCAGCTGCCGCTCACGGCGGAGCAACAAGCGATGCGCTTCCGCCAGCCGCACGAGCTCGAAGCGGACGCGATCTCCGGGGCGAAGTTGCGCCGCGAGCGGCAGATCGACTGTGATCACGTGCGCCAGTTTCGGATATCCCCCGATCGTTTGGCAATCCGGCAGTAGCAAGATCGGCTCGCCCGAAGGCGGCACCTGGATGGTGCCCGCAGCGACTGGTTCGGACGGCAGCTCGTCGCCGCGATGATGCAAGGCAGGACCTTCCAGCCGTACCCCCATGCGGTCCGCGTGGGGAGTGACCGTAAACGTCTCGCGGAGCAGAGCCTCGCGGCTGGCGGGATCAAACCGCAGCCACTCGCCTCCCCTCATCACCCGCAGCACCGGAGCACGTGTTGCCGGAGCGGCCCATTCAGGAGGGGCAAACCAGGACGCCTCGCGTGCCGGCTCCAGCGCGACGATCAATTCACGAGAGCGCTGTGGATTCGGGCCGAGCTGCAAGACGTCGTTCGGCTGCAGCGCGCGTCCTTCGACTCCGCCGAACTTCGCCCGCAGGTCGGTCGAGCGGCTGCCGAGCACTGAAGGGACGTCGACGCCGCCCGAGATTGCCAGCCAGGCGCGACAGCCAATCTCCGGGCGCTGGATCGTCAGCTCATCGCCTGCCCGCGTGAGCACCGGCCGGCCCGGTGACATTGGCGTGCCACCGACGCGCACGTCGAATTTGCCGCCGCACCACGTGATCACGCGCGCGTCTGCAAACCGGAGCCGCACGCCCCCGAGGGTGACTTCAACGCCGGCTGCCGATGCGTCATTTCCGACGAGCCAGTTCGCGATCTTCAGCGCGTATGAGTCCAGCGCTCCGCCGCTCGCCACGCCTGCGTTCCGGTAACCGCCGCGACCGTTGTCCTGCACCGTAGTGAGGAATCCGGGAGAGAGAACGTGGATGCTCATCGCTGAAACGTCGCAGCCTCTTCTGCCAAGCGCCGGAGTGGAAGGCGAGAATGAGGTTGAGAGGGAGGGCGGTTCACGTTACACATTCGCGCTCATGCCATTGGTTCCGACGACCGAGCAGGTCGACAGCCCTGAACGCGGCGCGTGGAACAGCGTCCGCGCCGGGTGGCAGCAACTCTACGGCAGCTTCGACGATCTCGGCGTGAGCGTGGAGATGCACGATTTCCGCAGCGCTGAGCCGGTCGATTGGGCGCGCAGTTTTCACCCGCGCAGCCTCGAGATCTGCCTCAATATTTCCGGCCGAGGCGAAGTAGCCGCGTCCCGCAGCGCGATGTCGCTCGCCGCGAATAACGCCGGCTTCTACAGCATCGGCCGCGACGCGCTCCAGGCGAGCCGCATCGCGAAGGACCGCCATCGTTTCGCGACCTTCGAGTTCAGCCAGGAATTTCTCGCGCGGCAATTTGCCGGCCAGGAAGACAGCCTGGAGCCGATGGTGCGCAATAGTCTCTCATCGCGCTCGAAAAGCGTGGTGGGCGGCGCTCAGCCATTTAGCGCCAGCCAGCAGCGCATTGCGGAGAGCCTTTGTGCACCGCCGGTGCCGCCCGCAGCTCTGCCGCTTTGGTACCAGAGCAAGACCGTCGAGATCATGGCCGAGTGCTTCTACGCGCGGCCGAACGAAGAGCTTTTCTGCTCGCGCCAAAAGCGGCTCAAAGGCGAGCGCGTCGAGCGCGTCTGCGGCATCTTGCAGGCGCGGCTGGTCAATCCTCCGTCACTCGAAGAGCTCGGCCGAGAGACCGGCGTGAGCCAGTTTTACCTCAGCCGCATCTTCTCGGAAGAGATGGGGATGACGATCCCGCAGTACCTCCGTCGGATGCGCATGCTGCGCGCCGCCGAACTGCTGCGTGCCGGCCGCCACAACGTGACGGAAGCGGCATTCGCCGTCGGTTACTCGAGTCTCGGGCACTTCAGCAAGTCGTTCTGCGAAGTGGTCGGGTGCTGCCCCGCCCTCTATCCGCACGCGAAGAACTTGGCGCCGGTGCGGTAACGCTCACGCTTCGCTGGTAAAACTCACGCGCGGGTCATCCTGAGGCTGGCGAAGCGCGCCGAAGGACCTCGCGCAGGGACCTTCGTCTACTCCTCGGACTCAGTGCGCCAAGGAGCCTGCGTGAGGTCCTTCGCCGTCTTCCCGGCTCAGGATGACCGCGCGCGGGTGAGCAAAGCTGCTAGTTCAGCCCGAAGCGCACCGGCACTTCGACCGCGCACGCAACCGGGGTTGCGCCAGCGCGTGCCGGATTGAACTCCCATCGCCGCACTGCCTTCAGCGCAGCCTCATCGAGACGCGCGAATCCGGAACTGCGCTGTAACTGCACATCGTCCGCGCGTCCTTCCGCAGTCACCAACACCTTCAGCAGCACAAGCCCTTCTTCGCGGAGCTTCCGCGACTCCGCCGGGTATTTCGGCGGCGGGTTCCGCAGGTAGTTCGGTTTCGCCATCGTTCGTTCGCCCGCGCCCGCCGTCCGAGCTACGACTTTCGGCGCGATGGAAGCGGTCGCGATTGCCGGGCGCGGCTGCTGAATCGGCTTTGCGGCTGCTGCAACCTGAGGCGCTGGTGCGATGACCTCCTCCTCGAGAGGCGGAGGCTGCATGTCGGCAGCGACGTCGAGGATCGCCGGCGGTGGCGCTGTCTCTAGGGCGGCGGCCGGCTCGGCCCCGGCAGCGACTTCGTCCTCCATCACCATCAGCGTGACTGCAATCTGGTCACCCGGCGCGACGCCGTACTGTGCGGCGGTGCCCCCGAGATTCAGCGGGACAAACGCCAGCGCACCGTGCACCGCGACGGCTCCAAGCAGGCAGACAGCGATGATCTTGCGCCGAGTCGCCGGGCGATCTTCCGCCTCATCGCGGATGCGCAGACTTCGGCTCGAACGATCGGTGGCGTGCTGCATCTGGTCTACATGCTACGCGCCACCCCGCGCGCTGCTCACCGCCGGTTGCGATTCTTTATCGCAGCGTTGCTGTGTGCTCGGAACCGGCATCGCAAGCTGCCGCCAAAAAAGAGCAACTGGCGGGAAGTCTAATCGTGGCGCGCCTCTACCGTTCCGGACGATGAATGGAAAACCACACGACGCCATTGCGCGACTGTTGCGCGTCGTCTCCTTCGCACTGCTGCTCTGCGCCACAATCGGCGTCACCGCGGCGCAGGATGCAGTCAATCGGCTCTCGGAAGTTGTCGTCCAGGCTGAAGCGGAGTCGCCGGACGAGGAGCGGGTGCAGGCGCCTTTTTTGCCGGACGTGCAGCAGACACGCATCAACACCGGCAAGAAAACCAGCGTGATCGACTTCGACAAAATGCCGCAGGTGCAGACCGACAACTACCGGCAGGCGTTCTCGCAAACGCCGGGCTTGCTCGTGAGCGAGCTGTCGAATCCTAGCCTGCTGAGCGTCGGATCGCGCGGCATCGGCGATCCGCACGAAACGCAGAACCTGCTCGTGCTGAAGGACGGCATCCCGTTCGTGCTCGATATGCTTGGTTATCCCACGGTGTACTACGTGCCGCCGTTTGAGGCGATTGACCGGCTCGAGTTCGTGCGCGGCGGCGCGTCACTGCTCTATGGGCCGCAGCCTTCGGGCTCGCTCAACTACGTCACGCACCTGCCGCAGCGCGATCGGCGTTTCGCGGCCTTCGCGCAGCAGACGTTCGGGTCGGACGACCTGCTTTCCAGTTACGTCTCATTCGACGGCACAGTCGATCGGTTCGGCTATCTTGGATATTTCAGTCGGCGGTCAGGCGACACGTTCCGCGAAGAGAATGGCGACTTCGAGACGCTGGGCGGGAGCTTCAAGCTTGTCTTCACACCGCAGGGAACGACGCGCGTCATCTTCAACTTCGACGCTTACAGCGCGGACAGCGGCGAGCCTGGCGGCCTGACGTTTGCGACCGGCGCGCGCGCTCTGAATTACAACGAAAATCGCGACGCGACGCAGAACCTCTTCGATCGCGTGCGGGTGGAGCGCTATCAGCCGTCGCTCTCGCTCGAGCACGAGTTTCAGCCGGGCACCGTGATGACCGCGACAGCCTACGGCGGCTATGTGAGCCGCTTCAGCAAGCGGCAGCAGGGCACCGGGTTCGGCACCACACCCGCGGGCTCGAGCGCGGACAATAATCTCATTCAGCTTCAGGAGTTCTACACTGCGGGCGCCGATGCTCGCCTCCGGCACGACTGGAGCTGGGGCGCGAACACAAACACGCTCACTGCCGGAGGGACGTTCTTTTACTCGGACTCGCCGTTTACGACCCGCCGCGGCAACACACCGGACGCGGAAGATGGCGAGCTGCGACAGGATGTGGATCGCGAGTCGACCTACGGCGCGCTCTTCGCGGAGAATAAGTTTACCTTCGGCCGCCTGAGCGTCGTGCCGGCGGTGCGTCTCGAGCTGCTCGCGCAGAGCATCGACGAGAAGCTGAATCTCGGCACCGGTGAAACGCTAACGCCAACGTCCGAGTTGTCGCAGGACGAGGACTTCGAAGCCGTGCCGCTCTTCGCGCTGGGGCTGGAGTACGATCTCGGCGCGCAGTCGGAGGCCTACTTCAACGTCGCGCAAGGCTACAAGCCGAAGACCTACTCGGACGCGGTGCCGCTCGGCACGAACGACACCATCAGCGAGAACCTGCAGCCCGGCGAAACGTTCACCTACGAGCTGGGCATCCGCGGCACGCCGCTGCCGTGGCTGACGTTCGATACGAGCGTGTTCCTGATCGACTACGACAACCGCTTCGGGCGCGTCGGCAGCAACCTGCAGAACGTCGGGCGCTCGATCAATCGCGGCTGGGATGTGTCGGCTGAGGTCGACATCGTGAAAGCGATCGACGCCGCGCGCGCGACGAAGTTCGCGGAGACGTTTGGCTCGTTCTCTCTCTATACGAACGTGGAATTTCTCGACGCGCAGTTCGTGGCCGGTCCGCTGGACGGAGCGATCCCGCAGTATGCGCCGGATTACCTGCTGCGAACCGGCGCAATCTATCGCTGGCGGGATCGTGTGAAGGTGGCGCTGATGGGCACGATGGTGGACGAACATTTCGCCGACGATGCGAACAGCCCGAACTTCTACATCCCCGGTTACAGCGTGTGGGATCTGACGGCCGAAGCGAAGGTCTACAAGGACCGCGTGCGCGTGCTGGCAGGGGTTAACAACCTGTTCGACCAGGATTACTACTCCCGAATTCGCAGCAACGGCATCGATCCGGCGTATCGGCGGAATTACTACACCGGCTTCTCGATCAACTTCTGAGGCAAAGAACGGTTGTCATCCCGAGCGCAGTCGAGGGATCCCGCGGCGTTGCCGTAACGTTCTGCCACGGGATTCTTCGACTTCGCTACGCTCCGCTCAGAATGACGGCGGGTCACCCGCCGTCAGCTTTGCCTGCCGACGGCTTTCGGTACGATCTGCTTGCGGATGCGCTCGCCCAGGAAGTCGAGGATCGACACCAGCGCGAGAATGAAGAGCAGCACCGTGGCGAATTTGTTCCACTGGTAGTACTCCTGGTAGGTGTAGAGCTGCAGGCCGACGCCGCCGGCGCCGACGTAGCCAATGATCGCTGCGGAGCGGATGTTGTACTCGAGCATCCAGAGCGAGTAGCTCCAGACGAGCGGCTTGGCGTGCGGCCAGAGGCCGTATTGAAACGCCTGAATCGTGCGCGCGCCAAGTGCTCGCAGCGCTTTCGCCACATCGACGTCGACTGACTCGAACGCGTCGCTGAAGAACTTCCCCAGATACCCGATGCTGTAGAACGTGAGGCCAATCACGCCCGCCAGCGTGTTGGGCCCGACGACCGCCACTGCAATCAAAGCCCAGATGAGACTCGGGATCGTGCGGATGCCGTTCATGAGCATGCGCGCGAGGAAGACGAGCCACGCGGGAGAGAGCGTGCGCGCCCCGGCAATAGCGATGGGTATTGAGAGGATGATCGCAAACGCGGTCGCCATCACCGCCATCTGGAACGTCTCCCACAGCCCGATCATCGTCTGGCCCGCGACCGAGAAATCGGGCGGGAAGAAGTTCCCGAGGAAGCGCTTCGTGTTTGCGAAGTAATCGAGATCGCGCCCGGAGCCGCGCAGCACGCCGGCGGAGCTGAGCACCATGAGTAGAAAAACCACGAGCGAGACGTTGAGAACGTTCAGCCGGTGGTGCCACGGCAACGATACCGCCGCCTCGAGATCCGGCTCGGGTGGACGCGGCTGTGCGATTGTCTTCGTCTCAGCCACTCTTTCGTTCCAAAGCTCCCGGTAGGGCGAGACTCTGTCGAGCCTGGCGACGCGTCTCCCGAAGCTCGACAGCGTCTGGCTCCACCGATCGGCGCTCCACGCTGCAGTGAATCCAACAGGAGATTCCGCTTACAAGCATGTCATTCCGAGCGCAGTCGAGGAATCCCGTGGTGCCACATTTAGTTTCTCGCCGCGGGATTCCTCCACTGCGCTTCGCTCCGGTCGGAATGACAGGCACTGATTGGGCGGAAATTGCCTTCCTATTCGCTCCTAGGCCGCAGCTGCATTCACCTTGCGCACGCGCCAGTTCTCCGGGCTCATCGGATCGAGACTGATCGCATAATCGGCGAATCGCTCGACGAGCGCGGCATCGTGGAGCACGCACATGACGGTGCGCTTTTGCTCGTGCGCCTGCTGGCGCAGAATGCCGAGCACGCGGCCGCAGAGATACGCGTCGAGGTTTGAGACCGGCTCGTCCGCGAGCAGCAGCTCCGGTTCCTGGAACAAGGCGCGCGCGATGGCAGCACGTTGCTGTTCGCCGCCGGAGATGTCGGCGGCGCGGCGATGCACATAGTCGCCGAGGCCGAGATCGATGAGCAGCCGCACGGCTTCAAGTTTATCGGCACGCGGCATGTGGATCAGCGTGCGCCACCACGGATATCGGCCGAGCCGGCCAGCGGTCACGTTGCGCAGCAGTGAGCTGTTCTGCGCGAGGAGGAAGTTTTGGAAGATGATGCCGACGCGCTTCTGGTAATCGGGCGCGTCATGGAAGCAGCCGGCGTTGCAGCAGAAGGTGAGTTTGCCTTCCGTCGGTTTCACCAGCCCGGCGAGACAGCTGAGTAGACTCGATTTACCGACACCGGACGGCCCGACGATGGCGATGATGCTGCCCCGCGGCACGCGCCACGTCAGGTGGCGAAAGAGCCACTTACCGTTCCGCTGAAACCCGAGGTCTTCGATTGCCAGATGCGAGGGCTCGTCGCTCGTTCGCGGAGGCGCGCTTTGGGAAAGGGCGACCATTTACGTTGCGAAAAGGTAGGGACGGCGCGCTGCGCCGTCCAATGGGCGTGGCCACACACCAGGGCGCGGCGTGTACCTGGACGCGAGCAACGCGCCTCGGACGCCGCAGCGCGGCGTCCCTACCACGCGCATGCGGCGCTCACTGATCATCGCCGGTAAATTTCAGCGCATCGCGGAGGGGACCGAGATGCTTCTCAGCGTCGACGGGAACGAGCTTCGAGGTAAAAACGTTGTCTCGCAGGGCGGCATTGCTGCCTTCGTTCATTGAGTCGAGCGCTTTGCGCAGCGCTTCACGGTCGTTCGCCGGAAGGCTGGAGCGGATCGCAATGACGTGCGTCGGCACGGGGCCCTGCTCCGCCACCTTCTTCAGCTTGGCACGTTGCTCGACGGTGAGGTGTTTGTCCTTATCGAGAACGTAGTAGCTGACTGCGGCGGCTTCCGCCTCACCGTTCAGCACGCGCTCGATCGCGGAGACGTATCCGGTTCCGAACCAGACATTCCCTTTCCCGAAAAACGCCTCCGCGTCTGCTTTGTCGAGCAGGCCCTTCTGCTTCATGTCCCAGAGCGGGATCAGATAGCCCGAGGTGCTGGTTTTGCCGGAGAACGCGATCGGCTTGCCGCGCAGATCGTCGACGCCGTCGTACGGCTTCTCCTTCAGCGAAACCCAGTAGCTCTTGTACGAGTTATCCCCCTCGATCTCACCCGCGAGGAGGATGTCGGCGATGTTCTTTTTGCGCGCATTGATCATGTCGGTCGCGCTCAGATAACCGAGATCAATCGTGCCGTTCGCCATCCCCTCGAGGATCACAGCTGACGTGAGCGGAACGATCACCTCGACCGGCTTGCTCAGTCTCGACGAGAGGAACTCCGAGAGCGTCTTGCGCTCCTGCTGCATCATGTCCGGATTTTTGTCGGGCTTAAGGGCGATGACGACTTTCGGCACGGATCGCTGCGCGTGCCCTGGAGAAATGAGCGCGGCCAGCAAAGCAACGGCGGCAATAAACGGCTTGATCATGGATAGACAGCGGAAGTGTGGCCTCCACGATAGCCGAACTCCGCCGGGACTGCTCCCCTCGCGTTGCTATTTGTTGGCGGTCGCTTGCGCCCGTTCGGGCAGCGAATCCGCAGCCGCGGCGTGGAATTCAGCCGCTGTGATGCATCGAAAACGCACGCGATCTCCGGCGCGCAGCAGCGCGGCGGGGTTGCGTGTCACATCGAACAGCTGCATCGATGTGCGGCCGATCACGTGCCAGCCGCCGGGCGAGCTCACCGCGTAGATGCCTGCCTGGCGGCCACCGATCGCGACTGAGCCGGCTGGCACCGCAGCGCGCGGGGATGCTCGGCGGGGCGTCGCGAGCTGCGACGGCAGCCCGGAAAGATATGGGAACCCAGGAGTGAATCCGACCGTCGCTACGCGGTATTCAGCCGAGCAATGAAGCGCAATGACTTCCGCCGGCGCGAGGCTGGCATGCGCGGCGACGTCGGTGAGGTCGAGCGCATAGCCATGATCGTAGCACACCGGGATCTCGATCACTTCTTGGTCGGACGCTGACCGCACGGGCTCGCCAGTCGACAGCTGTGCGAGCGCGGAACGCACCTGCGCCTCGAGACAATCGAAAAGCCCCTCGTTGCCGCCCACGACAACACGGGTTGGATCGTAGAAAACGGCAACTGTCGTGAACGCGGTCGTGATTTCGGTTACGCCCACGATCGCGGCCCGCTCGAGCAGGCGCGCGACGCGCAGCACCTCGTCGATGTCGTCCAGCGATTCGGAATTGAGCTGAACGATCAGCGCCGAATCTCCCAGCGGGCGAATGGCGATCTGCGCACCGGCGTTCATCGACCTCGTGGTTCGTCTTTCGAAACCGCGTCGGCAACGCCTTCGACTGACTTCTTGATCTCCTCTACACCAGGGTGAACCTCGCGAATCAGCTCGTGCTCCTCTTTTGAGACTTGCTCGATCCGGCGCGTCACTTCGTGCAACTCGGCCAGCATCTTGTCCTGCCGTTTCGAGATGCGGTACATCCACCAAAAGCAGATTGCCCAGCAGGCAGTGCCAACTGAGTTGATGATGAATCCGGTAAGCTCGAAAGTCGTCACGCGATTGAAAGACTTACCTGCGGTTGCCATGATCGTCTACGGCTGACGCGCTGCAGGCGACGTGGCGCAAGCGAAGGCTTGCCCGACGGAGCGCGGCTGTCAGGATGCACGCCGCCTGATGAACGTCTGGAAAACCCTCCTCGCTGCGCTGGCGATCGGGATCGCGTTGTGGCTGCTTTCGCCCACTGGCACGCTGAGGAACCAGCCGGGCGTGATCGAGATCTCGTATCTCGGCGACAATGGGCCGAACAACGATGCAGTCGAAGATGCCGTGCGCGCCTTCGAGGCGGAAAGCGAGGCGCGTCACGCGAAGGATCCGTCGCAGCCCATCTACCGCGTCCTGCGGGGGCAGAATGCGTCGCGTGATTTTACGGCTGATCCGACGCGGTTCCTCGTCAGCGTCGCCGGGGGTGAGCCGCCGGACCTGATCCTCTTCGACCGCTATGCGATTAGCGAATGGGCGGCGCGCGGCGCGTTCGCGAAGCTGGATGAGTTCGTCGCGCGCGATGCTGCGACGCGGGGTGCAGAGGCGATTCGCGCGGAGAACTACTACAACGCCGCGTGGGAAGAGGTCACCTACACCGATCCAGTGACCAGTGAGCGCGGCGTCTACGGCGTGCCGGAGCGCGTCGATGATCGCGCGCTTTTCTATAACAAGGACCTGCTGAAGCGCGCCGGATTCGTGGACGAGAACGGCGAAGGCCGCCCGCCGCGCACGTGGGAAGAGCTCGCTGAGATGGCGCCGAAGCTGACGGAGCGCGATGCGCGCGGACAGATCACGCGGCTGGGGTTCGCGCCGAATTACGGCAATGCCTGGCTCTACATTTACGCCTGGATGAACGGCGGCGAGCTCATGTCGCGCGACGCGAAGACGGTGACGCTCAACTCACCGCCCGTGGTGCAGGCGCTGGAGTGGATGGTGAAGGTCTACGACTCGATCGGCGGCGCAGGAGCAGTAATGGCGTTCCAGGGCAGCGCGCAGACTGGCCAGCTCGATCCCTTCACCACCGAGCGCGTGGCGATGAAGATCGATGGCTACTGGAATTTCCCCGAGAACCTCGCGCAGTTCGGCAATCACGTGAACTACGCGCTGGCGGTGCCGCCACTGCCCGCGGCGGAATTGGCAAAAGGCCGCAGCGGCTTCAGCTGGGTGAGCGGCTGGTGTTTCGCAATCCCTTCCACCGCGCGGAAGAAAGAAGCGGCTTGGGAGTTGTTGCGCTTTCTGACGAGCCAGCGCGCGGCCGAGATCATCGCGGAGAGCAATCGGCTGCAGATGGAAAGCCAGGGCCGCCTCTACGTGCCGACGCAGAATGGGAATCGGCACATCAACCAGTGGCTCTACGAGAAATACGTCGCCAACAATCCCGCCATTCCGGCGAAGGTGCGCGATGGCGTAAAGCTCTGCAACGACCTGCTGGAGACGTCGCCGTTTCGACCCGTCACGCCAGTCGGCCAGCTGCTCTTCAACGAGCAGAAGCGCGCGACTGAGGAGGCGATCTTCCACAAGACGTCGCCACAAGCCGCGCTGGATGCGAGCACTCGCGTCGTGCAGCGGCAGCTCGACCGCACCCTCAGTCCTCCCCGCGGACCGGTGGTGCCGTGGAAGTATTTCATCTGGGTTTATGCGCTGCTGCTCATCGGCGCGGCGGTGTTGATTTACTGGTGGGAGACGCGCGGCGGCTTCCGAACTCCTGCTCTCAATCCTGATCCTGATCTTGATCTGAAACCCCACAGGAAAGAGCAGGAGCATGAGTCAGCCGCTCCGCGGTTGGAGGGCACGCGCAGCCGTTACTTCCGCTCGCAGTGGCGGGGCGGCTGGCTTTGCGCGTCGCCGTGGATCATCGGCTTCATCGTGCTCACCGGCGGGCCGATTCTCTTCTCCATCATCATCAGCTTCTGCGATTACGACATTCTCAATCCGGCGCGCTTTATCGGCTTTGCGAACTACGCGCACATGTTCTCGGAGGACCCGCGATTCTGGAAAGCGATCGGCAACACGCTTTACATGATCCTCGGCATTCCGCTCGGGCTCGCGCTGAGCCTCGGCATTGCGTTGCTGCTGAATCTCGAGATCCGCGGCGTCGCGGTTTGGCGGACGTTCTTCTACCTGCCGTCGATCGTGCCGGCGGTCGCTTCGAGCATTCTCTGGATCTGGATCTTTAACCCGCAGGCCGGATTGCTGAACACCTTCCTCGCGACGTTCGGCATCCACGGCCCGAACTGGCTCGAGGACGAAAACACCAGCAAACCGGCGCTGATCCTGATGGGCCTCTGGACGGCCGGCGGCGGCATGATCATCTGGCTCGCGGGATTGAAGGCGATCAGTGCGAGCTACTACGAAGCGGCGGAACTCGACGGCGCCGGCGCGTGGCAACGCTTCCGGCATGTGACGCTTCCCCTGCTCTCGCCCTACATCTTCTTCAATGTGGTGATGGCGCTGATCGCGACGCTACAGATTTTCACGCAGGCGTTCATCATGACGCAAGGTGGTCCGGTCGATTCGACGCTGTTCTACGCGTATCACCTGTTCAACAGCGCCTTCCGCTTTTTGCAGATGGGATACGCCTCCGCGCTCGGATGGTTTCTTTTCCTCGCGGTATTCGGGTTAACGCTGCTGCAACTGAAGCTTTCGAAGCGGTGGGTGCACTATGAGGAGTGAGAACCAACGCTCAACGTCCAACGCTCAACGTCCAACGCTCAACGCTTCAATGACAGAGCGCGCCTTTCTGAGTTCAATGTTGGACGTTGAACGTTGGACGTTGGACGTCTCCGGGATCCAATGATCCGCCGCGTCCTCATCTACGGCGCGCTCCTCATCGGCGCGCTCATCTTCGCCTGGCCATTCTTTTGGATGGCCTCTGTCTCCGCGAAGCTCGATCGCGAGATGTTCGGCCAGAACCGCATGCTGCCGGAGCGACCAATCCCGCGCGTGCAATCGCCCTATGTCGATGACCGGCTGTACGATGGGGTGACGGGACCGCGGATGGACGACGCGCTGCCGATTATCGAGCAGCATCTGCAATCAATCCAAATCGCATGGCCAACTGATGTCGACCGGGCGGCCCTCGTTAGACACACCGCGCGCGGAATCTACAAGCGGCTGCTCAACGTGCTACCGGCGTCGGTGTGGCAACAAACAGGCGAGCAGCTGACGGCCGCCGTCCGCGAGAACATGCGGCCTGCGCTGGTTGCCGAGATCGTGCAGGAGCTCCGGCGTGTCTTTTGCGTGGGACAGTTGCGCGCACGGTCACTCGATCTCCAGGAAGACGTGCTCGTCCCAGCCAATAGCGTGGCGAACACCTGGCTTGTGGAAGCCGGCGCGGCGCACCTGGTGCAGGGCGGAACCGCTGAAGAGCCATTCGGCGAGCTGATCTACGACTTCACGCGCGGCGATGTCGTACGTCTGACGCAAACGTTCACGACGAGCTTCCCGGTCGACCGGCTGTATCGCCTGCAGATGTCGCTCCGCTACGACAACACATGGCACGCGGTCCGCATGTACGTGGAGAAGAACGGCGTGCGCTACCGTGCCGTGCGCGATCTCGAATCGTCAGATTATAACTGGGTCCTGAACACGTGGCAGGAGCGCGGCCCCGACGATCGCCTGACGAAGATCCGCACCTGGACGTTGCTCGATCCGGAGCGGCCAGGATCGACAGGCCCAGCTGCAATGTCCTCCCGAGCGGAGCGCAGCGGAGTCGAGGAATCCGGTGGCGAAACGAGAAAGGCAGCACCACGGGATGTCTCGACTTCGCTCGACATGACGCCGCGAGCGAATCAGCTCACAGTCACGTTGGAGCTGCGTCGGGTGAATCAATTCGAAGCCTGGTGGTCGAAGATCCGCCGCAACTACCGTCTCACGCTCGATCACATTCCATTCTGGCGTTACGTCGGCACGAGCCTGTTCCTCGTCATCCTCAATCTCGTCGGCACGCTGCTGAGTTGCTCGCTCGTCGCTTACGCATTTGCGCGGCTGCAATGGCCGGGTCGCGAGGTCTGCTTCGCGCTCCTCCTCGCGACGATGATGCTGCCGGTGCAGGTGACGATGATCCCGCAGTTCCTCATCATGCAGAAGCTCGGCTGGTACAACACGCTCCAGCCGCTCTGGATCGCGAGCTTCGTCGCGCCGGCGTTTTACGTTTTCCTGCTGCGCCAGTTCCTGAAAGGAATCCCGCGCGACCTGGAAGATGCTGCGCGTCTCGATGGCTGCGGCTTCCTCCGCATCTACTGGCACATCATGCTCCCGCTGGTGAAGCCGACCCTCGCCGCGATCGCGATCTTCACGTTCCTCGGGTCGTGGAACGAATTCATGGGCCCGCTGATCTACGTGAACGACTCGCGGCTTTATCCGCTCTCGTTTGGCCTCTACGCCTTTCAGGTGCAGGTCGCGGATCCCGGCACGAGCAAAGGGATGGGAATGCTGATGGCCGCATCCCTGATGATGATGCTACCCGTCATCGCGATCTTCTTCTTCGCGCAACGCTACTTCCTGCGTGGCGTGACGCTGACCGGAATGAAAGGGTAAGCAGCGCCTCGTCTTACGGTGTCGAGCCGGTGCCCTGTGGATTCTTGAGGGCCGCGGCGGAATCGGAGCCGCTCCCAGCTGGCAGAACTCCGACAGACTGTGCAAGCTTATCGGCATTGCCGCCCCAGCCGGCCTTTGTCGCTTCGTTCTTGCGGTAAACGCTCGCATCACCGCCGCGCCGAATGACCACGAACCCTTTGTCGCCATACGGCGCCGCGGTGGGCTTGAGCGCCGTGTCGTACTCATAGTTCGCGCTCGCGCTAAACAGTGTATTCGCGCCGTCCGTCTCTTTGACCTTGTAGACCTTCAGCGCGCTCGTGCATGGAGTGAGCGTCACAGTCGTAGCGGCACCAGCTCCGCCGCCACCTCCGCTTGTCACGGTGCAGTTTGCACCTGGCGCATTCAAAATTTTCTGCAGGTCGCCGGGTTTGAGGTAGTCGTTCTCGACGAGCTTGTTGCAGTACTCTTCCAAGCTCTTCACGTTGTCGTCATCGCCGGGCCATGAAAAGTTCGGATTCGAGTTGGTCGCGCCGTCCGTCGCCATTTGGAATCCCGCCAGGTAAAGCTGCCGCGCGTTATTCATCGTGCCGGTCATCTGGCCTTTGGTCAGGGCCTGCGTCAGCGCCGGAACTGCCAGGGCAGCCAGAATGGCGATGATCGAGATGACGACGAGGAGCTCGATGAGCGTGAACGCGGCGGAGAATTTCTGCTTCATGGTGGGTCCGCGGAAAAAATGCGGGTCCGCCTCCCGGCGGTCAAGCGCAATGGTAGGGACGCCGCGCTGCGGCGTCCGAAGCGCGTTGCTCCCCGCGGAGACGCTCGGACGATTCCGACCGTGCCACGCTACTCGGACAGCGCAGCGCGCTGTCCCTACCCTGGAGCCACGGCGACATCCGCCACGCTGGGCGGGCGCTCGAGCTTGAACGCCAGCGTCGCAAGCGGTGGCACCTCGATCATAAGTGAGTGCGTGCGCGCCTGCCACGCGAAGTCATCCGCCTGCAAGCCGCCCATGTTGCCGATGTTGCTCCCGCCGTACGTCTCCGCGTCGGTATTGATGATCTCGCGGTAGAAGCCGCCTTCAGGAACTCCGAGACGATAGCCGTGCAGGACCTGCGGTGTCGCGTTGATCACGAAGACGATGATGTCGCCCTCGCGCGAGCGCCGGAGGAATGAGACGACGCTGTTGTCGGCGTCGTGGTGATCGATCCAGTCGTAGCCTTCGTAGCTGTCGTCGAGGTCCCACAGCGCGGGCTCGCTGCGGTACGTGTAGTTGAGATGTTGCACGAGGCGATGCAGCCCATCGTGCCTCGGGTTTTCGAGGAGGAACCAATCGAGCTCACGGTCGTGGTTCCATTCGCGCACCTGGCCGAACTCCTGGCCCATGAAGAGCAGCTTCTTGCCGGGATGGCCGTACATCCAGGCGTAGAACATACGAAGATTGGCAAACTTCTGCCATTCGTCGCCGGGCATTTTGCCGATGAGCGATCCCTTGCCGTGCACCACTTCGTCGTGGCTCAGCACGAGCACGAAATGCTCGCTGAAGGCGTACATGATCGAGAAGGTGATGCTGTTGTGGTGATAGCGGCGGAAGATGGGATCGAGCGCCATATAGTGGAGGAAGTCGTGCATCCACCCCATGTTCCACTTCATGCCGAACCCGAGGCCGCCGAGGTAGGTGGGGCGCGAGACGCCGGGCCACGAGGTTGATTCCTCCGCGATCGTCACGGTGCCAGGGAAGCGCTCGTAGCACAGCTCGTTAGTGCGCTTGATGAAATGGACCGCCTCGAGGTTCTCGCGGCCGCCGTGCACGTTCGGCACCCATTGGCCCGGCTCGCGCGAGTAGTCGAGGTAAAGCATCGAGGCCACCGCATCCACGCGCAGGCCATCGATGTGATATTTATCCAGCCAGAAGAGCGCATTGCCGGTCAGAAAATTGCGCACCTCATTGCGCCCGAAATTGAAGATCAGCGTGCCCCAATCCTGGTGCTCGCCCTGCCGCGGATCCATGTGCTCGTACAGATCGGTGCCATCGAATTCAGCCAGCGCGTGCGCGTCTTTCGGGAAGTGCGCCGGCACCCAATCCATGATCACGCCGATGCCGGCCTGGTGGCAGCGATCAATGAAATGGCGCAGCTCATCCGGCGTGCCGAAGCGGCTCGTCGGCGCGTAGTAATTCGTGACCTGATAACCCCACGAGCCTTCAAACGGATGCTCCGCGATCGGCAGCAGCTCGATGTGCGTGTAGCCCATCTTCAGGACGTAAGGGATCAGCGAGTCGGCGAGCTCCAGGTAGCTGAACGATCGGCCGGCATCGCCGCCATGCCGGCGCCACGAGCCGAGGTGCACCTCGTAGATGCTCATCGGACTCTTGTTCCAATCCTTCGCCCGGCGTGAATGCATCCAGTCGTGATCGTTCCACTGGTACTTGCCGAGGTCGTAGACGAGCGATGACGTTTCCTTGCCCCACTGGCCAAAGAACGAGAACGGATCGCTTTTCAAAAGCAGCTGCCCGGCGGGCGTGCGGATCTCAAACTTGTAATGCGTGCCGGCGGTAGCACCCGGGATGAAAATTTCCCAAACGCCGCTGCCGACGAGGCGCCGCATCGGATTGACGCGACCGTCCCAGCCATTGAAGTCACCCACGACGCTGACGCGGTGAGCATTTGGCGCCCAGACGGCGAAGTAGACGCCCTCCACTCCGCCGATGTTCCGCAGATGCGCGCCGAAGCGCTCGTAGATCTGGTGGTGATTGCCCTCCGAGAAGAGATGCAGATCCACCTCCCCCATGATGGTGCCGTAGGAGTACGGATCGCGGATCGCCCACTCGTCGCCGTTCCAGCCGGTGATGCGCAGCTGGTAGGAAGCGTCGCGGCGCATCCCGGGCAGCACGGCCTGGAAGAAACCTTCGCGATGCAGCCGGTTCGCGGCGACGCGTTCGACTGTTCCGCCGTCCAGCTCCACATGCAGTTCCTGCGCGTCCGGCCGAAAGGTGCGGATGACGAGATTGTCCCCCACCCGATGGGGCCCGAGCACGCGGAAAGGATCGCCATGCGCGGCGCTCAAAAACACGTCCAACTCGTCAGTCGGCAGACCGAGAATCTCGAAGTTACTCATAGAGGAAGGTGCATCTTAGGAGCCGGAAGCTGGTTTGCAATCATGCGGCCGGACTCGCGCTTCGCGGGCGATCAGGCATAGTTGCGGCGGATGGATCATCACTTCACGCGCGCAGTGGACGATTTGCTGCTCACCTATCGTGAGAACGGCGGGATCAACTACGTCGAAGCGGCGGCGACGTTACCTTCGCGTCCCGCGATCGACGCCGCTTGTGTGGAATTGCTGAGCATCCTCTTCCCGGGATTCCACGGCGAGCCGATCGTGCACGCCGGCGAGCTGCCGGAGGTGACACTTTGCCGAATCAAAGCGCTGCACGCGCGGCTTAAGCCAGAGATCCTCAAGAGCCTCGCCGCAGTCAATGGAGTCGCCGCCAGCGACGAACAGGCCGAGGAGATCCTCGACTTCTTCTTTTCACAGCTGGCCGGTCTGCGCGAGAAGCTCTGGGCGGACATCGATGCGGCCTACGAAGGCGATCCATCCGCGCACAGCTTCGAGGAGATCATCCTCGCGTATCCGGCGATTGAGGCGATCGCCATTCAGCGTATCGCGCATCTGCTTTACCAACATAACCTGCCGCTGGTGCCGCGAATGATGACCGAATGGGCGCACGGACGGACCGGCATCGATATCCATCCGGGCGCGACGATTGGCTCGCACTTCTTTATCGATCACGGCACTGGCGTGGTAATTGGTGAGACGTGCGTGATCGGCTCGCACGTGAAGCTTTATCACGGCGTCACGCTCGGCGCGCGGAGCTTCCAGAAAGACGACCAGGGGCACATCCGCAAAGGCGGCAAGCGGCACCCAAACGTGGAAGATCATGTCACGATCTATCCAAACTCGACCGTGCTTGGCGGCGAGACCGTCGTCGGTGCGCGGAGCACAATCGGCGGCAACGTCTTCCTGACCGAGAGCGTGCCGCCGGACTCGCTCGTCTACTACGCGGCAAAGCAGATCGCGATCGTGCCAAAGCGTGAACGCCATGCGCATGCCGGCAGCAAGTTTTAGCGAAGCTATGTCATCCCGAGCGCAGTCGAGGGATCCCGTGGCTGCATCGATCGGCGACGCAACGGGATCGTAGCCCTCTGCCCCACTACCCGAAAGCTCGGTCCTCCACTTCGCTTCGCTCCGGTCGGAATGACCATCTACCTCGACTACAACGCGACGACTCCGCTCTGCGCTCCCGCTCGCGACGCGATGCTGCCGTACCTAGAGCAGCATTACGGTAACCCATCGAGCATCCATGCTGCGGGCCGTGAAGCGCGCGCGGCGATCGACGATGCGCGTGATCGGCTAAGCGCAATCATCGGCGCAAAGCCTCACGAGCTCATCTTTACCGCGACTGGCACCGAAGCGAACAATCTAGCGATCCTCGGGCTCGCTCGCGCCCACGCGGCACGCGGCCGACATCTGATCTGTGCGGGGACGGAGCATCACGCCGTGCTCCATGCGTTTCAGCACCTGCAACGCGATGAAGCTTTCGACGTCACGTTCCTCGGTGTCGACGAAGCCGGACTGATCGATCCGCAGCAGCTGGCGGCCATGATTCGGCCAGACACGACGCTTGTCTCCATCATGACCGCGAACAACGAGACCGGCGTCGTGCAGCCGCTGCGCGAGATCGCGGGTATCTGCCGCACGCGCGGTGTGTTGCTGCACAGCGATATGGTCCAGTCGTTTGGCAAATTGCCGATCGACTTTTCTGAAGGCGTCGCGGACGCGGCGAGCTTTGCCGCGCACAAGTTTTATGGCCCCAAAGGCGCCGGCTTTTTGTATCTCCGCGCCGGCCTGCCCATTCAGCCGATTCTCTTCGGCGGTGCTCATGAGAACGATCGGCGCCCAGGAACGGAAAACGTGCCGGCAATCGCAGGCATGGCCGCCGCAGCGGAATGGGTCCACGCGGATCTCGATGCGGAGCAGCCGCGCGAGGCAGCGTTGCGGGACCAGCTGTGGCGAGCAATCGCGATCGCATGCCCGACGGCTCGCCAGAACGGCGAGGTGGATCAGCGGCTGGCGAACACGTTGAACGTGAGCTTCCCCGGTGTGAGTTCAGAAACC
Source organism: uncultured Chthoniobacterales bacterium (assembly GCA_902805675.1). GTDB lineage: Bacteria > Verrucomicrobiota > Verrucomicrobiia > Chthoniobacterales > UBA10450 > JACCTI01. The sequence continues at coordinate 44,741 of CADCTA010000097.1, read as the reverse complement.
ATGTTGATGGCGCTCGATTTGGAAGGCGTTTGCGCCTCGAGCGGATCGGCTTGCATGGTGGGGTCTGTGATGGCCTCGCACGTCCTGCTGGCGATGGGGCACGCAGCCGAGTCGGCCGCATCAGCCGTCCGCTTTTCGCTGGGCAGACAGACGACGCCTGAGGAGATTGCGGCCGCAGCCGACGCGATCCAGCGAATCCTCGCGCGACTCTCGCCGACACCCGAACACAGTGACCGACGACCGTATGCTGCTGTTTAAGCAGCTCGAGTTTTTAGAAGGGGTATTCGGCCGCTTCGTCCCGCGCGCGGCGAACCCGCCGCCGCCTCTGCAATGCCACCCGACCACCGGGCGTGACGCGACCCTCGAGGCACAAGCCCGAGAAATGTTGCGCGCCGTGGGGGCGCCGAGCGTCGCGCGATCCGTTCGCGTGGAGTGGAGCTCGAGACTTCGCACCGCCGCAGGGCGTGCCGACTATCGTCACAACCTGGTGACACTCAATCCACTGCTGCGCACGCATGGTGCGGACGAGATCGACCGCACCTTGCGCCACGAGCTGGCGCACCTCCTGGCGCACGCGCGGAAAGGTCGCCGCCGAATCGCGCCGCACGGTCCCGAGTGGCGGCAGGCATGCTGCGATCTCGGCATCGCAGACGAGCAGCGTTGCCATTCGCTTCCTTTTCCGAGACAGACGCGTGCGCGGCCATTCCTGTATCGCTGCCCAAGGTGCGGCAGGGAGTTTCCACGCGTCCGAAAGATCAGGCGCCGCGTAGCATGCCTGGCCTGCTGCCGGCGATACTACCACGGACAATTCGATAAACGATTTACCCTGCAACTTGTGGCTGCGCCGCAACCCTCTACACTTTCACGTGTTCAACGTTAGAATCATCGCTTTGAAAAAGATCCTCCTTCTCCTGTCTTGCGCTGCCGGGCTCCTGTGGGCCGGCCGTGATGCCGCTGCCTTCAAGATCGACGGCGACAAGTGGACGCTGAACCGCAGCGTCATGATGCATCTTTCGCTCGGCGGACCTCAGCCGCTGCAGGACGGCTTTAACTCCTTCAACGATTCCGCGGCTGGCACGCTGTCGAATTGGAACCAGCACCTCGTCCACCTGAAGTTCCGCTGGATCGTCGGCTCCATCCTGCCGCAATCCGAGACGGACGCGGATAACTCTGTGTTCTTCTCGCGGACAGTCTATGGCGACTCTTTCGGGAGCAACGTTCTGGCCATCACGCTGATCTCCTCGCGCGGCCCGGTCGTCACGGAGACAGACGTGATCTTCAATAACGCCAGGAGATGGGACTCATACCGCGGCCCTCAGCAAGGTGACGTCTACGACTTCCATCGCGTCGCTCTTCATGAATTCGGACACGTGCTCGGCCTCGATCACCCGGACCAGGCGGGGCAAAACGTCTCCGCGTTGATGAATTCGAAGATCGGCGGTCTCGACCACCTCACCAGTGACGATATCGCCGGCGCGCACGCACTTTATGACGCCGGGCCGAACTATCAGTCCTCCGTCCCTTCATCGAATCTCGTCAACCTCTCGACCCGCGCGTTCATCGGCACGGGTGAAGAGGTCATGATCGGCGGTTTTATCATTCAGGGATCGCAACCCGCCACGGTCGTGTTGCGAGCGATCGGGAATTCGCTGGGCGCGAGCGGCGTGAACGGCCCTAATGAAGATCCGACGCTCGAGCTCCGAAGCAGCACGGGGCAGCTCCAGTCCAATGACGACTGGGTCGACTACGGGAGTAGCCAGACGATTGCCAGCTACGGGCTTGATCCGACGGGGAGCCGCGAGGCCGCTGTCATCGCGACGCTGCAACCGGGAAGCTACACGGTCGTAGTCCGCGGCTTCGAAGACCTGACCGGCATCGGGCTCGTCGAACTGTACGATCTGCACACGACGAATGGCCGCGCCGGCAACATCTCGACCCGCGCTCGCGTGGGCACAGGCAACGATGTGATGGTGGCCGGCTTTATCGTAGGTGGCGGCGAGAGCAAACGCGTCGTCCTTCGCGGGCTGGGAGCGACGCTCCGGGATTCCGGTGTCGCTAACTCGCTCAACGATCCTGTGCTGGATCTGCGTGATTCAAACGGCAACCGCATCCGGGTGAACGACGACTGGGAATCGGATCCCGAATCGAACGAAGTCCGGAACTCAGGGCTGGCTCCGAGACATGGCAACGAGTCGGCCATGCACGTGACGCTGAACGGCGGGTCCTACACCGCAATCATGAGCGGCTTCGACAATCAGACCGGCATCGGACTGGTGGAAGTGTACGATTTGAGCCCGGCGCCATAGAGTCGCGCGCCCGCCACGCTGTCATTCTGAGCGAAGCGCAGCGCAGTCGAAGAATCCCGTGGCATACCTGAAGGCCGGGACAACGGGATTCCTCCACTGCGCTGCGCTTCGGTCGGAATGACAGCGGGTGTCAGGCCTGCCGCCGCTTTTAGATATCGCGCTCGCTGTCGCCCTTGCCGGCCTTTTGCCCGCGCAGCTTCGCCTGGATGAACAGGTCGATGTCACCGTCCATCACGCCCTGCACATTGCTCGTCTCAGCGCCGGTCCGGTGATCCTTCACCATCTGGTAAGGCTGAAACACATACGAGCGGATCTGACTGCCCCACGCCACGTCACCCTTTTCGCCGTACTGCCGATCGATCTCAGCGCGCTTCTTGTCCTGCTCGATCTCGTAAAGCTTCGCCTTCAACATCTTCATCGCGAGCTCACGATTCCGGCCCTGGCTGCGCTCCGCCTGACACGCCACGACGATGCCGCTCGGCTTGTGCACGATGCGCACGGCGGTCTCCACTTTATTGACGTTCTGCCCGCCTTTGCCACCCGCGCGGAAGGTGTCCACCTCGATGTCCGCGGGGTTCACCTCGATTGGCGCGGAGTCCGCGATCTCCGGGACGACATCGACGCTCGCGAACGAGGTGTGCCGTCGCTTGTTCGAATCGAACGGTGAGATGCGGACCAACCGGTGCACGCCGCGCTCCGTGCCGAGGTATCCGTAAGCGTACTCTCCGCCGACGAGGAATGTGGCCGACTTGATGCCCACTTCCTCGCCGGTTTGGATGTCGATCGTCTGCGCTGTGAAGCCGCTGCGCTCGATCCAGCGCTGGTACATCCGCAGCAGCATGTCCGCCCAGTCGCACGACTCCGTGCCACCCGCGCCGGAATGAATCGTGAGGAATGCGTTCGAGCGGTCGTTAGGCCCGGAGAGAAACTGGCGCAGCTCGAACTCCTCGAGCTTGCCTAAAATCCGCGCGTGTTCCGTCGCGATATCGCGTTCGGCGGCGCTGCGTTGGGCCGCATCCCCTTCCTCAGCGGCAAGCTGTTGCAGGACCTCGAAGTCATCGATCGCGCGCTCGAGCTCGCGGAACGGATTGATGAGCGACCGCAGCCGCGAAACTTCCTCCACGTCGCCCTGGGCGCGCTCGCGGTTATCCCAGAAATCCGGCGCGGTCATGCGCGCCTCGAGTGTGGCTAGCTCTTCCTGCAGGCGAGCGAAGTCAAAGAAACCTCCGCAGTTCGCCCACGCGCGCCTTCAGATCCTCTGCGCTGATCTCCTGAACATCGGTAGCCATGGCGGAAGATACCAAGCCTCCGCACGCATGCCACTAGCTGTCATTCCGACCGGAGCGAAGCGCAGTGGAGGAATCCCGATGCGCCGCCAACCGTACTGCTACTGGATTGCTCGACTCCGCTCGGAATGACAGCTTACCGAGTCGACGCTTTGTGCGGCAGCCGCTTTACCGCGCCGGCGTCGCTGCCTTCGGCTTCTCTTTCGGCGGCTCGAGGCGGAAGATCGTCTCGCCTTCCTTCATCAGGTCGAGGCGGTCGCGCGCGATCGTTTCCAGGTAAACGGGATCCGTTTTGAGCAGGCTCGCTTCGCGCGTGTGGCGCGCGAGCACCATCTTCTGCTCGGTGACAATCGCCTGCAGCGCATCGAGCTCGCTGCGGCTCTGCTTTAGCCTTTTGTATTGAGGGAGGAAGAGACTAACGATCACAAGCAGCAACGCGATGATGATCAGTCCTTTGAGGACTTGATTCAGCTGCTGCCAGATCGTGGCTTCGCGACGCGCGCGGAAATCGCCGTAGCCGGGGTGATCCACTAGCGCATCTTACCGCCGTAGACGGCGTTGTCACCAAGTTCCTCCGCAATGCGGAGAAGTTGGTTGTACTTCGCGACACGATCAGTTCGGCACAGCGAACCGGTCTTGATCTGGCCGGCGTTCGTGGCCACCGCAATGTCCGCGATCGTGGTGTCTTCCGTCTCGCCGGATCGGTGGCTGATCACAGCCGTGTAGCCGTTCTCCGTCGCGAGCCGGATCGCATCAAAGGTCTCCGTCAACGTGCCGATCTGGTTCACCTTCACCAGAATCGAATTCGCCACACCTTGATCGATCCCTTTGCGCAGGAACTCCACATTTGTGACGAACAGGTCGTCCCCCACGAGCTGCACCCGATCGCCCAGCCGCTCGGTCAGCTTCTTCCAGCCCGCCCAATCGTTCTCCGCGCAACCATCTTCGATCGAGATGATCGGGAAGCGTTTTGCCAGCGTTTCATACAAGTCGATCAGCTCTTCGGCACTGCGGCGCGATTGATCCGACTTCTTGAAAACGTAGGCGCCGCTCTCCTTATCGTAGAACTCCGATGAAGCCGTATCGAGGGCGATGAAGATCTGCTCGCCCAGCTTGTACCCGGCACGCTCTACCGCTGTCGCGATCGACTCGAGTGCATCTTCAGCGGACTTCAGCGCGGGCGCGAAACCGCCCTCGTCTCCAATCGCCGTCGAGAGGCCGCGCTCCTTCAGCACGCTCTTCAAGGCGTGAAACACCTCCGTCCCATAACGCAGCGCCTCACCAAAAGTCGGCGCGCCTTTCGGCATGATCATGAACTCCTGGAAATCGATCGGAGCATCGGAATGCGCGCCGCCGTTGATCACGTTCATCATCGGCACCGGCAACGTGTTTGCACGCGAGCCGCCGAGGTAACGGAACAGCGGCATACCGGAGAACGCCGCCGCGGCGTGGGCATTTGCGAGCGAGACACCAAGCAGCGCGTTCGCGCCGAGGTTCTTCTTGTTCTTGCTCCCATCGAGCTCGAGCAGGCGGCGATCGATCCCCTCCTGGTCTAGCGCATCCGCACCCGTCAAGCCTGCCGCGATCTTGTCGTTGATCGCGCGCACGGCATTCTGCACGCCCTTGCCGCCGTAGCGCTTCTTGTCGCCGTCGCGCAGTTCCCACGCCTCATGCTCGCCCGTGCTGGCACCGCTCGGCACAGCCGCCCGCCCAAAGGCACCGCCTTCGAGGAAGATGTCCACTTCGACGGTGGGGTTGCCGCGCGAGTCGAGGATCTCGCGTCCGATGATTTTGCTGATGGAAGTCTTCGCCATAGGTGTGGTCCCGCTCCGGGAGTCTGGCCGCTATGATGCGCGCTGCGGCCCGCCTGTCTACACAATGTTCCCGGCGAAACAGAGGGCGTGCGCAGCGTCCAGCACCTACATTCCCGTTGGCAATCTCCTCGACGGCAGCATAATCTGCCGGATGCTTTCCAAGCCGCGCATCTTCATCTCCGCTCTGCTTGCGAGCGCCTGCGCAGCGATCGCCGCCGACCCGACGCCGCTCACCCCGGAGCAGCTCGCAAAAGCGATCCGCACCGACACCATTTCGATTCCGACGCCCGGTGAACTGTTTGCTGCGTTGTCGAAGCCGGGTGCTCCAAACTGGAGCGAGCAATACCGCGGCCCCATTCCGATGACTTACCGGAACCGGGCGCAGATCGCCCTGAACCTTGGCGGGTTGATCGCCGATGGGTTCATCGCCGTCGAAGCGCAGGATGGCCAGCAGGTAAAGAACATCGGCACGGACATCATCAAGCTGGCGAAGGCGCTGGGTGTGAGTGAGAACGTGCTCGGCCGCGGGAAAAGCATCAATGAATTCGCCGAAAACGACGAGTGGAGCGCGCTCCAGGAAGAACTCGAGGCGACGCAGAACGAGGTGAAAACGTCGATGCAGTCGAATCGCGACCAGGACCTCGTGATTCTCGTCAGCCTCGGCGGCTGGATTCGCGGCACCCAGGTGGTGAGTGGATCGGTGATGAAAAATTACGATGCAGCAGCGGCCAGGGTGCTGCGCCAGCCGGCGCTCGTGGGCTTCATCCAGACAAAGGTGAAAGACATGTCGCCGGAGGTACAGGACGAGCCGCTGGTGAAAAGCGTGATCCAGCAACTCTCCGAAATCGAAAAGCTTGTCACCTTTCCCGGCGGTGGCACTCCGACTGCTGAAGATGTGGCGAAGCTAAACGGCGCCGTGAGCAAATTGATCCAGGATATCCAGCACAAGGACGACGCGAAATGACATCCCGCCGCATCATCCTCTTCGCTCTGACGGCGGTCGCGCTCGCGCCCTTCTGCCGCGCCCAGAGTGACAATCAAGTCGAAGCGCGCAAGGTCGCCCTCGATCTCGCCGGCGCTTTTGCCAATGAAGGTTTCAAAGTCCGCGACGGCCATTGGACCGGCACCGTTAAAAAAGGTGACCGCGCGGTCGTCGCCGTGAATCTCTACGCAGGCAACGAATACTGGTTCTCCGTGGCCGGAGCCGGTAAAGGGCCGAAGTTCTCGCTCGGCCTTTACGACGAGAACGGCAAGCCACTGGAAACCGAACAATTCGCCGAAGACGAGAAGGCCGCCACCGGCTTCTCGCCGACGATCAGCGGCCAGTACTTCGTCTCGATCGCCGCTGACGAAGGCGATACCGGCACGCTTTGCCTTGTTTACTCTTACAAATGAAACTGCTCACCTCACTCGGCATCGCCGTCCTCCTCGCCATCGGCATCACCAGCTCGCTCCCGGGTTGCAGCGCCAGCCGCAATGTCCTGACGCGGGTGACTAGCGCAGAGGGTGGAAAGATGTATGCCGTCGGCGTCGAGCAGGCCTCCTTCTACCGCTACGGTCCTCAACAGGGCAACGGCCCTGACGAGCAGTTACCGAAAGACACGCTCGTTCGGTTGGTGCGCAATTCCTTCGGGTATTCCAAAGTGGTCATCGCGTCATCGGGCCAGCAGGGGTTCGTCGCCAGCGAAGATCTCACCGTCGCGTCGGCTTCCTTGATCGCGGCCGCCACCGCTACGCCTCCTCCGCAGCAGGTTGCGGCGACCTCCTCGACGACGTCACCAGCGAGCGAGAGCTTCGACGTCGAGTCTGTTGATCCGAGCTTTGTCCCTCCACCAGAAGGCCTCCCGGCTCCGGATCTCCCGCCGGCCGCTCCGGAAGTCTCCCCTACCCCGCTCTAGTCGCGCGGGTGTCGAGGCATTCGCCCCGACGAACGCCTGCTTTCGATGTTGCCACGCCAGCGGCGTCGGTGCTTGACCTAAGCCCGCTGCGTTGCGCTTCCTCGCAGTCGACGCAGTGAGTCTCATCGCGCATAGTCGCTTCACAGCGATGCTGCGATGATTTCGACGCAAGTCTTCTACGAAGGGAACGTGCAGGGCGTTGGCTTTCGCTACTCGGTCAAGCAAGTCGCCAAGGGCTTCGACGTGATCGGCTGGGTGCGAAACCTCGCTGATGGCCGGGTTGAGCTTCAAGCCAGCGGCGACGCGAGTGAGCTTGCCGCCTTCCTGGATGCCGTCAGGAACAGCCATCTGCGCGCCCACATCAAAAACGAAACCGAAGCACCGCTGGCCGCGCCGCCGGCCAGCCGCGGATTCGAGATCCGACATGAGTGAGCTCGCCGTCTCCGTCGTCGGCATGTCGAAGGTGTATCCAGTGCCGTTCAGCCGGCGCGCCGTGGTCGCCGTGCGCGAACTGAACCTCGCGATCGCTTCCGGCGAGGTTTACGGCCTGCTCGGTCCGAACGGATCCGGCAAAAGCACCACGCTCAAAATGATCCTCGGGCTCGTGCCGCCGAGTCGCGGCCGCGCCGAGATCTTCGGGCGCGCCAGCTCGGATGTCGCCAGCCGCGAGTCGGTCGGCTTTCTGCCCGAGAGCCCCTACTTCCCGAAGTATCTCACCGGCACGGAGACGCTGCGGTTCTACGGCAAGCTCTGCGGCTTGCGAGGCGAACGCTTGCGCGCGCGCGTCGGCGAGCTGCTTGAGCTCGTCGGCCTGGCGAGCGCGGCCGATCGCCGGCTCAGCGGCTACTCGAAAGGGATGTTGCAGCGCATCGGGCTGGCGCAGGCGCTCGTGAACGAGCCGCGCCTGCTGGTGCTCGACGAACCGACGGCCGGCGTTGATCCGGCCGGCTCGCGTGACATTCGCGATCTCATCCTGCGCCTCAAGGAGCGCGGCACGACCGTGCTGCTTTCGTCGCATCTGCTCGAGCAAGTGCAGGAAGTGTGTGACCGCGTCGGGATTCTCGCGAACGGCGTGCTCGTGCGCGAAGGACGCGTGGAAGAGTTGCTCGCAGTCGAGAATCAGACCGAGCTCATTCTCGAGAACGCGCCCGCGGAGCTACTCATGCAAATCGCCGCGCTCGCCTCCACGTCCGGCGCACGTCTGGTGGAGCAGCGGAAACCGCAGACGACACTTGAGCGGCTGTTTCTCGAGGCCACACAGCCGGAAGACTCCAGCAAACGTCGAACGTCGAACGCCGAACATCGAAGGTCGGACTGACCGCCTTCTGCAGTTCGACGTTGGACGTTCAACGTTCGACGCTCGACGTTCTCTTCAATGCAGCAGCAGCAGCACCGCGCGTTCTCGTTTCGGCGCGTCGCTGCCATCGCTTCCATCACCCTCACGGAGCTCACCCGCCTCCGCGTGTTTTACGTGCTGCTCATCTTCGCCCTCGTGCTGATCGGCAGCTCGATGTTCATGGCGCGGATGACATTCCAGCAGGAGTTTCAAGTCCTGAAGGACATCTCGCTCGGCGCGATGAGTCTCTTCACCTCGATCCTCGCGATCGTGGGAACTGCGCGCCTGCTGCCGCAGGACGTCGACGACCGCGCCGTCTACACCATCCTCGCCAAGCCGGTGCCGCGCTTCGAGTACATCGCCGGCAAGCTGGGCGGCGTCCTGTCGTTGCTCGCCATCAGCATGCTCGTCATGACAGCGCTGTTCTGCGCCGTGCTGTTCGCACGGCAACAGGCCGTGCTCGCGGCGACGGCCCATCAAATGACCGGCCTCCCACCACAAGAACTCTCTGACGCACTCGCAAACGTGCGCGCGTCCACCTTCAACAGCAGCCTGCTGCCAGCGATCCTGCTCGTTTACATAAAGGCGGCCATCGTCGCCTCTCTCACGCTGTTCATCTCCACCTTCGCCACTTCCACCATCTTCACCATCGTGGTGGCCGTGTTCGTCTACTTCATCGGGCACCTGCAGGCCACAGCGCGCGCCTTCTGGTTATCGGAACACGGAGGCGGCTGGGCGAGCCGCACGTTTCTCGCAGTCGTTGCGCTCCTCTTTCCTGATCTCCAGCTGTTCGACGGCGTCGATCACCTCGTCGCCGGGACCGCGATACCGATGGCGCTCTTCGTCAAAACCGCCGCCCTCGGCTGCTTCTACGTCGTGATTTACCTGCTGCTCGCGACGGCGGTCTTTTCGGGAAAGGAACTGTGAAGACAATGCTTCTCGCGCTCGCCGCGCTCCTGTTCTTCGGAGCCGCGAAGCTGCCGATCGAGCGCGCGCTTTCCGCCAATCGCGCAGCTGACAATGCCGCTGTGCTGCGACTCGGTCTCGACTTGCGCGAGCAAGTCGGCCAGCTCGGCGTCGTCGCCGCATTGAGCGGGTTCCGCTCGGTCATCGCGGATTTCCTGTTCATCCAGGCGCACGTCGCGTGGGAGCGCACGGAATGGTCGCGCGTGCTGCTGCTCTTTCGGCAGGTCACCACGCTGCAACCGCGCAGCGTGCTCTTCTGGGAGATGGCCGCGTGGCACATGGCGTGGAATGCCGGCTCCGCCGCCTTGAACGATCCAGACCAGCCGCGTCTCGCGCTTCGTATTAAAGCCCAACGCGAATACCTCGATCTAGGCAGAGACTTCCTGGAGCGCGGGATCAGGCACAATCCCGAGCGGCCCCAACTTTACGAAGCGCTGGCGCGGCTTTACCGCGAGAAATACAAGGACCACGCGCAGGCAGCGAAGTATTTTGAGCTCGCCGCGAGCAAGCCGGGCGCGCCGAGTTATGCGCGTCGCTTCGCCGCCTACGAGCTCTCCTACAGCGCAGGCCGCGAGGAGGAAGCTTACGGCCGGCTCCTCAGTCTCTACCGGGAAGGTGAGAAAGAACGGCTGCCAACTTTAATCAGCCGATTGAAATTTCTCGAAGAGAAGCTCAACGTCTCACTCGACCAACGCATCCCGGACCCGGTGCGCTGAATCGGTCCGTACGATGCGCTTTGCCGTTTTCAGTGATTTGCACGCCAACCTCGAGGCGACCGAGGCTGTCATGGCCGACGCGCATGCGAGGGATTGCACGCATTACGTCTGCCTCGGCGATCTCGTCGGCTACAACGCCAACCCCCACGAGTGCGTGGAGATCGTGCGCAATCTCGATTGCCCCGTGGTGAAGGGGAACCACGACGAACAGGCTTGCCTGAACGAGTCATCGCGCGGCTTCAATGAACTCGCCGAGCAGGCGATCACCTGGACGCGCGAGCACATCACGGAAGCGGACAAAGAATGGCTCTCGGAGCTGCGCATGACACGACAGGTGCGCGACTTCACCATCGTGCACGCCACCCTCGATACGCCTAACGAGTGGGGATACGTCTTCAACAATCTCGACGCGGTCGCCAGCTTCACCTACCAGCACACGCCCGTCTGTTTCTTCGGCCACACCCATGTCGCTGGCGCGTTCGTGCGCGATGATGGCGTCAAGCGCGTCAAGACCGAGCAGCTGCCGATCGAGCCCGGCAAGAAATACTTCATTAACACCGGCAGCGTCGGCCAACCGCGCGACGGCGATCCGCGTGCCGCGTATTGCATTTACGACACCGAGATGAACATCGTGGAGCAGCGCCGCGTGCGCTACGACATGCCGAAGACGCAGCGGAAGATCATCGACGCAGGGCTCCCTCGCCTGCTCGCCGATCGTCTGGAACTCGGGCGCTGACCTGCGATCGCGCCGGGTCTGCAGGGTTTAACCACGATGAGCTACGACTCGATTCTCATCATCAAGCCGAGTTCGTTAGGCGACGTCGTCCACACGTTGCCCGCGGTCGCTGCGATCCGGGAGGCGAATCGAAGCGCGAGGATCACCTGGGTGATTAACCCCGAATGGGCGCCCCTGCTCCGCGGCAATCGTGACATCGATCACGTCCACATCTTCCCGCGGAGCGACTTCCGCGGCCTTGGCGCGCCGCAAAGTCTGCTGCCTTGGCTGCAGAAAACGCGCGCGCTGCGGCCCGATGTCGCGGTGGATTTCCAAGGACTGCTCCGCAGTGCGCTGATCGCGCGCATCAGCGGTGCGCGGGAGTTATTCGGCCTGAGCGACGCGCGTGAAGGCTCACGCTTCTTCTATCACCAGGTCGCGCGGGTTGATCGCCACGAGCATGCCGTGGAGCGATACCTGAAGCTCGCCGAAAAGTTCGGCGCGCCCCTCCACGGGCCGGCGAGATTTCCGCTGCCGACCGGTGATGAGCTGCCGCGCTTCGACGAGACGTCATCATTTGTATTGCTCCACCCATTTGCCCGCGGCCGCGGGAAGTCGATCAGCGATCGAGCAGTGCGCGACCTGTGCGCCGCGTGCGCGCCTACGCCTGTGGTCCTGGTGGGCAAAGCGAAGCTGCGCGTCAAAACGCCCGATAACTGCATCGATCTCACCAACCAGACGACGCTCCTCCAATTAATCCGCCTGATCCGCACGGCCTCCTTCGTCGTGAGCGTGGATAGCGGGCCGATGCACATCGCAGCTGCGGTGACGGACCGGCTGGTTTCGATCCACACCTGGAGCGATCCGCGACGTGTCGGTCCATACAATCGCGAGGCATGGGTTTGGCGAAGCGGGGAACTGCAGCAGATGCGCGATTTTCCGGTCGAGGGGAAGCTGCCGAAAGCTCGGACCTTCCGGCGCGCTGACATTCCGCTGCTGCGCGAACTGCTCCTCGACCGCTCAGCGATCAGCGGCGGCTAAACAGCGTGTTGTCGTTTCCAGCATCCTAGCCGTTGTCCGGCACCGCTGCGTTCTCCGCGTAGCCACTCCGTCGCGCGATGGTCGCGTTTGCAGCTACATCCATCGTCACATTGCCGACGGTGCGCACGATGTCCGGGATGTTTTCCACCGCGACGAGGAGCATGAGCGGCTCGATCGGCACGCCCATGGCCATCGCAATCGGCGCGATCGCGGTAACGAAACTGATCTGGCCCGGCAGGCTCGGCGACCCGATTGTCGTCAGTGCCGCCGCCGCAATCCCGGCAGCAAATTGCGCTGGCCCGAGCGGGGTGCCGAGCCAATGCGCAACATAAAGCACGACGGCGACGTTCATCGCGGGGCCGGTCACCCTGAACACCGCGACGGCCAGCGGCAGAATGACACCCGAGGCATGAACCGGCACGCGCAGCATCTCCGAGCTGCGCAGCATCGCCGGCAGACAGGCGAGGGATGATTGCGTGCTGATGGCAAGTGCCTGCGCCGGAAGCACCGCGCGGGAAAATCGGGCGACCTCAATGCGGCCTCCGATCGCCGCGACCGCATAGCCGAGCATCGCGACGACGAGCCCAACAGCCGAAACGATGATGACGTAGTGAACCAGCGCGCCGAACGCTGACCCGCCAGCACGAGCGCCGAGAACAAACGCAAGTGCCAGCACACCGGCCGGCGCCAGCCACAAAATCCAGCCGATCATCACCAGCATCACATCGGCGACGGCCCTGAAGAAGCCGATCAGCCGCTCGCGCGCTTCCATCGGAATGCGCGTGACGGCGAAGGCGAACACCGTCGTGAAAACAATGAGCGGAAGAATTGCGTCGTTCGCGGCGGCGGCGAGCGGATTCGTCGGAACGATCGACCGCGCGAAATCACCAAAGCTAGGAACTGCCGCCAGTGCAGGTGTAGTCACAATCGCGGACCTCAGCGCGTCGGCAGAGCCGGCTGCGACCGGCCACAGTTGCAGAAAGAGCGGCGTGAGAAGTGCGCCGAGAACCGAGGAGATCGAGAGCAGGACAATGAAGAAAACGAGCGAGCGCGCGGCTAATCGGCTCCCCTGCGCGGCTTCTGCTGTCGCTGCGATGCCTGTGATGACCAGCGAGACGACAAGCGGGATGATCGTCATCCGGAGCGCGTTGAGCCAGAGCGCGCCGATCGGCTCGACCAGCGCGATCGCGCGATTGACCCACCCGCCGCCGATCGCGGCGCTCGCAATCCCGAGCAGTAGCCCGATGACCAGCGCGAGCAGAATGCCGTAAGTTTTTGTCATCGCCGCTAATTGCCAGCGTCTGCCGTCGGCCGCGCCGATGAAAGCGCAAACTCGTTAGTCGAGCGCGCAAGCCTAAGTCCGCGGTGCCGCTCACGATACGGTGTAGGCCGCGGGCGGAAGGAACGTTACGATTCCGGATTCGAGATCGTGCGGCGCGGGATGGTTTTGTTCCGATCTCCTCAGCGCCGGCTGCCACTTGGCGGCCCAGCGGGCGCCTTACTCGAGCGCGTACACTTCCGCGACCGCCACTCCAGTCGCCTGGCTCACACCGCGGACAACGGCCGTGTAGCCACCCGGCGGCAGGAACGCGATGATAGCTGATTCAAGATCGTTGGACGGTGGGACGGTTGTCGCCTCGATCTCCGCCTGTTGGTTGCTGCGCCAGTCGTCATTCGCGCCGATGTGGTTGCCGTTGCCATCCACCAGATCAAGCGATGGATTCGCAAGCTTACCCGCCACCGACAAAGAGGGGCCGATCGCGCGGATGAGGACCGGTCGCGGATTCGGCGCAACGACGATGAAGCCCGCGATCATCACGTCCTGTTCGGTCTCGACGAATCCACGCGTCGCGATATTCGCAAGCTTCGCATGCGCGGTGCGGTCGAGATCGTAGGCTTCCACTACGCCGATGCCGGTGGTCTCGCCTACTCCTCGCATCACGGCCGTGTAGCTGCCCGGCGACAGGCTGGTCAGGATTGCCGATTCGAAGTCGTTCGTCGGCGCGGCCTGGCTGTCGCTGATTTCCTGGCGGTTCGCTGCCTCTTTCCAATTGTCGTTAAATGCCACCTGCCGGCCCGAAGAATCAACGATCTCGAGCGTAGGATTCTCCAGCCGCCCAGCCAGGCTGAGCGACGGTCCAATCGCCCGCACTAACAGCTTCTTCTGCTGCGTGCCAGTGATGATAAAACCGGCAATCAACACGTTCTCGCCGGTTTGAACGCGCATGCGTGTCGCGATGTTGCCGAGGACTGGCGGCGTGACGGTGAGGTTCAAATCGACACCGCCGGCTCCGTCGTAGCTGAACGTGCCGGCGAACCCCGGCGTGCTGATTTTCCAGGAGCCGACGCTGCCCGGATCGGCGGCCAAGCCGGCGATGACGTTGTCGTACAGCCCTGGCGTGGCGCCGAGATCAACGATGGCAAATGCTTGATCGGTCGCGAAGCTCCAGTTGCCCCCCCCACGAGCGAGCGTGGCATGCTGCCCGCGAGCGCTGAGGCCCAGCTCGATCGTCGTTCCGCCACTCAGTGTCACGTCGGCCGTCAGGGTCAGCGTGCCACTCGCACTCGCCGCATCGCCCGGGGACAATGCTGCGCCAGGATTCAGCACCACCGGCCCCGCGATCGTGCCAGTTCCGCCAAGCAGGGCACCGGCACCGGCAAGACGTGCCGGCCCCGCGCCGGTGGCAGAGCCGTGGCTGTTGCTGATGATGAGCTTGCCGGCCCGCACGTCCGTGCCGCCCGTGTAGAGATTCGCATTCGAGAGGACCAGCGTCCCGGCACCGATTTTGGTCAGTGCGCCGCCCGCAGCGTTGATGCGCCCGGCATCGCGAATCACGCCGCCAAACGTGCTGCTCGCGTCGTTGGTCCCGACCGTGAGCATGCGCGCGCCGAGGAACACGTCACCATTTCCCTCAAGCGAGCCGATCGCGACACCCGAGTTCGTGTTGCCGATATCGAGGCGACCGTTCCCGAAGAGCTCGACCCGCGGAGTGCCGCCGCTCGCGCCATGCTGGAACTCGATGCTTCCCCCAGCCGCGCCCGCCGCACCGCCGTTCGCGACCAGGCGCGACGCCCCTGCCGTCGAGGTGCCGAAAAACATGGTCGTGGCCCCGTTCGCACCAGCCGCACTACCGCCGTTATTGATGAACGTACCGTTCGCTGCCGACGAATTGTCGTTCAAGTAGGTCACGCCGCCGAACGCTCCGCTCACCTCGCCTCCATCATTCACGACCGTCGCCTCGCCTGCACGCGAGCCAGCGCGAAACTGCAGTGCTCCTCCGCCCGCGTTCGCTGCGCTGCCGCCCTTGTTCGTTACGGTCGCGCGACCCGCATTCGAACTATCGAAGAACTCGAGTTGCCCCGTGCTGCCCATGTTGGCGGTGGCTCCCGCGTTGAGAAACGTCGCCTCCGCGGCAGTCGAGTTGTCGTAAAAACGCACATAGCCGGCGCCGAGAAAACCGCCAGTCACGGCGCCGTTGCTGACAAACCTGGCGTGATCCGCGTTGGAATGTTGGAAGAACTTCGTCTCGCCGTATGTGTTCGTGGTGATCGAGGCATTTCCGGCGCGTGAACTCTCCGTGAAAGTGAGGCTCGTCCCGTTGTTGATCGTCAAAGTGGCGCTGGCGCCGCTCGCATTCCCGCCGAAGTAAATACTGCCGCTGCGCGAAGCCGTAAGAAAGCCGCTGCCCGCGTTTGTCGAGTCCACGAAGGAGACGCTGCCCCCTTCGAGTGTGAACGTCGCACTGCCGCCGGTGGAGCGGTTGTGAAACCGCACGAAGCCGCCGCCGACCGAGCCGCTGGTCGTCGCGAACGCTGTCGAGTGGCCCGCCGTCGCGTCATTGTAGAACAGGATTGCACCAGGCCGGCTCCCGCCGGTCCTGTCTCCGGCGGCCACGAAGTTCTGGGTCAGGCCGGAGCTATTCGCGATGCCCCTTTCGCTGAGCGTGAGAACGGTAGCCCCGGGCACCGTGATTGTGAACGGAGGGTTGGCCGAGGCGGTAAAGTTGATCGCGGAAACTTCAACCGCAGCTGAGAGCGCTACGCTTGTGATCGCAGAGCTGCCGAAGGTCGCGACGTCGCCGGCGCCGCGTGGGACCGTCGCAGGGCTCCAGTTCTGCGCAGCATTCCAGTCACCCGATGCGGGATTGGCAGCCCACGTCGCATTTTCCGCCGAGCTGCCATGCGCGACGAACCCTGAGGCCGCGCACCAGAGTACCGCGAAACAAACGCGTCTTCCTGCCTGCCGCGCCGCTCGGCACAAGCGCGAGGATGCCGGTGTGTAATCTCTGCTGGTTCCCACGCCGCCATCGTGACGGAGTTTTAACTGCGTTCAAGGAAATTCCTGCGGGCTTGTTTTAGTACCGGCCTGTGCGCTCCAGGAGCGGGTGCCACCACGCGCGATTGTTCAGATACCAGTCGATGGTCGACTCGAGGCCTTCCCGGAAGGTGTGGAGCGGTTTCCAACCAAGCTCGCGCTGCGCGAAGCTGGAGTCGATCGCGTAGCGACGGTCGTGCCCGAGCCGATCGGTTACGTACGAGATGAGGCTGTGCGGCTTCTGGAGGCGGTCGAGGATTAGCTTCACCACTTCGATGTTCGGCGATTCGTTGTTGCCGCCGAAGTTGTAGACGGTGCCCGGTTTGCCCTCGAACAATGACGCGACGACCGCGGCGCAATGATCCTCAACGTGGATCCAATCGCGCACGTTCATGCCGTCGCCGTAGACCGGGAGCTGCTCGTCGCGCATGGCCTTGATGATCATGAGCGGGATCAGCTTCTCCGGGAATTGATACGGGCCGTAGTTGTTCGAGCAGCGCGTGACGATGACCTCCTGGCCAAACGTGCGGTGATGCGCGAGCGCCACGAGGTCGGCGCCGGCTTTGCTCGCGGAATAGGGCGAGCTCGGATCGAGCGGCGATTGCTCGCTGAATTTCCCGGTCGCGCCTAACGAACCGTAGACTTCGTCGGTCGAGACCTGGATGAAACGCTGCACGCCGTGGCGGCGCGCACAGTCGAGCAGCACGCTCGTGCCGACCACGTTTGTGTGGATGAAGTTTTGCGGGGAATCGATCGAGCGGTCGACGTGCGACTCGGCCGCGAAATTCACGACGGCGTAGAAGGTCGTCTGCCCGAGGAGCGCATCCATCTGCTCCGGGCTGGCGATGTCCGCCTTGAAGAACTCGTAGCGGTCGCCGTACTTCTCGGCTACGCCGTCCAGATTGGCCGGATTTCCCGCGTAGGTGAGGACATCGACATTACTCACCGACGCCGGGTTGTAATGTTTCAGAATATAGCGAATAAAGTTGCTCCCGATGAAGCCACAGCCGCCGGTCACCAAGATGCGCATCGCCGCGCGTACTAGCAGCGCTTCGGAGGGGCCGCTAGCTGATTTTCCGGCGGTGCGGGATACGATGCAGGCACTGCGCACGCGCGCGGCGACGATGGAGTGGACGCCGTGGATGATTATCGGGCTCGGCGCCCTGTTGCGCCTGCTGCTCCTGGCGATGAAGCCGCCGCACTTCGACGAGGGCATCAACGGCTGGTTCGTCGACCAGATGGTGAAGAACGGCTTCTACAAGTACGACCCGACGAATTACCACGGCCCGCTCCATTTCTACATCCTCTTCATCTCGCAGACGCTCTTCGGGCGGAACCTCTGGGCGCTCCGCATCCCGGTGGTGCTCGCGAGCATCTTCTGCATCCACCTGACGATGCGGTTCGAGCCGTTCGTGGGGAAAACCGCGAGCCGCTGGGCTGCGCTGGCGATGGCGGTATCGCCCGCGTTCGTGTTCTACGGGCGCTACTCGATCCACGAGATCTGGCTGGTGATGTTCTCGATGTTCTTCATCCTCGGGCTGCTCGGCCTCTGGAAGTTCGGCACAGCGAAGTATCTCTGGTGTGTCGGGATGGGGTTCTTCGGCATGGTCCTGACGAAGGAGACGTACATCATTCATGTCGGCTGTGCGTTGATTGCCTTTGCCGTCGCGTGGGTCTCGCACTTGATCACGCGCGCGGAGAATACGACGCGAGCAAAACAGACCTGGACCTACGCCGACCTGGCACTCGTGATCGCCGTCGGGCTCGCGGCGATCGTGTTCTTCTACTCAGGCACCTTTTTCAACTGGGCAGGCCTGAAAGGACTCTACTCGACCTTCTCGGCATGGTTCGAGACCGGCCACAAAGGCAACGGGCACGAGAAGCCGTGGCATTACTGGCTCGAATTGATTGGGATCTACGAGCAGCCGCTGGCGATCGCGCTCATCGCCTGCGCGCTTTGTCAGTTCTTCCGGGACATCAGCATTCGCTATCTCGCGATCTACGGCGTGGGCACGCTGATGGGCTACAGCATCGTCTCCTACAAGACGCCGTGGTGCATCATCAGCATCACGTGGCCGTTGTTGTTCCTCTTCGGAGCGGCGTTGCTTCTCATCCCGGAACGCAGCCGCCGTATCGGCTACGCAGTCGCGGGCGGTGTGCTCGCGCTTTCGCTGCTCCTCTCGCTGCGGCTCAATTTCTTCCGGGCCACCACAGACACCGAGAAGTACGTCTACGTGCAGACGTACAACGACATCTACAAGCTCACCGAGCCGCTGCTGGAGCTGGCGCGCAAAGATCCCACCAAATACCAGCTCGTCGGTCACATGATTCGCGAGAGCGCATATCCGCTGCCGTGGATCCTGGGCGATTTCACCCGCGTCGGCTATTACGAGAAGGCGAACATGCCGAGCAAGCTCGACGCCGACTTCCTCGTGGTGCAGGACGACAAGATCGCGACGGTCGAGCCCAAGCTACAGGGCTCTTACTACACGATGCCGTTCACGATCCGGCCATATCAGGACACCTCGAAACTCTACCTGAGCGCGAACGTGTTTAAGGATTACTTCCGCGGGCGGGTGCCTGATTTCGTCGGCCGCGCGCCCAAACCCTGAGCAGCATGCACGCGCCATGAAGTGGCTGTCAGCCGGGCTGACGTTCGTCAACGTCTGGGTCGTCACTGCCTTGCTCATCGGCATGGCGGCGGATGGGCTGTCGCACGTGATCGTCAAAATCGCGCTGGCGGCGGCGCTGGTCGCGGCGGCTTTCGCATTCATCCAGACGCGCGACGAAACGGCGCCGCCTGTCGTTGCTGCAGAAAATGGAACCACCACGCCGGTGCGGAGAGGCTCTCGCCGCATCTGGCTCTGGCTGCTGGCTGCATGCTTCGGCTTCTTCGCCTTTCGTTCGTTTGGCTGGGTGCTCTTCCTCGATGGCAACCAGTGGAAAGTGCAGTCGCCGAACAACCTCGGCGATCTCGCGCTCCACATCGCCTACATCAAGAACTTCGCGCTCGGGGTGCCGCTTTGGCCGGAGAACCCGATCCATGCGTTTAGCTACATGCGTTACCCGGGCGGCACTGATCTGTTCAACGCGCTGCTGCTCAAGCTGAACGTGGACCTGGTGCGCGGGCTCGTCTGGGCAGGAGTGCTCGGATCGATCGCCACCTTCTATGCGCTCTACCGCTGGGGCGGAGAATTCGGCATCGCCGGCTTCCTTTTCAATGGCGGCATCGCCGGCTTTCAAGTGCTGCAAACGCTCAAGTTGATCGACTACCAGGGTGGCCAGGAGATCGCGTGGAAGAGTCTCCCGCTCTCCATGCTAGTGACGCAGCGCGGCCTGCTCTACGCGCTGCCCGCGGGACTGTTGCTGCTGTGCCACTGGCGGCGGAAATACTTCGCACAAGATCCGGCGACCGGCGGCGAACGCGACAGCGGAGCGTCACCCGCGCTGCTTCCGTTTTGGCTCGAGCTGACGCTCTACGCCACCATGCCGCTCTTCCACATGCACACGTTCATCGCCTTGAGCCTGCTCGCGGCGTTCTTCTTCGCGATGGGCGATGCCACCACGCGGAAGCGACTCGCCATCGTGGTCGGTGCGGCGCTGCTCCCGGCGACGTTCTTCGTCTACACGATCACGGACCATTTCCGCGCCCGATCGATGATCGCCTGGCAGCCGGGCTGGGTGCAGAACAAGGGGGACTTTGCCGCGCCGTTTTTCAGCTTTTGGTTCCTGAACTTCGGCGTCTGGATACCGCTCGCGATGCTACTCACGGGCGTGGTCGCGTACCGTGCCTGGGAACGGATAGCGAAACGTCGCCACGGCGAGCGCGAGGTTCCCGTCTCCACTGAAAAGGCGCGCGCCGTGGTCGACGAGATCAAGCGCGTCGTGTTCCTGATCCCACGGATGATTCGCTCCTCGCCGGCGCTCGCCTTCGTCACCCCGGCGGCTTTGATTTTCCTCTTCGCGGCGCTCGTCAAAACCGCGCCGTGGGAGTGGGATAACATCAAGCTCATCATTTGGGCGTATGTCATCGCCCTGCCGTTCCTCTGGTCGGAGCTGATCGCGCGCTGGCCGGTGCCTGTGCGCGTGGGCCTTTGCATCGCGCTGTTTGGCTCCGGTGTCGTTTCGCTTTTCGGAGGGCTGCTGAGCGAGCGCAGTGGCTTCGGGTTCGCGGACCGGCTCGAGGTGGACGGCGTCGGTGACGCGGTGCGCAAACTTGCGCCGGAAGCGCGCTTCGCTGCTTTCCCGACGTACAATCACCCGCTGCTGCTGCAGGGCCGCAAGGTCGTGCTCGGCTATCCAGGCCACCTCTGGACGCAGGGCTTCGATTACGCCGACATCCAGAAAAAGCTCGAATTGGTGATGCGCGGCGCTCCCGGCTGGCGCGAACACGCGCGCAGCCTGCAGGTGCGCTACCTCTTCTGGGGCCGTGAGGAAAAGACGCACTACGGAACCGGCGCCCGGCCGTGGGAACAGGACGCGCGGCTAGTCGCGAGCGGGCCGTGGGGCGCCATCTACGACCTCGACACGACGGGCGGGCGGTAGGTCCGTTAGGAGTTTCGTGCCCGGGCGCGAGCGATTCGATCCAAAAACCAATTGCCGGAGTTGTACCTTCTGCGGCACGAAATAGGGAATTCCGCGGCCGGGCTCCAGATCGGACTGTCGCAAAAACACGAGCAGCTTCCCGCCGCCGCCGCCCTGGAAATGGCGCGCGATCCTCTCGGCCGCGAACTGCTCGGCAAAGAGATGCTCGCGATAGAGCGCGGCAACGTCGCCTTCCGCCGCGCCGCGTGCCGATGCGATTCGCTGAGTGAATGCTTCCATCTCGCCCACCGGCGCGCGGAAACCGCGCGGCACTTCCGCCTGCTCCTCCTCACTGAGCACCGCTCCACCGCGCACCTTTTCAGCCAAGGTCGCCGCCGGCGCGATGGCGAGGTGGCGAATCGCCGCCGATTCCGGCGCACGCAAGACGGACCGGCAGTACTCGCGGGCGCGGCCAGTTCCATCCAGCTCCAGGCGGCCAAGCAACTCCTCGCGCGCGCTGCCCTGCGCGCCTTGCAGTTGATCGAGCAGCGGCTGTTGCGAAACGTCAATGATGTCCCAGGCGGCGGCGAGCGGCCCGCCGGATTTCTGCAAGGCGGCCAGCAGTTGTGCGGCCGGGTCGGAGCGACCGCCATGCGACGCGCTCTCCACGGGGAAGTACACAACGTCGGCCTCCGGCACGAGGGCCGCGAAGTTCTCGGCCGAGGATGGCCGCGCCGCGGCTTCCACGGAGGCATACTTCGGCAAGGCTGGCTTCCCAGCGCAGCCGGCGAACACCGCGACAGCTGCGGCGACCGCACTGATCTGCAGAGCGGCTCGCACGTTGGTTCGACAGGGACGCATGCTCATGATCCTCCTTGCGATTGCGGCACCAGCTCCGCCGCGCAATTCGCCGGCACTTCGGGAATTCGCTGCGCGAAGCGAACGTCCGTGCGCCAGCCGGCGGCCATGATGCGGCAGCCGATGGCAAACGTTCGACGCCAGCTCACGCGGGACACTTTCTGCTCACCGGCGATCCTGGGCCGCTCGCGGACCGACAGCTGGCGAATGCGAGCGCGAAGACACGCCGCCGCGATCTGCGATTCGATCGTCCAGCCATAGGTTAGCTCTCGCAGGCCCATCGTCTCGAAGAGCGAACGTTCCACGAGCCGGAGCGGCCCGAGATCCGTGAACCAGCGCGAAGTGAGGACCGTGCACCACATCCCGAGGGCAAAGTTCGCCGCCACGTGCGGCAACGTCATCGCAGCCCAGTTGCTCCTCACCGCAGTCCGCGATCCCAGCACGAAGTCGTTCCCTTCCTCGTAGGCGGCCGCGAGCAGGGCCACATCGCTTGGATCGCTGGCTCCATCTGCGGCGAAGAAGATGTAGGCCCCGACCGTTGGATGCACGCGGCACAACGCCGCAATCGCAGCCATGCAGCCGTGGCCGTAGCCGCGTGCATCGGTCTCCGCCACAATCACGGGAAAACGTCGGGCGATCTCCGCCGTGCGATCGCTCGTCCCGTTTACCCCGACAGCGATGACATACTTGCTCGGGTCGATCGTGGCGAGCAGCTCCGACAGGACCGCCGCAATGCACGACTCCTCATCGCAGGCTGGAAGCACGATGCCGATGCGCGGCAATTCGAGGGAGTCGTTAGGCTGGTTGGTCAAAATCGATCATCCGGTTCGGCGGGCACCTGCGCGACGCTCAGGACGATCTGTCCTTCGGCCACGCTGTCGCCGCCCACCGTCGCGCTGACGCTAAACTGCACGAGATCGCCCACGTGCGCCATCTTCTCCGCGCGAAGAACGATCCGTTCACCCGGACGCGCAGCGCGATGGAACTTCATCGCCCGGATCGCCGAGAGCAGAAAGAGCGGCCGCTCTCCCTCCGCGTAACCGGAGGCAGCGGCGATGCCGGCCGTCTGTGCGAGCGCTTCCGTGAGGATCACGCCTGGGACGAGCGGATTGCCGGGAAAATGCCCGGCGAACATCGGATCGTCGGGGTCGAAAGTCGTCGCGCATTCCGCCGAAATGCCGGGCTTCGTGCCCAGCAGCTCGTGCACGAACACGAACGGCGGCCGATGCGGAAGGCCAAGAAAGTGATCAGTGACGAGTGACAAGTGACGAGACTGCGAAAGAGCGCGGCCGAGTTGTGGGAGACCACTCCGTCACTGGTCACTCCGCTTACCCGTTGACGAAATATGCAAACTTCCAGCTGCCGTTGACCCGCCGAAGCCCCGCGCGGTAGCCCTCGTACTCCACCGCCGGGTTCGCGAACTGCGGCGGCGCTACGTAAAATTCGCCCTTGGCGACGAACTTCTCGGATAGAATCCCCTCGAGCTCAGGCCAGAGTCCATTCTCATCCCAGAACTGAAAGACGCCCTCGCCCTTACGATCCGAGTCCGGGCCGTCGCCCATCACGTAGGCGAAATCCGCCGTCATCATCGAAGCGAGAGTGTTCATATCGCGCGCCGCGACCGCTTTGCGGAGCCGGCCCAGAAACGCCTGCATGTCGACGTCCGGATTAGCTGTCGCCTCGAGTTCCTGCTTCTTCTCCGCTGCGGTGCGCGTGTCCTTGTTCCGCTTCCCCTTGCCGAAGGACTTGCACCCGCTGAACGCGACGACACACACGAGAAGAAGCGACGCGAGGGTTTTCATATCTGCACGACGCTTTTGTCAGGTTTACGGCGAGGGTTCAAGAGCGGCGTTTTCAGTCTGACCGATGGGCGTGCGCCTCGCCCCGACGACGGAGCCGGATCGGGTGCTCCACGAAGATGAAGTAGAACGCGCTGATCAGGTCGGCGAAAGTCGCGGGCGGGCTCGTTAGGCGGAGCGGGCCTCTCCGCAGGGCCGCGAAAACGCCCTCGACCGTCAACTCCGACGGACGCGGGATGCTGGTGTAGTGCGAGCCGAAGGTCGAGAGCCGATGCGCGTCCGACGTCGCGATCAGCGGCTTGCCAAACTCTTTGGCCACGCGTTCCGCGCGACGGTTTGGATTGAAGAATCCTTTGTGGAAATGGCAGAGCTCGATCGCGTCGAAGCAATCCATCTCCGCCAACATCCGCTCCCCGATCGAGCCACCCAGCACGTAGAACGGGTGCGGCACGATCGTGTAAAGCGAGTCGCCGCGCGCCGCTCGCAGTTGCCGCAGATCGTCGAAATTGTGGATCGCAGCGGCTTCGTCAGCGGTCACGTTCAGCAGGATGACATCGCCGCCGAGAATGCGCCGTTCCGCCGACGGGATGAGCAGAATGCCCATCTCAGCGGCGTGCGCGAACACCTCCGGCCGATCGAAGACCGCGTCATGCAAGGTGATCGCCAGCACGTCGAAGCCGAGCGCCTTCGCCCGCTCGAGCAGTTGATGCGCCGAATAGTCGAGCGCGTCGCGCGGATCGTCGTGCGTGTGGATGTGGAGATCGGTCTTGATCCAATCCAGTTCAGCCATTCGGAGGAGAGCTTACGACGTAATCGGCACTTGCGACGCCATTCTCCGTCCTGCATCTTCCGTCGTCATCCGCTCGGGTGGTGAAATGGCAGACACGTACGTTTGAGGGGCGTATGCCGCAAGGCATGGGGGTTCAAGTCCCCCCCCGAGCACTTCTTAAGCCCGTATCAAAACGGCATCCCATGCTGCGACGCCGCCAGCCCCGCCTTCTGCCTACATAAAGAAGCTCACCCGCTTGCGGTCCCGTGGTAGCCTTGCACCTTCGTGTGCAAGAAGTCACCCTCTCCCCTGCAACACGGCAAAGACCAGCCACGGTTCAATCATCAGGTTGATTAAGACATGTGCAGCGACACACGGCCACAGGCTCCGGGCGCCCCATAGAAACAGGAATGACAGAGCGGCTCCAAGAATGGAGGTGAAAACGGCCGCGGCCAGTCCTGTCATGAAATTCCCCGAGGAAACCGCCCAGCCAAGATGAGCCATGCCGAAGAGCAGACTTCCGGCTGCAAATTGCGTCGGCCGTGAGGCACGTGCATCCGAAAGCGACTGGATCACCGCGCCTCTGAACACTAGTTCCTCGCATGTGCCGCCGATAAGCCCCGCCCCTAGCGCGAGAGAAATCCGCCACAGCGACAGCTCTCCAAAGCCGGTCGTGCCGCCCAGCACGCCATTCCAGACCAGGAGTGCCCACGTCATCGCTATGCCAGCAGCCAGCGCCCAAACCTTCGCGGGTGCCCCGCTTCTCAGCCCCAGCCACTTCAAGTCTCGCCCGGTCCGAGAAATCCAGCCCAGCAGAACTCCCGCGGCAATCAGCTGGCCGAGTAGCGATCCCGTGATGAGGATGGCGGTCCTTGCTCTGATGTCGGTTGCCGAGGGTGTGACCACCGATCCGAGCAGCAGAGTTGCGACCCGCACGCACGCGAGAAACAGAAACGCGAACACCAGAACCCGGAGGAGCGCAGCCCAAAGCGAGCCACGGGGATATTCCATGATCGAGCCCATCAACCTTGGCGTCGGTGTATATTACGAAACGTAACATGTCAACTCCGACGCGACTCACTGAACTCGAGAATGCCGTTTTGGGTCTGGTTTGGCGCCGGGAACCGTGCTCGGCCTATATCGTGAAGCGGGAGTTCGCGACATCGGCTTCGGTGAGCTGGAGTGCCAGTGCAGGTTCAATCTACCCGCTTGTAAAGAAGCTTTCCGCCGCAGGGTTGCTGAGTCTTCGACAGCAACCCTGGGGTAGCGGAGAGAAGACGCTCCTGTCCTTGACGGATGCCGGTCGGGACGCTCTCAGGAGCTGGGTCGCGACGGTCCCTGACAAGATTGGCCAGCCGGCTCCCGATCCAATCAGGACTAGAGCATTTTTTTTGGATGTGCTTCTAGAGGAGGATCGTCTTCGCTTCCTCAATGAAGCCGAGAAGGTGACGCAATCCGCGATCCAGGAACTCAGGTCAGCCATGGCAGTCCTGCCGGATGCGGAATCGAAGTTCGAACTTCTAGCAACCTCCGGAGCCGTATTCCAGCTAAGGGCTCGGCTTCGCTGGATACGCTATTTGCGAAGCAGCGCTGCAAAGAGACTTAGTCCGGTTCGCCGAAAGTGACTTCGCATGTCGGACGGCGGTGCCGCCACCGAGCACGAGCGACGCGATCGGCGAGCAATATCACTGGCGCCGATACGTCCTGCACAGGTTAGCGGAGCGGTGAAGTGATCGCCGCAGCGCGGCATTGAAGTCGCACGTGAAAAAGATCAGCCGGAGATGAAGTATTCCCCGCCTCTCTTGCTACTAAGGTTGTGGGACCGGATGAAAGTGCCGGCCGGAACTCTACGATGAACCACCACGGCGTCCTATGCTCGCTCCGTCAGTAAACGTGCGGAGCGGCACCAGTGGCAGCACCACAGCAGGAAATTCAGCCGAGTCGCTCGGGCTGAGAATGTTACCCACTCACAGCGCCGCCGAGGCAAACCTCGCCGAAATCGAGCTTCTCGGACGGCGGTGCAAAGCAGGCGACGTCTCTGCTTGGACCGCGCTATTCCCGATCGTGTGGCCGGTTTTGGTCACGTTCGCGAATCGACTCTATCATTCGCTCGACGAACAGGACGCCGAAGATGTCGCGCAAGCCTCACTAGAGGCTGCCATAAAGAGCATCCACACGTTCTCGAGCGACGGTCTTTTCCGGGCGTGGCTGTTTGGAATCGTTTCCCAGCAAGCACGAACGCTGTTTCGCCGGAAATCTGCCGCGAAAAGAGGCCTGACTCTCCTCGTCCCACTCAGCCAGTCGGCGGAATACCGAGACGACGCCGCGAAGCTGCCGTCAGACGCTACTGCTGAGAATGACCGCGCCGCGATTCTGCACCGCGCGCTGGAACAGCTCCCGGATGACGAGCGCGACCTGGTGCAACTGCACTTCTTCGGTGAACTCACATTCCGAGAGATTGCCGTCGTACGGAAGATGAATCCGAAGACGGTGTGTACGCGCCTCACGAGGTCCAAACGAAAGCTCCTGGATCTACTGATTCGATCCAATCTAACGAGGGCAGATGGATAACCGAATCGCCGATATACCCGCTCTGCTGCACGAAGTGGCAGCGCGCCGCGACGCCCGTTTACAGCGCAGGGGCGCGACAATGCCGTCGACAACCTCCGATCGTCTACAGGCCGCCGTTGCATCGGCCTTTCCGGTTGAGGCGGCATTGTCGGCGGCAGCGCTGAAACGCGATCGGATGTTCAACGGCCAAACTCCTGTGCTCCCGGCGCTTATAGCAGCTGCTTTAGCCGAGCGAGTGTTGCCGCCGCAGACCGAGGCGATGCCCAGCGCGCGCCTGCAGCAGATTTGGACATTCTTGCAGATGCGTTGTCGACTGGCAGGCGTGCCCGGTCACTTCGCTGCTGCGGCTGCAGCCGCAGTGATAATCGGGTTCGCCGTTGCACAGTTCAGTCGCCCCGTGCGGCATGATCACGCGGCTCAGCTGCCACAGCTCACCGAGCACCGGCCGCAAACCGGTCCGGTCGGCGCAGAATTGCCTGCGCAAGATTGGCTAACTAGCCAAGAAAACGGCATCCTTGGAGCGTCGAGCAGACAACTGACGCTGCGGGTCAGCAGGATCGAGCTGGCGTCGCTCCGACCGTCAATTCTCTCCGTCGAGCAGGCAATGTTGGCTAATCGTTTTGAGTCAGACGGAGGTCTGCCGCTCGACCTTCCGATAAGACAGATCTTCATCGACGGCGAAGCGGCTGCGACACCTTAGCGGCGTGGTGATCGCCGCGCTCTGATCGTCATTCCCGCCGGAACACTCATGAACACTCACGCTCGGACAGCCGTTTCCCTCGTTGCAGGACTTTTCTGTTTCGCGACCGCAGGAGTCGCACACGCGGAATTGAACGTCGGCACAGTCGACATGAACCGCGTGTTCAAGGACTACGGCAAAACCAAGGACGCCGAGGCGAAACTGAACGAAGCCAAGAACGCGGCCAAAAAGGAATTCGACGAGCGCGCCGAGGCTTACAAGAAAGCGCTGGACGAAATCAACAAGCTCAGTGCGCAGCTTGATGCGCCTGCAATTAGGGCGGAGGCAAAAGCGCAGAAAGTGAAAGAGCGTGATGACAAGATTGCGCAG
Source organism: uncultured Chthoniobacterales bacterium (assembly GCA_902805675.1). GTDB lineage: Bacteria > Verrucomicrobiota > Verrucomicrobiia > Chthoniobacterales > UBA10450 > JACCTI01. The sequence continues at coordinate 16,758 of CADCTA010000097.1, read as the reverse complement.
ATCAAAAACAGGGAACGCGAGATCAACGAGTTCCGCCAAACCCGCGAACAACAGCTGCAGCAACAGGTGCAACGGATGCGCGACGGCATTCTGGCCGAGATTACTGACGTGGTGATGGAGCAGGTGAAATCGCGAGGGCTTGATCTCGTGTTCGATAAGTCCGGGGCGAGCTTGAACGGCTTTTCCCCGCTCCTATTCTCCCGCGACCGTGGCGACTTCACCGCCGATGTCATCGCCACGTTGAACAAGCGCGGGAGCGCGTCGGGTGCATCGCCGGCGGCTCCTACCACGCCGTAGCCGTTTCTCTAATGATATGAGCGCGACCGAAAGGTACTGGTGACATTCGACGGCCGCCGGTTCCCGCGCGCTTCGCGTCGTGATGTGCTCGCCCGACGTGCATACATTTGCATAGCGAGGCGGAAGCGACGCCTGTTCCGGGAGTAGACAGGATGGGTCAATTCCCGCCCCGGCAGTTCCTCAAGGCTGAATCACGACGCGGAAGAAGACGCGCCGATCGAATTTTCCCGCTCCTGATTTCTCTCCCGGCCCGGGTGGCGGGGGCATGCCCATTGCGACGGGCGTGATCTTTCGTTCATCTACGCCGCGTGCCGTGAGGAACGCCCGCACCCTGTCCGCGCGCCGTTTGCTCAGCTCCGCATTTTCCTTCTCTGTGGCGATCGCGTCCCCGTAGGCGCGCACTTCCAGAGTGAGGTTCATCCCCATGTTTCCCGCCGCCGCGATGCAGCGCTGCGCTTCCGCCGCCAGTCGCCCAAGTTCCACGTCCGCATCCGGAGGCAGGCTCTCCCGATTTAGCACGAAGAGGATGGCTGCGTCTTCGAGCGCGGACTTCGCCTGTTGAAATGCTCGCTGGTCGATGTTCTGGGCGTTGCGGTGATCGACGACGCGGATGCCCGGCACGCGGAGGGCTTCCCGCCGCACGCGCTCGAGCCAGGCATGCGGCGCCTCGCCGGAAAGGATGAGTCGCCCTTTGCGCAGCGTTGCATCGACCGTTTCGGGAACTCCGAATTCGTCGCGGAACCGTTGCAGCACAAGGTCCTGGTCGAACTCAACCAGGAGATCATTGCCCTTGATGGCGGTGATACCTGGGATGCGAGTCGCCCCTTCCTGCACGGCGGCCACCCATTCGTAGGGCGCCGCGCCCGCTAGCACGAGAGTGTCGCCGACGACTGCGGCATCGACAGTCGGCGGAGGTGCAAAGGTGGCCTTGAATTGCTCGAGCGGCCCGACGGAGTCAGCGGTCGCGGCAGGCGTGGGCGTGGAGGTGATTGCGGGATGTTGCGCGAAGTCTTGATGCGCGCGCCGCTGCGCAATCAGCGGATCCTCAGCCGAGTAGTCTTTCCATTCGAAACGGATGCGCGTCGGGTTCAGCTTCGCCTCCCTCGCAATGGCGCTGGGATCGCGGGCCGACGGGTCGCGCAAACCCTCGACGCGCGAACGCGCGAATCGATTCCTCTCCGCTGCCGCGACGAGGATGCCCGGCTCCGATTTGAGGCGCGCAAGAAAATCACGCCAGCGCAGATGGCTCCGCAGGTCGATCACGGCCACAGCAAAAATAACTACTGCGGCGGCTGCGCTCGGGATCCGCAGCCCTGGAAGAGGCGGAGACTCAGGCATCGGCCGATGGTCGGAGCGCAGGCATGCGGTCAGTTCGACCCCTGCGGCCTCTAGGGCCGCGGAATCGGCATGGAAGTTCGCGAAGGCGGCGGCTTGTTCCACCTCGATGCGCGCGAGCGCCTCCTCCAGAATGCTGCGCAATTCCGCCGGCGGATCGCCGCGGATGACCGCAGCAAGATGCATGTGCGCTCCGGGCGCGATCCACACTTGTGCGTCGCGAAGCTGGAATTGTTGCACCCCCGCTTCGTTGCCGATGAAGAAGTAGTCTCGCGCCAGCCGCTGGACGTCTGTCACCGTTTTCTCGACCAGCGCGGAGTCTTCCGCGAGCGTCGGATCCGCCGCGACATGCAACAGCCACCGATTGGACTGGCGGTCGATGAGGAAAAGCTGCTCGACGTGATAGATCAGACTTCGCCGCTGTGCGATCGCGGCGAAATCATCGCCGGTGCGCCATGCTTCGAGCCGCCACTCCAGGTTTGTCCACCACTGCTCGAGCCGTTCCTTCAACGGCTGAAACTATCGGCGGAAATCCGCCGCAATCGAGTGCGGAACGTTCTGCGGGGATCAGTTCAGCAAACCCGCAAACGCTTTGCGCCCGACCCACAACAGGTAAAGCGCGAGCGCCACGATCAGAAGCAGCAACGGATTCCACAGCCCTTCGCCGCCGGTGATGAAGATGTGGAAGGCGAGGATATTCACGATGATCGGGCCGAGCACGAGGAGCCCGATGTTTCGGGTTTTCGGAATCGCGAGAAGGATTCCGCCGATTAGCTCCAGCACCTTGATGAACGTCAAATAGCCGGTGGTCGCGAACGCGGTCATAAACATCGCGATGGGTGTGCCTTCAGGCATCGTGGGCGTCGGCGCCAGGCCGAAGAGCACGACGACGGCAGACATGATGAAGAGAAGGCCGAGCAAAATGCCGGCAACGGTCGGGAGGTGTTTCATGGGCGGTGTTTGGTGAGAGCTAATTGGCTCCGGCTCGTTTTGCCGAGCTGGGTGCAACAAGACGACGCGCGAGATGCCGCGCTCCGGACACGCTGGCGAAGTTTTCCCCGCGGTGCGACGCGCTAGTGGCGCACGACGACTGGCGTGCCGACGCGCACGTTGTTGTAAAACTGCCGCGCTCGCCAGTACGGCATCCGAATGCAGCCGTGGGACGCCGGGACGCCCGGAAGGTAGCCGGCGTGCAAGCCGTAGCTTGGCTTGAACTCGACATAGAACGGCATCGGCGCGCCTTCGTAGCGCGTGCCGCGCGGGCGCGAATGCTTCCGCACGTCCACGTTCGCGCGCACGACGCGGCCAGTCTCGCGATCGACATAGTCGCCGTAGAGACTGGACCGGTGATCTTCATGTTTCCGGATGACGCGGAAACGACCGGTGGGCGTGCTGTGTCCTTCTCGTCCGCTGGAGATGCGCGACGACGCGACGCGTTTTGTGCCGCGAAACAGATGTGCCTCCTGCTCGCTGAGATCGACAACCACTCGTGCTGGGCCGGAGGCTCGCGCCGGGATGTTGGTAACGACGAGATCGCCGACCGTGCTGCAACTGCTGAACGCGCATAGCGCAAGCACTCCGACTGTGCTGATCACAAACTTCTTCACGCATTCCATTTCGGCGCTGACGTGTGCGGCGGCTGCTGATTTCTGGGCTCGGTGGCGTGTGAGTAACACGAGTCGGCTTCGTGTTGTACCGGATCGAAGGGCGCGCTGTGGTATCCAAGATGCGCCGCGCCTCGGGTGGTGTGCGGCATACCAGCCGCCTGAGCAACGCGCCTCGCACGCCTCACGTGGCGGCCGTGCCACGCGAAAGCACGCTGGCGTTCTCGGGATTCACATCGTTAATACGCCTCACCATGAGTGCCGCGATCGAAGTTCACGAGCTCGTGAAAACGTTTAAGCGCAGAGCTCAACCGGAGGTCCGCGCGGTGGACGGCTTGAGCTTCGAGGTGCAGCGCGGCGCGATCTTCGGCCTGCTCGGCCCCAACGGCGCGGGCAAGACGACGACCATCCGCATCCTGACGACGCTGGCGCAGCCGACTTCCGGGCGTGCCAGCATCATGGGGCACGATGTTGCGAGGCACCCGCTGGAAGTGCGGAAGCGCATCGGCGTCGTCATCCAGGAGAGCGCGGCGGAGCTGTTCCTGAGCGTACGCGATAACCTGCTGACGTTTGCTCGCTTCTACGGAGTCAGTGGACCCGCGGCGCGGCAGCGCGCGGAGGGCATCATGGAGGAGTTTGGTTTGGCACCCGAAGCATCACGCAAGGCGCAGGACTTGAGCGGCGGATTTCGCCGGCGCGTGCAAGTCGCGAAGATGTTCATGGTCGATACGCCGGTCATGTTTCTCGACGAGTTCTCGACCGGCATGGACCCGATCCTGAAGCGCGCAGTGATGGAACGACTCCGCCAGGAAGCGCGGAAAGGCCGCACCATCGTGCTGACGACGCAGATCATCTCCGAGGCGGAAGAGCTGTGCGACGAGATCCTGATCGTGAACGCGGGCAAGCAGATCGCGCGCGGCGATTTGAATGCGCTGAAGTTGCTCTCGGCAGGCGTGTATGAACTCTCGCTCACCTTCGACAAGCTGCCGGCTGGGATCGAGGCAGAACTCGCGGCGCGTCATCCAATTCGCCTCCACATCAGCGGCAACACCGTGGAGGTCGCGCTGAAGGAGGAGGAAGAGAATGTCTTGCGGCTAGTGCATGAGCTCGGCCAGCGCGGGCATGTGCTGCGCGTCGAAGTCAGCGGCGCGAGCTTGGAAGACATCTTCGTCGAGCTCACGCAACGCGCGCGTGGAGGGTCTGCGGAATGACTCAAACGGCGGGCGCCCGTAAGGGTGTCATTCTGAGCGCAGCGGAGCGGAGTCGAAGAATCCCGTCGCACGCCGTGCGCTTTGCCACCGGATCCCTCGACTTCGCTCGGGATGACGAGCCTTTATGCTTGCGATGAGAATTAGCGCGCTCCTGGCGGTGCTCAACCGCGAGATGAAGATCCGTGCGACGAACCTGACGTTCATCTTCTGGGACGTCGCCTATCCCCTCGCCTACCTGATGGTGTTCGGCGTCGCGATGGAGAAAGCGATGGGCTTCACCGTCCCCGGCGTGGACGTCGACTACAACGCGTTCTTCCTCGCCGGCGTGCTCGGGATGGCGAGCTTCGCGATCGCGTCGAACACCGCGTGGTCGTTCTTCATGGATCGCGATAACGGCATCTTCTACGAGATGCTCACCTACCCAATGAGCCGCGGCGAGTATCTGTTCGGCAAGGTGCTCTTCAACATCGTGGTCGCGCTCGTGCAGGCGCTCATCACCGTGGTACTTGCTGGCCTGCTGCTTGGAATTCCGCTCACGCTTTCGCGCATTCCGCTGCTCTTCGCTGCCGTGTCGCTCGGCACCGCCGGCTGGTTTTTCTTCTACGCGATCTTCGCTTTGAAGATGCGACGCAACGACGCGTTCAACACCGTCACATCGATCTTCTACTTCGTGTTCCTGTTCGCGAGCTCGATGTTCTATCCGCTCGATCCGCTGCCACCGCTCTTCCGCATCTTCGGTTATGCGAACCCGATCACGTGGCACGTCGACGTGCTGCGATACGCGACGATCGGACTGGGTGATCCAGGCACCATCCTCCTCGAGTCATGCGCGTTCATCGCCTTCGGGCTGGTTGCGTTTCGCGTCGCGATCCACGCGCTGAGGAACCAGGAGTGATTCCGCAGCGGACAGGCTCAGAAACGGCCGCTCGTTTGGCGGATGCAGTAGGCTCCGCGATGAGCGCAACTCCGATGCCGTCCGGGCCTCTCATGACCGCAGTGTAAGCGCCTGCCTCAGTCCGCGCTGATCGCTCGCTGCCTCCAGCGGATTCCGGAGCTACGCTGTCGAAGCGATGATCCGCTCCGCTGCTGCGCGTCGTTGTTGCCGTCGATCTTCGTGCCTTCCGCATCGTATAGCTCGAGGAACGGGTTCTCGCAGCGGCTGCTCCACGCTCGATCGGCGTAGCGAGGCCCGGATTGCGCGGCAGCTCCCGTGAGATGTCGAGGATGCGAAATTCTTTTCCGGTGCAGCGAGAGCAAATGCCACCACTGCTCCCGGCCGCGTTTACCACCACTACTCGTGACAGCGTTTGGGGATCACCGCGCGTGTGGCTTCGGTTGTCGCGAGGCGTTGGGCAGCGGAGCGATCAGGCGAGACGCCGAGGTCGGTGCGATGTCTGGGCTGAGACTTTGGGTCAGCTTCTGTCGTGCACGCTCGCTTGCCGCCTTTCCATTAATCAATAGCCGCCGACTCGCGCCACGAGCAGAAAAGCATGGCGAGCATCGATCACAACTGCACTAGTTGGCGCTGTGGTCGATTACACGGTGCCGCTGATGTGTCTGTTCTCGCTGCTCGCCGGATTCGTCGACGCGGTGGTGGGCGGCGGCGGATTGATCCAGTTACCAGCGATCCTCATCCTGATGCCGGGGGTCCCGTTCCCGACATTGCTCGGCACAAACAAGTTTGCCTCCATGTTCGGAACTTCGATGGCGGTCTATCGCTACACACGCGCGTCCGCTGTCGACTGGTCCACCGTGGTGCCGGCGACGGTTGCCGCCTTTGTCTGCGCGTTCCTCGGCTCGCTCGCGGTCAGCCTCCTCAATCCCGCCGTCCTTCGCCCGCTCATCCTCGTGCTGCTGATCGCGGTGGCGATCTACGTGTTCTTTGTCAAGGAACTCGGACTGATTCACCAGCCAAAGCACGCGCCACGCAAGGCTCGGTGGCTCGGCATCCTCATCGGCGCGGCGCTCGGCTTTTACGATGGATTTTTCGGGCCGGGTACTGGCAGCTTTTTGATCTTCGGTTTTGTCGCGATTTTTGGGTTCGATTTTTTATCCGCTTCCGCGTCGGCGAAGGTCGTAAATCTCGCCACTAACGTCGCCTCCGTGATCTACTTCGCGGCTACCGACCAGCTACTCTATGGGCTGGGTCTGGCGATGGCGCTTTGCAGCGTCATCGGCGCGACGCTCGGCTCGCACCTGGCGATCGCGAAAGGCAGCAAGTTCGTCCGCGTCTTCTTCCTCGTGATCGTCGTCGCGCTGATCGCGAAGCTGGCGCAGACGATGTGGTCTGGCAGCTGACTGCGAGACGACCAGACCTCAGGCACAGCATCCACCGAGACAGCACCGCCTGTACGCAAACGGGGGCGACAGTCGCCTGTCGCCCCCGCCAAACAATTAGAGATAAACCTGAAAGAAAACTGCTGTCTTACGAAGCAACGGTCTGCTGCGCTGCCTTCCGGCGGCGGAGCACGTTGGTCGCACCGACTGCAACCATCAGGCCGACGATCGGGAAGAAGGAGCTGAGCTCAGGAATCGGGGTGATGTTCTGAACCAGCGCGAATTCTTCGAAACCACCCTGGGTGCCGTCTGGGTTCATCTTCAGGTTGCCTTCCGAGAACAGGGCGTAGAGGTAGACGTAATCCGAAGGCGCAGTGCCGGCGAAAGCTTCGACTGGGATGAAGATGTTCACGTCGCCCGAACCGCTGCCGGAGTTGCGTGAAGCATCGATGCGCACTTCGCTGTCACCGAAGAAGTCGAGGTCGTAGCGGAGCGTGCCGAGGCTGGAGACGTTGGTCGTTGACTGGCTGCCCTGCGCCGAGGTGTAGATCTGGAGCTCGTCGAGCGTGATGATCGACTTGGCGCCGTTCGGCTCGTTCACGTCCAGAAGGATCTGGAAGTAGGAGACGCCGTTCAGCATCACCGTCGTCTTCTGGAGATCCGAGAACTGGATGTCGCGGGTGAAATTCGGCTGACGCTTGACGTCGAACGGAGGGTTCTCTGCCGAGGTATTGTAGCCCTGCTCGGTGCCTTCCGCCTGGATGGTGAGGAAAGGATCGATCACACCGGTGCCGGTCGGCTGCTGAGCGGTGAACTGGAAGAGAGCCATTCTCTCCGAGGTAGGTCCGCCGCCGGCGGTGCCTTCGTTGTTCCGTTCGAGGTCGACGACGACTGCGCTGGCGTTGGTGGCGAGCAGTGCAGCTGCGCCGAGTAAAGCGATGGTGAATTTGGCGTTGATCATGTTGTTTCTCTCTCCGTGCGGTTTGGTTGCTGGCGATCTTCTCTTTCTGCAACTACCTGCAGTCTGGTCCGATCTCTTGTTGATTTGATAATTGTCATAATTGATTCTCATCGTCCATAACAATTTTCATGCCTGTTGCATTTTCCATAATCTTTCTGGGAAGCGCCGGGTGTTTTCTCCCTCGTAGCGGGGGTTGGTCAGAAGTTTGCACAAAAACTTAGATGCCGCGGCGGCACGGTGCGGCAGCTGGATTCGGGAAGAATCGCGCCCCAAGCAGCGGCAGTGCCATCCGCTGAACTTTCGCGTGGCTGGACGCAGCCAGCTCGGTTGCTTTCCGCGTGTCAGAAGCGAAGTCGGTGTCTGAGCAGGGAAGCACCGCGCCTGTCACGGCGGAGGTCGTCGCGGAAGAACCTGAATGCCTTTGCGGGAGACGAGGCTGCGGAGCCGCAACGGAGCCGATGCTGATGCGCGCACGACTGCTGACAGGCGACTTCTCCGCTGTGCTGGCTGCGGAGGTCATGCCTCCTGGGCACCCCACGACTGCGCCTGCAGGGTGCCGATTCAGCAACCGGATGCGATGGCAAGGCTTCGTGATCGTAGTGCCTCGATGCAGCGTCACACTTCAACGATGTGCTGCAGTTCAACCAAACCGACGGAGTTCGACCGACTCAGCGCGTTCAACCGATCTGGCGCTTCGACCGGTGGGTCGCCAGCGGGATCGCACCGGACAGTCATCCTAGGGTCGCGTAGACGATGGAGATTTTTGGCATCGGTCCAGTTCGTTCGACCGGATTGGAGCCGTGGCAGGGCAGCAGCAGCGCAGCGTGACAGAGCAGCCTCGACGCGCCTTAGAGGTCGCACGCCACCTCCGCCGCAGCCTGCTTAGCACTGTCACAGACGCACACCTTCATTTTGAACAGACACGCGTTGCTTCGCCATGCGTACGGGTTGGGGCGTTTAGCGAACGCCTGCTGTGCGTCGCCTGAACTCAGCAAGGACTTCGGCGCTCGACCATCCGCCGAGTCGCACAGCGCGCCTGAGGCGCGCTGCCCCTTCCGGGTGGCAACGGGTCACGCGGCTGAGTGGCGCCTACGCAGAACGGATTTCCCGCGTCCTTCGCGCCGGCTTCGTGAATGCGGACGCCTTCACCGCCACGCGAGACCCTACGCCCCTTTGTCTCCCGCCACGACCGCAGCAACACCAACCCCCTTCAGCATGGCTTGCTGCAGGTCGACATCCCGTGATGACGAACCGCGTATCACGAAGGTGCAAACGGACCATTGACGCTGGGCCGAGTGTGCATGCACTCAGCGACCGCAATCGGAGGGACGCCGAGCTCAACCGCGATGCGCTTTCTTGGCACGTGATTGCGCGTTTCACGGATCGTGAAGGCCGAGCAGTGCGGCGGCATTGCCAAATCAGTAACGATCCCGGCCCGCCGCGGAACCTGTCGGAGGTGATAAAATCACTGCTGCATCATTCGGTTCAGCCATTTTACGAGCTGGTCTGCTGCGTCCCAGACCTGCTCGTATGCCTCGTCGGCGTAAAGCCCGTCGGCCCTCCAGCAGCCGAGTTGAGCGGACTCGCGACGGCAGAGATCGCGAAACCGCTCCACCACGACAACGATCTGTCCGAAGTGCGGGCGCCAGTTCTCCGATCCGGCGCACGCAACTGTGTCGTGCAGTCGCTCGATAATCTGCGCAGCGATGCCTGCCCATTCGTCGACACTACGTTTCAGTTCCTGGACATCCCACTCGACTGGCTCGGCCGCGTCATCTGATTGCATACGACAAGGCTCACACAGGGGGTGGGACATCTGTGGTCCGCCCTGCATTTTTCAGCAACTCACCTGCGGTGCTGCGGTGCCTGCGCCTTGTCATCTTGCGGAGAAGATCGCGTTGCTGCGTCAGCCGTTGCGGCGGCTTCAGCTATGCCAAAATCCGCTGCCGGTGGGCGAGCACATCGTCGCGCGCAAGCTGGGCCGTGCGGTTTTATCGGAAAGCCACCGCAACGAGCGTATCGGCTACCCGCATGGATTCGTGCCGCGAATAACGCCTCCAAACCTCCGCTGTGATACCCGCTCACCCGCTCCGTGTTGGCATTCTGCTGCCCGCATGATCATGCGACTCCGTTCTAGTACAATCCGTCGCCATGCACCACGCCGCGGTTGTACGGCGTTGCTCCGCCCGCCAGACTCGCCGCAGCGAGTGGCGGCAAAAACCGTCGCGGTGGCAGAAACAAATTGTGTCGGGCGACAACGACGTGCAGAGCGCCATCTTCTCTGATCGCGGAGCGCCAGCCGATCGCGATGTCGTGCACGGTGGCGCGGTGACCAAAGCGCCAGTGCGCGCTCTGAGGTCGAATTTAGTCAGCCGTCCAAGACCAAGCTAGCGGCGAGAATGTCGTTGAAAATACCGCGCCGTTCAATTGCACCGTCGTATCGCTGCTTGCACCCTCGCCGATTTCCACCGCAACGCTGGCGCCGTTTGCGTAGGGGTTCGTCACGTCAGCGGCGCGGCTGACGCCGTTGACCCGGAGGTGCATCCCGATGCTGCGGCCGCCGCCCCCATCGTCGGCGTTGCAGCGTCTTCGGCTTGCCGGTTGCGGTGCGTTCGTGCGGGCCCGGTCCGTGCTTCGTCGAGGCAGCGGCCTGGGACGGTGCCGAACCGCCGCTCAAAGGCGCGCTGGAAAGCGGCGCCGTTCTTGAAACCAACAGAGGCAGCGACGCTGCGCAGTGTTTTCTGCCGCTGCGACAGGCGACGACGTGCTTCGTTGAGGCGGAGGTTCTCGACGAACTCGCTCGGGGGCGCTCCGAAGACGCTCTTGAATGCCTTGCTGAAGTGGCTCGGGCAGATGCAGGCTCTGCGGGCGAGCGCCTCGACCGAGAGATCCGAGTCCAAGTTGCGAACGATCCAGCTGGCGACGTCTGCAAAGCGATCCATTGCATAAGTATCCGGCGCGTCCGGCGTAGCGACATCCTGCGGATCGTCGGCGGCGCGATACAGCGCCAGGTCGCGTCCGACGGCCTGCGCCACATGGGGCCCGTAGTCCTCCCGGATCATGGCGAGCGAGAGATTGATGCCGGCGCTGAGACCGCTCGATGTGTAGTAAGCGCCGGCCTGCACCAGAGGCTTCTTGTGGTTCACTCGGAGGCGAGGATAGCGCCGCGCCAGATCGCTCGCAGCGCGCCAGTGCACAGTGACCTCGTGGCCGTCGAGCAATCCGGTCGGCGCGAGCCCATAGACTCCGGTGCAGACTGCCCCGATGCGTGCCGTCGTGGCCATTCGCCGCAGGAGCCAGGCCGCGATCGCCCCGCTCACTCCCGGCGCCTGGATGCCACTGCCACCGGCGATGATGATGGTGTCGAACTCGGGAGCGTTTTGCAGATCAGCGCTGGCGGTGAATGCGACACCTGATTCCGCCTGAAAGCGGTTGCCGTCGAGGCCGACCGTCGTGACGGAGTAGCAGGGGATTCGCCCCCCATACCCGTCGTCGAGCGCTGCGGCAGCGAACGCCTCCGCGGTGCCGACGAGATGCAGCCCGGTGACACGGTCGAAACCAACCAGCCCGATGCGCTTTGGCGTCATCATTCGGTCGTGCTGCCGTCCCGGCCGTCGGCCATCGACTGCTTTGCATTCCGCTGCGACTCGCGTTGGAACCGGCTCGGCGTCTGGCCGAGCCGCCGCTCAAAGGCGCGGCGGAACACCTCCGCGCTTTTGAAACCGACGGACGCCGCGATGCTCTCAATACTCGTTCGGCTTGTCGCCAATCGTCGTTCGGCTTCACCGATGCGTAGCTGTTCGACAAAACCCGCGGGTGTTGTCCGGAATGTCTTCTTGAAGAGCCGGCTAAAATGGCGCGGACAGACGCAGGCGCGTTCCGCCAGCACCTCGATCGAGAGTTTCTCCCCCAGGCGGCTTGTGATCCAGCCAGGCAACTCCGCCAGCCGCTCATGCACATCCGATGCATGCGCAGAGACATCGACTCGTCGCTCATTCCCCGCCGGCCGGAGGCTCATCACGAGTTCGCGCGCAACCCCCAGTGCAGTGCGCGAACCGTAATCCTCCTCGATCATCGCGAGGCTCATCTCGATGGCGGCGGTGCCGCCGCCACATGTGTAGCGCGTCCCGTCGCCGAGGAACGACGCTGCCGGATTCATGTGCAACCGCGGGAACGCTCGCGCCACGTCGCCTGCATAACGCCAGTGAGTGGTGACCGCGCGTCCGTCGAGAAGGCCCGTGCGGGCGAATGGATAAATGCCGGCGCAAACCGACGCAATCCGTCGCGTAGCCGGTGCGCGTTCCCCTAACCAAGCGGCAATCGTCTCCATCGTTTCGCCCGCGCGCAGACCGACTCCTCCGGGGATGACGATGCTGTCGAGCGCAGGCGCCGTGTCGAGGGTGTGCTTTGTCTTGAAGGTGACACCGGAGCGCGATTCGAAGGTCTTGCGCGAGACACCGATGATGAGCGGCTCGTAGCAGCGCTGCCGTTCGTCCTCCCGATCGAGGCGGGCGATTGCGAATGCCTCCAGCGCACCCGTCAGATCGAGGGTTGTCACTCCGTCGAAGCCGAGGAAGCCGATCACTTTCGGCGGCGCGGCGGCTACTCTTTTCGAGGCGTAGCTCATGGCGATGCCGTGGTCTCGGCGCACGGTGGTATGCCGCTCCGGCCGTCCGAGCGAAGGGGCGCTTTGCAAAAGTTCTTCACACTCGGTAAGGCAACGGCTCCCGCTAAAACGGATCACGAAAACGGACTTTCTTTTTCGAAGCCGCGCGAGGGAGCCCGGCGGCTACTGCATTGCGTTCCCCGGAGAGTCGCGTCGAAGGCGGCGACTGCTGCCCTGCGCGCACGTCCGGAATCGTCTGGTCCGCACCACGCTTACTGGAGCTTCATTGCCCGATACGGTAGAGTCAGAGCGCGATGGGAGGGACACAGCTGAAGCTTGCGCATGTGTCTGGGAGTGTGGAGCCGGAGCCGCAAGCAACACCGCAAGCGGATCCCGCTTCGATGAGCGAGATGATCCCGGATGTGTACGAGGAGTTGCGGCGCCTGGCGGCCGCTTACCTCCGCGGCGAGCGTGTCACGCATACGCTCCAGCCCACCGCGCTCGTGCATGAGGCCTACCTGCGACTGCGGAGTGACGCTGGCATCGAGTGGCAGAATCCACAGCACGTCGTCGGCATCTTTGCCCGCGTCATGCGCCAGACTCTGATTAACCACGCCGTCGCACGAAATCGTCTGAAGCGCGGTGGCGGTGATCGGGAGACTCTCACGCTTGAGTTCTACGACAGTCGCAAGGTCGATTTGACGGTGCTGAACGACGCGCTCGACGCCTTGGAAGCTTTAGATGCGCGGCAGGCGCAAATCGTTGAGCTGCGCTTTTTCGGCGGGCTGGTCATCGAAGAGATTGCGGACCTGCTCGGGATTTCGCCTGCAACCGTGAAAAGGGAATGGACGACCGCCAAAGTCTGGCTGCGTCGCGAGCTCGCGGCCGGCTCGTAGCCAAGGACGATCTGAATAAAACCATGCGAAGCAATCCCGGCGACCGGCAAAGCGCCTTAGATCCGGAGCGTTGGCAACGGGTGAAGGACATCCTCGCCGACGCGCTCGAGCAGCCCACGCCCGCAGCGCGAATCGCCCTGGTGCAAACCCGCTGCGCGAACGACGCGGCCTTGCTCGCGGAAGCTGTTTCGCTCGTCAATGAAGCCGAAACGCAAGCAAACGACCCGACAGATCCACTGGAAGAGTGTGCGGAACACGCCACCGCGCGGCTGTGGCAGGACGAGCCGTCGCCGGCGGGCCGGCGTATCGGAGCATACGTCGTCACACGAGAGTTAGGTCGCGGAGGGATGGGCGCGGTCTATTTGGCGGATCGTGCCGATGGACAATTCGAGAAGCAGGTCGCAATCAAAGTCCTCAAGCGTGGCACCGACACAGAAGAAGTGTTGCGGCGTTTTGCCTCCGAGCGGCACATCCTCGCGCGGCTGGATCACCCGAACATCGCGCGGCTGCTCGATGCGGGCACGACAGACGATGGCCTCCCTTACGTGGTGATGGAGTATGTGGCCGGAGCGCCGGTCACGCGCTTCGTGCGAGAACGTGAGCTTTCAGTCGGCGAGACCGTCGCGGTTTTCCTGAAGATCTGCGCGGCGGTGGAAGTTGCGCATGGCAGTCAGGTGATCCATCGCGACCTGAAGCCAAGCAACATCCTCGTCACCAGCAATGGAGAGCCGAAGTTGTTAGACTTTGGAATCGCGAAGATCCTGACGCCGACAGCGGACTCGACCGAGATCACCGCCGCGGGTGAAGAACGCCTGACACCGATTTGTGCCTCACCAGAGCAGACGGACGGGCGTCCAGTTACCCAGGCAAGCGATGTCTATGCGCTCGGCGCTTTGCTCTACGAGATGTTGAGCGGGCAGAAGCCGCATCGGTTCAGTACGACGAATCCTTCGCGCGACGAAGTAGCTCGCGTCATCCGCGAAGAAGAACCACCGCCGCCGAGCAAGGTAACTGCGAACCCGCAAAGCGCGCGCGTTCTACGCGGCAGTCTTGATACAATCGTGATGAAAGCGCTGCGGAAGGATCCAGCGACGCGTTACGGGACGGTCGCGGCATTCGCCGCAGAGGTGCGCCGGTATGAGAAGCAGCGGCCGGTGCTCGCGTCTGCTACCGGAACAGGAGATCGGGCGAAAGCGTTCTCGCATGTTGCTGGCCGTGCAGTTGCGGCTGGTCTAGCCCTCCTATTGTTAGCTTGGCTCTCATTCGTCTTCTGGAGCCGTGAGGAAAGCAAGCCGACTGCTCCTTCTCCAGGCGTGGCAAGCGACGCGGTCGCCGCGTCCGATCCGCGCAAGAGCATCGCTATCCTGCCCTTCGACAACTTAGGCGCTGACAGCCAGCCGTCCTACTTCGCGGATGGCATCCAGGACAACATCCTAACTGACTTAGGCAAAGTAAGAGGGCTAAAGGTTATTAGCCGCAGCGGAGTAGCAGCGTACCGCGGTGCGACGAGGAACATGAAAGACATCGGGCGGGAGCTCGGCGTCGGAAGCGTGCTGGAAGGCACCGTGCAGATGTCCGGGGATCGTGTCCGGGTCAATGCGCAGCTGATCGACACGGCGACGAGCAGTCAGGTTTGGGCGAATCACTACGACCGCAAAATCGAAGACATCTTCGGGCTGCAAAGCGAGCTCGCGCAGACGATCGTGGCGCAGCTTCGCACGACGCTGTCGACCGGAGAACGTGCGGCGCTATCGAGACGGCCGACCGAGGATCTGCGGGCCTACGACTTCTACCTCCGCGCGCGCGCGGCCATGAACGGCGCGCGTGGATCCGGCGCAACTCAGGCCCGCCTCGAGGCGGCGAAGATGCTGGAGAGCGCGATCGCGGTGGATGCAAAATTCACGCGTGCCTACTGCCTGCTGAGCGAGGCGCGCCTGTACATTTACAAGTTCGGTGAGGAGCATTCAGAGAAAGACCTGACGGCGGCGAAAGAAGCGGTGGATGCGGCGTTGCGGCTCGAACCGAACTCGGAGGATGCGCGGCTGGCCTTCGCTCGTTATCTCTACCACGGACTAGATGATTTTCGTGGGGCTTACGAACAGCTCTCGGCAATGCGCTCCTCGGGGCCACACGAGGTAGAGTTCTACACCCTGGCCGGACTCGTCGAGCGCCGTCGTGGCTTGTGGAGCGAAGCAATTCGCGACAGCGAAAAAGCAGAGGAGCTCGATCCACAGAATCCGGGCCTCGCGTACAACCTTGCTCGTACACTTATCGCCCTCAGAAAGTATGCGGAATCCGAGAGAGTGGTGAATGCGGCGATCGATCGCCTGCCATCGCACGCCACCGCGGGTCTTTGGCTCCTCAAGAAGGACGTGGAGCTTGCCCGCGGTGACGTAGAAGCGGCACAGCGAGCGCTTGATGCCATTCCTCCTGAGCAGAAGATCGACTACGAGTTCGAGCGCTTGTGGCTTCGCTTTCTGCGAAGGGATTTCGTCGCGGCGCAAGAGTTGATCAACAAGGTAGGGCCCGAGACGAAGAAGATGCCGTTTTATTGGATTCTGGTGGCCAACATCGCCCGCACCGCGGGCCGAAGCGAAGAAGCAGCTGCGGCGTTCGAGGAGGCGAGAGTCAGGCTGGTCTCGGCCTTGGACAAACGTCCGGATGACACCGGGCTGCTGAGCGCACTCGCAACCACTTATGCCGGACTCGGTCGCGGGCAAGATGCGTTGCGTGAAGCGCATCGTGCCACGGAGTCGCGCCCGATTGCGCAGGACGCGGTGGGCTGGACCCAAAACGCATTGAGCCTGGCACAGGTGCTGGCGTGGACTGGAGATCACGAAGGTGCACTCAAACTCCTGGGCGACCTGGTGAAGCTCCCATTCGGGCCAAGCTACGGCGCCCTGCAACTCAGCCCGATGTGGGATGAGCTGCGCAGCGATCCTCGTTTCGATCAGGTGCTCGCGGCGGCGAAGTTGCCCTTCGCCCTTTAGAGGTGGCGCGCCGGTCGACGTGACCGGACTTCGCTGTTGAGGCTCCGCACCGTTTACCGATCTGCACCGGCAGGGCGGTCGGGTCGACGTTCGCGTGCCAGCGATCTCCTGCGATCACCGCACGGCCGCGTTTCATTCCGTACAGCGGGCACATCCTTCCCGACGCCGCGCAAGCGAGAAGTGTCCGGATTCATGGGGCGAAAGTCCTCACGGCGTTTGAACGCGGGGCGGTATCACTCTCGCCGTCAGTAAAACCTAACCCAACCAATGGAGAAACTAATGATTCGAAACGTGCTTACTAAGCTCGGTTCTCTGCGCGCCGCTCTTGCAGCTGGCGTCGGAGTACCTTTCCTGATGGCGTCGAGCGCCTTCGCCCAAGTGGGCGGAACTGCTCCGACTCCCGCAGCAGCCGGCCCAACGCCCGCAGTGGCAAGTGGTGCCGGGACCCCGACAGACTCAGCCATCGTCGACGCGGCGGCTGACAGCAACGCGGCCGCCGGCGCTGCAACGACCGAACGCGTCGTTGTGACCGGTTCCTACATCCCGACCGCGGAAACGGAATCGGCGCTGCCTGTTACAAT